>QNEL01000748.1 GCA_003645185.1 Candidatus Parabeggiatoa sp. nov. 3
GTGCGAATGTTGCCAGTAGGAAAACTAAACGGCAAGTTGTCGGGATTAAAGGGCACATGTTGGCTTGGCGTGAGCGGTTGTTGGTGTTGAAGGGCACGGGTTATGCGAATACGCTGTTTTTGAGTTGAACTCGCATTTTCGTCCTGCATCCAAGTTGTCGTACAGCGTTTCTTTTTCCTGTGAATAGCGCGCGACGGCCTGATCGTTCCGCTCAAGGATATCGTCTGGCAAATTGTTGTCGCGGATAGAGGCCTCGATCTCGTCAAATTCGCTCATGACTTGGGCATCAAATGATGTAGGTTAAACAAATAGCCTGTTTAACCCATTCTATATCGACTCCCAATCAGGCTGTTTTTTTCGCACCCTCTCCTAAAGCCTTAATAGCTTGATAGTCATCATTCAAAACAACTAGAGCCTGTTTCTTATAAGCTCTTTCTAAAAACACATACCATTTATTCTTTCGTCGTTTGACTTTAACTATATCGGGAGTGATTCGCGTATCTCGTCTGATGGCGCTACAAAGACGTTTTTCTTCTGTTATCGGAATAATTTCTTCCAAAAGAACGTTGGTGAAGTCAATATATTGGCAATTTTGATCACCTTCAAACCAATCTTGATCATTTTGTAAGTTGTTATTGACAGATATCATGAAATGATTAAAACCTTCTTCAAAAGAGCCATAAGATTTTAAAGCATCTATTAAGAAGAAGCCTTGGGAATCAACTAGAAAAGAAGTCAGCTTTTCCTCAGAAATATAGAGAAACTTTTTTCTAAAACCTCTAGGTTGTTCATATGGCCTAAAAATCCCGTCATCGTTTCGCAAATACCCATAATCTCCCATCACATCGTTTTCTAAATTACATTTCTCGTGAATTGAGATAGAATAAAGTTGCCACCAAAGTAAGCCAGTTTCTCGATCATAAAGAGAGAAAAGTTCGACACATTCTCCTTTTCGAGCCAACAAATCTTGACTAAGACTAAACTTTTGTAAATGAACTTTTATATGAGAAAGTTTTTTATTTTCAGTGTATTGGAATAATAATTCTTTGGTTTGTTGTGAACCTTCTATAGGTTGAATAAAATTAGGCATAGCTATTGTTCTTTCTATTGACTAGTTATTTGCTAAAAGTTGTTACTCTCGATGTGGGTTAGGTTAAAATTGATAGTCAATTAACTCACTTGTCGTATTTATTGCCAACATCTGGAATAAAAGTTGATTGACAAACAGGAAAAATTAGAAATAGGGATAAACTCAACACAGAGATAAGCTGAACTTTTAAAATTCGCATAATACTTGGAAAGCTAAGCAGCTATTTTGGTAAAGTTCTTAGTTTCACTGTGTTGAGTTAATGATATCGCTAACATCAACAGATGAACAGCGATAAATCAGTTTTAAACCGGAAAGATGATGTTTTTAGAACTTCTTTAAACAATCAGTGTCTAAGCAAAAATAACTTTGAAAAATTCCAAATAGACTTATCCAGATAACAAGACGATTTGAAAAATCAAAGTTTGTGGAAAAACATGATTTTTGGCAGGACAGAACTTTTCTGGACTACTATACTGAATTTCAAATTGAGTCTGTTTGGGATGAAAAAAATGTTCAAGTTATTTTTTCTTAAACACTAAACAATCAATTACATCACTTATCAAAATGAATATTATTGATGTAATTGCCTGAGGCATCCTGAGGTTTCCTAGCTTTAAAAGCACATCTATAAGGATGACCAGGATGTTTTTTGTCTTGCGCCTTCGCATACCCTGCAATCGCGTCTTTTTCAAAGTTCATAGCGGCAAGAAACTTATTTCCGCCAGCATAAGTCACCCCATAGGAAGGATCATAATAAATCGCCCCAGAAGATACAGGTACTTTGACTATGAAGTGGAAATCAAAAACTTTTTCCGATGGATCAAACTCATTTTGTCCCATAATGCCAGACAGACTATCCAAATCTTTATAGTTACCTAATGGCATGGGATATTTGTTACGATCATATTGATTTGGAACCATCCCACAGATAACTGTGAGGTTTCCTGTTGTTGTTTCACCATAGAGGGTTAGTTTCCATTTGTAATCGCTTTCTTGTTCCCATAAAGTGGCTTCATTAAAACGCCAGTTGTTCACTAAAAATTTTTGGCCATCAGAAGCTGAAATTGTCACGTATTCAGACTGAATTCCATTAGCCGCTAAAGCGGCCATAAAGAGTTTTGCAAATGCGCCACACTCTCCACTCTGTTTGTCTTGTTGTATTAAAAAAGTTTCCAATGAGGAAGCATCACAAGTCCCTACAAATCCTTTACCGCGTTTATAATAGGACAAGCGCCTTTTTGTTTTACCAGGGGGATCACCCCAAGTTTTAACCCTTTTCTCTTTAAAATGTTTCCAAGTGTTGTTGATCACTTCGGACTCTTTTTCCGCACCAGCATTCGATGTGGCTAAATGTAATGAAGTTAAATACAGCGTATTCAGGTCTTGAAGGAACCCATTAAACTCCAAAAAGGGCTTCTTAAATGTGACATAAACCTGATGCTCAGTCTCAAAACTCTGCTTTCCATAAACAGAAGTGATTTTCCACTTGATCTTCATCGGGTTAAAAAACTGAACCTGCTTTGAATTTAATGCGATTGTACCTTTATACGTAAAGGTGTCTCCCTCTTTTTTCAGTCGGATTGACTTAGGTTCTAACGTTTCGTTCTCCTGAACGTTATTCGCGCCTTCAAAGCTTACCTCACTGCGAATTTTCGCCAATTTACCTTCACTTTCAGAGGGTAATTCAGTGAGTTTAAACTCGGCTTCAAATTTCAGCGAAGTCCCCTTGACATAAGCGACACGCTCATTGGTTTCAGGTTTACCATCATAAGGTGCGGTGTCTACCCATTCAGGCCCAGTAATCAAAGGCGCTTGGCCGACTTGGTCCTTATAAATTTTTAAGTCATTAAGGAATTCGACACTCACCAGCTTGAGTTCTGGTTCACATTCATTTTTACCCGTTTTGCCCTTACTCTTACGAGTTTTTTTCTTATCGCAGTCACATTCGGTGCGTTTCTTCTTCTTGCGCTTTTTAGCCCCCTTTTTCTTGATCTGCTTTTTGACGACTGCCTTTAACAAGGTTTTTACCATGACTCTGAAGGCGATGAGTGCTACGGCGGCAA
>QNEL01000749.1 GCA_003645185.1 Candidatus Parabeggiatoa sp. nov. 3
TAAAGCTGCCCTGATTGCCCGTACCTCGGTTTTGCCATCACAAAATGTCCAAATAAAGACGGCCATTGGATTAAGTAAATAGCTCTCCTCGTGAGATTGAGAAACTAACTTATCTTGCTCATCTGAGGAATGCAATTGCCAGTCTTTATTGTGGGTTTGGGTTTATAACTATCGAAAGCGTGTAAAAGGTTGTTGAAGTTTGAATTATTCACTTGATGTTTAGTAGAACGGATAAACGAGCGAAGCTTCGTTATTTAGTTTCGTTGAACTTCGTTTAGGGGAATGAACGGATTTAAGTTATAGATTTTAATACCAGTAAAACTCAAAACTGGCATGAACAGTTACTTAACTTGTTGCAAATAAAGTTCAAAAGTTCATAAATGAGATTATGGCAGTTACTAAAAACAGGTTTTCATGCAAAAGTTTTGTGCAGCAAAACTTTTGCGTGAAAAAATAAACGCTAAAGACGCTAAAGAGGCCTTAAAAATATCTTTTGCGTTGCGTCTTTCGCGACATAAGCCTATAACTCCGGTAAAGACCTAAATTTAACCAGTGTCAGTAAAGCATCCAAATATTTGCTATTTGACCACAGAATATTGTGTTGACGCATCAAATCTTCGGCTTCTTCAGTCACCCCATCGTAAGCAAATAACCAGACGCGAAGAATTTATAATTCCCGTTTCTCTTGGAGTTGCCGCGCTTGCTTAAGTAGACATTCAACCACCGAAACACCCACTTTTCTGCCTTTCCACCATTTACTTTCGGCTACCCAACCTTCGATACCGGCTGCCGCATCGATATCAATTTCCTGACCATAACCCATTCCCAAGCGTCCACGATGTTCTATATAAGGGTGTGACCTAGGCTGTCGAAATCCCTCTCCTAATTGACATTACAATTCCCCACTTTTTGGATTTTCATCTTGACTAAAAAATGCTTGTCGTCTTTTCCTTATGGTATAGGGAATATTGTCTTTTTCCCATGTATCCAGATCACTGCAAGATGCTTGATTTAATGCTTGTGTAATAATCTCACCATCAAGATTTCCACACAAGGCTGGAATGAGTAGCACGGTGCGATTCATATCAGATTGCGGACTGCGCTCAATAGCATACTTAAATTTACCAAAAAGCGATTCAATAATGTCGCTGCTGACGATCAGAGGCTTCGATATTCTAAGTGGCTTGTGAACTTCAATGTTCCGCTTTAACCATGCTTGTAAACATTTTGCGACGAATGAATTTCTAGGCAGTTTTTTTGATAAGTCATAGCACTGTTTGTAGGTTGCTTTATTAAGTCCTTTGTTTTTCAGAATTTTCATTACCTCAGAGACTATTTTGGTAGTCAAGGCGAAGTATTCAATAAAACTTCTTGATTTGATTAAGTCAGGAAAAGCGTTGCGTATTCTGTCAAGCATGCTGCCTTTTGAGGCGCGACCTTTGACAGCAAATACATTCAACATTTTTGTTCCCCATTTTCCCAATTTGCGGTGACGAAGGAAACGTCCCTTGCTGCGTAATTTGGGCGGAGTAATAAAAGCAAGGTCTGTTTGGCGTAAGCATTTGGCACCATAACTTAGCAATGCGTTAAAACGTTTATAAGATGCCGTTTTTTCAAACTGAGCTTTGAGGGCATTTGCCATTGCATGACCTATATCATCAATGATGGGGATGGGTTTTTCTTGTTTTTCAGAACACAGACGGACACCTTTGTTAAGAGTGGCATCCGTATCTTTTATGATTGCAACCGGGTTGCCTGCCTGAGTAAAAATTTTCTCTAACTCGGGAGAAATCGTTTCCCCTGTCACCTTTTCAGAAACACTCAGACCAATACATTCACAGTCTTGCAGTTGAATTGCACTGCCACGTTTTGACAGGGCTTCTACAGGAACTCGCAAAACCACCAATACTTTTTTAGTCCCGATATCAATGGAATGGTCGATGATCGCAACCCAAGGTTCAGAAATTGTTTTCACCTGTTTGAGCAAACCCAAGCCCAGACGCAAAGTCCAGTTAATGACCGAGGTAAAATTAGGTGTCCAGTTTGATTCAAATGGAACTGTCAGCTTAAACAACTCAAGAATTCGTGGAATACTGCGATAAGAAACCACTGCATTGATAGCGAGCAAAATACACAGGGAGCGAACTTGTTGTGTTTCAGATAAATGAATAACTTGAGCTGTGTTTGTTGTCTCTATAGCTTGTTCAGAAGGTTGCTCGGTGCTGTTTTTTTTTGTCGTTGACAACTTGTATTAGCTCACGATTCATACGTTTTAGCTCAATTATCGTTTTTAGAAGGCGCTGTTGGGTTTTCCTTAATTCTCGAATTTCATAGCTACGTTGGATTGCTTTATTTTTCCAATCTTCACGACTTTTTAATATTTTTGATGTTTGAAGCATTGCTCTGTATCTTAAATGGTAATAAAATGAATGGCTTTTTTAGCATATTTTACAATCTATTTCCAGTTGCTACTCAAATCCAAAAGATAGGAAAATTATTATTCAAAAAAATAGCTGAAAACGAAGAATTTAATCCACTTGGCATTCTCTAAGTCGTTGATTATTTGTTCCGTAGTCAAAAAATAGGAGTGAATTACGTGGATTTTTGATGCTTTTTGGGTATTAAAGATAAAAATAACTTATTGAATTACATAAGTAAACTGTTTTGTTTTTATTGATTTCGACAGCCTAGGTGTGACCTTTACTTGATGTAGAGCAAAATTCCAGATAATTATTTATTAATCAATATGTTATAGTTACAATGTCCAGAAAATTTCTGGTGTATCATTTTTACAACAAATAAAATCAATTATTGATTATTAACGATAATTGAAATTTACATCAAATGGAGGTCACACCTGGGGTGGTGAAAAGGAGGTTCCAATAGCTCTCTCAAATTGATCCAGTTTTTATTCATGTGTTATAACTTATTGTTTTTAAAGTGATTAAAAATCAGGAATAAAAATAGGATCACAAATTAACGAGAAAATGAAGCTCCTTTTCACCACCCCAGGTCACACCCCTATATAGTGTTCCTAAATGAGTTGTAAATTTTAACCATATAATGACAGCTTGGGAAAATCGAAAACTTGTCCATCTAAAAAATTAAAAAAACATTGCTTCACTTGTGCAAAAGTCTTATTTTCAA
>QNEL01000750.1 GCA_003645185.1 Candidatus Parabeggiatoa sp. nov. 3
AAATTCATCATAACCATAAACCGTTTTGGCACCATTTGGAGCAAGTTCGGCAATAATGCGGCCTTGAGCGTCATATTCTGTTTTGGTGATCCTCGCCAGAGGATCGGTTTGTTGATAAACTTGTCCAGTTTCGGGTAACCAATGATATTGAGTGATGGCATCCAGACTATCTGTGACCGCTGTATAACATATCGGGTCTAAAAAAAGTAGCTGTTTTTCGTCATAGTCATTGGGGCCGGTATGGTGAACACAGCGGCTTTCATAGTCGGTAAAAGCTTGATTATATTCATTATATTCTGGTCAAGCGAGGTGATCTTGATAACCGGTTCATTGGTTGATTCAAGTGCTAGAAATTCGGTTCAAAGGGAAGGCTTGACAGATTGGTGGATATTTTGAGGCTTGCGAGAAGGGGTTCTAAGGCCTACTCTATGCACATAACTTATTTTTAATTACCATAACATAACAGATATGTATATTCTCTATACGAAAATCCACCATACCCGTGAATTGGGAAAGATGACGTTGTTGAGTTAAGTTGTTGATTTTCTTATAGTTACTTTAAAGTTTGTTATTTTAAACTCATTTAAGACTAAATTAAAAACATAATTGTATAAATATCTAATTTGCAGCTAATTTTTTTGGTAACAAAAATTGTGGAGCGTTCTTAACTCTAATTGATTTAATCCAAAATTGGCTTATAAATCAAATACTTAAAAGATGTGTGCATAGAGTAGGTTCTAAGGCGGGGGTTTGAGAAGATTTCCTCGTAATTGAGGAATTTGAAAGTTTTTTGAAGCCAAACGCTTTGCAGAGCCTTGTAGAAAAGCATTCCTTTACTACGTTTGGGAACGATAAAAAAGTAAAGGGAGGTTTAATGTGAACGATAAGGAAGATAGGTGAATATACAAGTGTTCCCAAACCCTGTTTGGTTTGGGAACGAGAGAAATCCGCTCTTAACTTAATAGTTTTTAGGACGTTTGCGCTTTATTTTTGTTGCATTCTAATTGAATGGGTGTTCACGGCTGTAGATTAAACGAGTGATGGCCCTGTTGCCATCATAATGAGAGTCGAGCCACCCGCCTAGACGACCCGATTACCCACACGAGTATAGCTGTGGTTTTGAGCAAAATCAATCGCAGCTTGTATATGGCCAATACATAAAAAAAGCCCCTTGGTGATTGTCACCTTGATGCTTTTTTTGGGTCTTATGATGAGGACAACATAAAGGCAATTCTGATTCAGACTACTTAGTGTAGGATGGGTAGAGGAACGCTACTTCGTTCTACCCATCCTACACTCGCTATTTGAAAACAATTTTAGCTCCATTTCAAACAGACACAAGCCCCTTGGAAGTACCTTGGGACTTTTCGATGGGTTGATCTCGCTGAGCTTGGAACGAAGTTGCGCTCTCGCTCTACCCATCCTACTCGTACTCATCAAAAAGGGAAATGTTCCCATTATCTTGGTACAGGTGATATACAATCGCCGCAATGATAATAACCAAGACGAGCGCAAGCGTGGTGATTTTGGATGGAAGACAGCTTGGTTTGTCCTGATGTTTCGTGAGTAATTCGTTTTTGATCAAGTTCACGGTAAAATGAACAATCGCCCTGGACACGATAATAGTGATAATTCGGCATTGTTCCTCTGTAGGGCCTATAATAGAGTCATACGCCATGCCTCATAGCATCGTGCCATTCTCAAAAGTGCATTTATTTATACATCCCACATAGTTGTAGCTTCATAGGCGGGCATGTCCCGTATTCTGGACACAAGCAGTATGCGCCCCACACGGTCATAGGTGTTCGGGATTTTTTTAAAAGGTTGATTTATAAGAGATATTTTTTTGTTCAAAATGAGAGGGTTTAAATAATACCTATTTTAAAAATGGTATTGTTTGCGACTCAAAACCCCAGTTTATGAGCTTTTTTCATAACCCTCATTTTTGCAATTCTAACCTTTATACGAGGCTTCCAGCAAAATCCAGAACACCTATGCCCACACGGTACAAAAACCACAAATAATCACGAACCTAAGCTGGCTGACTTTTTGAGTTGGTTTTTCAAAATAGTGCTAATAAATGTGCCTTTTTTTCTGTCAATAGATGCCGTAACCAATCTCATTGGGCATGTAGGAGGAATACCGTATTGGAATTTGAGTTGTGGCAATCCAAAACAATAGTCAGCCGGATTAGAAAAATCAATAATCCATTTTCCTCCAAGATTTTTACGAAATGTTTCACCTATATACATGACAACGCCATTGAAAATTTCCGATTCTTCATGTTTTTTGACATCATTTATAGATGCGTACCTAGAAAGAATCCATTCTTCAATAAAATTGAGGGAGCCAACAGAATAATCAAGCTTTTCAGAAAGTGAAGGGGGAATATTTTTGAAAAATGACTCTAATGCATCATCCATATAAAATAGCCAATATTGAAATTCATCTTTTTTCTGGTTGTAATTTTCCATAGAAGTTCTCCATGTCAATTTGCAAGGTACTATTATTCTTAAATAAGAATATTATTTCCCTATGATTTCAATAGGAATTCCAGCTTCATTCAAGGCATTTTGCAATGGCTTAGAAGGGGGTTGTTCAAAAACCCATGTTATATCCCACCCCTGTTCCACCAAGATTTGATCTCTTTCTACCTCTGATAAATTAGATTCAGTAGCTGATTGGTAACCTGTTTTATGTTCAACTCCTTGAAGTAACTCTTTATCTGCGATATCGAGTCGTCGAGTCGTACCCTTTCCATCTATATCCGTTAGGTGTACTTCTCTCGTTCCCCAACCTATGTCTTTCTGATACTCGTCTACTGCTTTGTGAGCATTAGTTGCTTTCGTCATATTTGCATTATAAACGTTATCCCACCTTTCTTTTGGCCATGCCCCACCTTTTGCAAGATATTCATTCCATCTTTCTTCTCTATGCTCGGCGGAACCAGGGCCACTCTTAGGAGGTACATCATCTCTAACAAAAGAACTCTCATCGCGACTTCCACCACTTCCACCACCACCACTTTTACCCTCATCAGGAGTCATATTAACAACATACTCATGACCTTTCTGTTTTGCCTCTTTTATAAGATTAGGAATATTTTTCAGGCTTGTGATAATCTCTATGCCATTTATGATCA
>QNEL01000751.1 GCA_003645185.1 Candidatus Parabeggiatoa sp. nov. 3
CAAGGCTGTTATCGACGATGATAAAACGATCTCCGGCATTTTCTATTAATGTATAGCTGTGCTTGTCACCGACATTGGGATCGCTGGTTACGAAGTTGCCAACTGTTGTGCCAGGTGTCGTATTGACGGCTACGGTGTTATTGGAGAGTGTGATGGCTGTCGGAGGCAGATTTTCGCCGGTGTCGTCTGTAATGACTTGAATTGTCACGCTTTTTTCAAAAAACAATTTCGGCTGTTCTTTTTCCGTAGAACGGATGATGAGGCCATAATCACCTATTTTTAATAAGGAATCATTGGAAACCAGTAGACGCTTACCGTCTAGTTTGAACAGGCCGCCTTTATCATCTTTTAAGAGGTAGGTGTGAACGGTATCGCCGCCGTAAGGCAGAGTGATAGACAGTTGACCGATTTCAGTGCCGCTTTTACTGTTTTCGGAAACCGTGTTGTTAGTCAAAGTGAGATTCTTGACGGTAATCGTGAAGGTTTTGTCGAAAGTCAGCGCGGCGCTGTCTGTAGTACGGATTTTGATCTCATAGTGATCAACCTGATCAAGGGCTTGATTCGCGATCAGTTTATTGCCATCCAATTTAAAACGTTCATTGGCATGGGCATCGTCAATAAAAGTGTAGGTATGGGTATCATTGCTGGAAGGATCGACGGTAGACAATTCCGCGAGAGTTGTTTTTTCAGGCGTGTGTACTACCGCGATAAGCGTGGACAGACTGATATCTTTAGCAATAGAGGTAGAATAAGTGATATCAGTTGGTGTGGGATCATCGGTAACGTTGATAGTCAGGGTTTTATCGAACGTCATACCGGTGTTATCAGTGGCACGTACTGTGATAGGATACTGGCCTTTTTTCAAGGCGGCCGAATTGGCAACGAGTACGTTGTTGTTGTCATCCAGTTTGAAAATACCCTCAGCATCGTCGAGAAGGGTATAAGTGTGTGTATTCGTTAAATTGGGATCAGCGGCGGACAATGCACCGACAATCCCGATACCACTGCGTTCAATGACAGTGTTCTTGGAAAGCGTTATATCCTTGGGAGCGTATTTAATATTAATTGCAAGATGCTTGCCATAAGTTTGGCCCCCATCATCAGTGGATATAACCTTAATTCTGTGTGTTTCTTGCTGGTTAGCAATCAATAAGCTGTTGTCAGCGACTTTTAATTCATTGCCAACAATCTTAAATCTTCCCCCCGCGCTATCTTCTAATTGATAGGTATGCGTATCCGTCGTATCGGCATCAGTGGTTGAGAGAGTGCCGACAACGCTATCAGTTGCACTGGTTTCAGCGATTTCTGTGTTGGATAACGCAATATCAGTCGGTTCCGCGTTGAGTTGGATTTCAAATCCTTTCAAAAGCGAAGCGATTTCAGCACCCGTTGTCACAAAGACATCTCGATATCCGGCCGGCGCTTCTTTATTAATAGCAACCGTTGCCGTGATGCTGGTTGTGGTTTTGACATCAGTTGATGTCGCAGTTACGCCTTCCCCAGAAAAACTCAGGGTACTACTTGACGTAAAGTTCGTATCTGCGGCGCTGAGTTCAACAGTGACTGTTTTGCCTTGCCCCACCTGTGAAGGCGTAATACTTTTAATCTCAGGAATTTTATAGGCATCCGATAAAACCAGTAATGCACCACCGGGTTGCGTATCTCTTGCGACTTGACTGTCTGTATTCACGGTGACATGGTAAAAACCGGTGTTGGCCGTTTCATCAACCTGAACGCTGGCTTTTAAATGCGTCGGGCTGATGACTTCAGTGACTGTTCCAGTGATACCAGTTCCAATTTGTAGTACGGATCCTGTTTTGAAATCCGTGTTAATGCCTTTGAGTTCGATGTCAACAGTGGCATTTTGCTGCACCTTGCTGGGATTGATGCTTAAAATGAGAGGCGTAGACGGTTTTTCAACCACTTCCAACGCACATTTACCTTGTGCGCTTTCTTTCTCTGTTCCAACGGTGGTATCAACAAAGACATCATAAAATTGGCGTGCGGCTGTTGTCGGCACACTGATACTAGCGCGTATTTTGGTAGCCGATTGCACCGTGATCTCGTTGATCGTGATATTGCTGTTTTCAATCCGCACAACACTTGAGGAATTGAAATTAGCATTAGGCGCGGTAATGAGTAAATCTACCGTACTGTCTAGTGGGATTTTCAGCGGCGTGATGGCCGTAATCGTCGGCCGCATGGTGCCCATAATAATATTAAAAGCGGTACACCAAACGGTGTCATCTTCCTCACCCTCTTTGGGTTTAGGGAGCATGATGGCTGTACCACCCGTTTTTTCTGCCATTTCAGCGAAAACGCTGGATGAATGGGCTTGAATGACTGTTGGATGGATCAACATGCCGAGTATTAAAAATACTCGCGTCAAGATTTTGCGATCAGGAATCAGTAATTGGGTTTTCATGATGGGTTTCCTTGAGTAAGGGGGCATCGTTATACTTTTTTGTTGCCTGCCCCATTAAAATCAATATTTCACGCTAAAGTTTCGCTCCGCGAAACTTTAGCGTGAAATGGGTGGGTAACGTCTTTTTGTTGCCCACCATTCTAAAGTTAATGAGCGGCTCATGTTATTACAATAGGCTGTACTTAGAAAGTGCTTTGATGTTGCATTTTTATCAGTGATCAGTGTTCAATATTTTTCAACACAGAGCAACACAGAGGAACACAGAGTTTCACAGAGGAGTTTCGCTTAGATATCCGCAAATATCAAGCCGTTCACTGTTTTGATAACTGATAACTGATAACCCATCATTTTAATTCCCAATTCTGAATTTCTAACTGAAATGATTTTTGTTGAAATATTTCAGTCGCGTGGGCAGCAAAAACACGCTACCCACCCTACATTTCTAACTGAAATGACTTTTGTTGAAATATTTCAGTCGCGTGGGCAGCAAAAACACGCTACCCACCCTACATTTCTAACTGAAATGACTTTTGTTGAAATATTTCAGCGTGGTGGGCAGCAAAAACACGCTACCCACCCTACAGAAAATGTTAAAAGTATTTATGCGTACCTACTTATAACTTATTGATTTTTAAAGAACATAACGTTTGATTACCTGCCTTTTCAAACGTGGAGTCGCATTATAAATCAAAATCAATTTTTTTTGTGTTTCAA
>QNEL01000752.1 GCA_003645185.1 Candidatus Parabeggiatoa sp. nov. 3
CAATGGCAAACATTTTGAGTCGATGGATAAACGCTATCAACATTCATTTCAAATCTGAAGGAGGCCTTATTTTGTTAAACATTTCTCATTTACAACGCCTTATCCCCTTTATCGGGTTAATGGGTTTATTCAGTTGGCTACCCTTCGCACACGCGGAGACAGATTGTGGGAGTGTGACTGAGATACCCCAAGTTGAGTGCGAAGCACTGCTTGATCTTTATCACAGCACCGACGGCCCAAATTGGAAAAACAACACCGGTTGGCATGCCAACAATACGCCTTGTAATTGGTATGGGGTTTCTTGTCGCGGTGGGTATGTCACGAGCATTTATCTGCATTACAACCAAGTCAGTGGCACGATTCCGGAATCGTTAGGCAATTTAAGCAATTTAACGAATCTTCGTTTGAGTTACGGTCAATTGACGGGTTCTATTCCAGAATCTCTGGGGAATTTGAGCAATTTGCAGTTTCTTTATCTGTACCTCAACCAACTCAGCGGTACTATCCCAGAATCACTTGGCAACTTGAACAATTTGCAGGTTCTTTATCTGTACAACAACCAACTCAGCGGTAGTCTCCCAGAGTCGTTAGGCAATTTGAGCAATTTGCAGAATTTTCATCTGGGTAACAACCAATTAAGTAATCCCATTCCTGAATCGCTTGGCAACTTGAACAATTTGCAAAGGCTTCATCTGGGCGGTAATCAATTTAGTGGCCCTATCCCAGAATCAATAGGAAATTGGGGGTTTAAGAGTTTGCAAGAACTCGGTTTGAGCAGTAATCAATTTAGTGGTGCTATTCCAAAGTCGTTAGGCAATTTGGATAATTTACAAGTGCTTTCTTTGGGGAGTAATCAATTTAGTGGCCCTATCCCAGAATCAATAGGAAATTGGGGCTTTAATAGTTTGCAAACACTCGCTTTGGATACTAATCAATTCAGTGGAACGATTCCACAGTCACTTGAAAACTTGACTACTTTGCAGAGACTTTATCTTAATCATAATCAACTCAGTGGTTCTATCCCAGAATCGCTTGGAAATTTGAGCAATTTAGTATATCTCTATCTGCACAACAACCAACTCAGTGGTACTATTCCAGCATCACTTGGCAACTTAGGCAATTTACAGTATCTCTATCTGAGTTTTAACCAACTCAGTGCTACTATCCCTGACTCACTTGGCAACTTGAGTAATTTGACGCGACTTCTGCTGGCCTCTAATCAACTCAGTGGCACTATTCCGGAATGGTTAGGCAATTTGAGCAAATTGCAGTATCTTTGGTTATACAGCAATCAATTCAGCGGCACAATTCCTGAGTCACTTGGAAATTTGAGCAATTTAGTATATCTCTATCTGAGTTCTAACCAACTGAGCGGCACGATTCCTGAGTCACTTGGAAATTTGAGCAATTTAGTATATCTCTATCTGCACAACAACCAACTCAGTGGTACAATTCATGAATCACTTGGCAACTTGAACAAGTTGCAAAGGTTATATCTGTTTTCTAATAAACTTAGTGGTGGTATTCCTAACTCGCTTGGCAACTTGAGTCATTTGCAATTTCTCTATTTGTACAAAAATCAACTAAGCGGCATTCTTCCTAAATCGCTTGGCAACCTGAACAAATTGCAAAGGCTTTATTTGGGTGATAATCAATTTAGTGGCCCTATCCCAGAATCAATGGGAAATTGGGGGTTTAACAGTTTGCAGATACTTGGTTTGAACAGTAACAAATTCAGTGGAAGCATTCCAGAGTCACTTGGCAATTTGAGCAATTTGCGCTATCTTCATTTAAACGATAATCAACTGAGTGGTTCAATTCCTGAATCGTTAGGGAATTTAAACCAATTGCGCTATCTTTATTTAAACGATAATCAACTGAGTGGTTCAATTCCTGAATCGTTAGGCAATTTGAGCAATTTGTGGTATATCTATCTGCACAACAACCAACTCAGCGGTACGCTCCCTGAATCGTTAGGCAATTTAAGCAAATTGCAGGTGCTTCATTTGATGAATAACCAACTGTGTGGAGAAATCCCCATTTCCTTGATGAACCTCAGTTATCAAGTGATGGACAACAGAAATCCAGAAGAACCCGTTTTGCGCGAAAGATTTTCTTTAAATTTGCAGAGCAACCACTTAACGGCCTCTGATCCAGAACTCATTGAGTGGCTTAATGCCAGAAACTCGGCATGGGCAAGAACACAAACACCTTGTCCCTGTTTTGTCTACGGGTTACATGACGGTGGATTGAATAATTCGCAATTGTTCACCATTGAACCCTATCAAGATTTTGAAATCAAAGCCTTGGGCCCAGCCCATCTTGGATATGATTTGGAAGGCTTGGATATGCACCCACAGACACTCACACTCTACGCCTCATCGGGTGATGATCCTGCCAAGGGTTTGGAACACGGCTATTTATACCAAGTCAACAAATCGGATGGCACACTCACCCCAACTTGTCGCACCGGCTTAGGGGAAGTTTCCGCAATGGCATTCCATCCGCAAGAGGGCAGTTTATGGGTATGGGCTGATGGGGAAGGCTTATTTACGATTGATCTCAACCAAATTGACAACGGCGTTTGTGACAAAACGGAAATCCTCCTTTCCGACAAAAAAGTGGAAGGCTTGACATGGGATAATCAAGGCAAAATCCTCTATGCCGCCTTTGGCAAAACACTCTCTGAATTTGTTTATGAAACCGGCACAGTGGGGCAAACCTGTGATAACTTCCCCGCCCAAGTGGAAGCCTTATCGAGCTTACAAACGGGCGAATTGTTGTTCGCATTGCATCAAACCAACGATACCGGTATTCATTCATTTGACATTGAAAGTTGTTCCGTCACAAACAGCGTATTAGTCGATACGCCTTATACCGATATTGAAGGCATCGCGTGGAGGTGTCCTTGGTAAATAGGAATGGTGGGCAAGCGGGCGATAGGATTGATGGCTAATATTTAATTCAGTGTCGCCCACTTACCCACCCTACGAGACATTGGGAAGGAAAATAGTTATCCCTAACCGTTTTGTTGGTAACATTTAATGAAAGTACCATTCCTCGTAGGGTGGGTAGCGTCTTTTTGCTGCCCACCATCACCCAATTACTTACGCTTCATCACTCTTATG
>QNEL01000753.1 GCA_003645185.1 Candidatus Parabeggiatoa sp. nov. 3
CAATGTAGGGTGGGTAACGTGTTTTTGTTGCCCACCATTAATTTAAATAAATGTAGGGTGGGTAACGGGTTTTTGTTGCCGGCCCCATTAAAATCAATGTAGGGTGGGTAACGGGTTTTTGTTGCCCACCATCAGATATAACCAAAAATTCAATGATGTCTATCCATTTAATCAAAAAACTCTCTGTCGTCTTATTATCCAGTAGTGTGCTAGTCGCTTGCACGGCTCCGCCTAAACGCGACGCGCCACTCAGTGCCGAACAACTCGCACAAACGCAACTACAACCTCGTTTTCCAGTGGTGAATCAAACCCCAGTCAGTTTTCCGATTGCCGAAATGCCCCCTACACAATCTCGATCTTTAAAAGAGGTTAATCAAAAAGGCGGTGTACCGTTGGTAACGACATTAACGGATAGCACCCTGAAAATGAGTGATATAACCAAGTTATCCGATGATGATCCCATTGAATTAAATTTTGAACAAATGCCCTTGCAACAAATCTTTCAACTCATGAGTGATGCCTTAGGTATTAGCATGGTGATTGATCCAAGCATTGGCGATAAAGTCACCATCCGCACCTCCAAGGAGAAACCCTTAAGAAAAAAGGATTTATGGCCTTTATTACAACTGCTATTAAACGATGCCGGCATCGTCATGCAGAAAAAAGCGGGAGTCTACCATCTAAAAAAGATAGCCTCGCAATTACCGGGCACCATTGGAATCAATCCAGAACGCTTGACCAGTAGTACCTCATCCCAAGTGTTACAAATTACACCACTGCGCTATATCAGCGCAGAATCAGCCCAAAGTGTTCTCAATCCCATGGTACAACCCAAAGGCCGTGTTACCGTTTTGCCAAGCATGAATATCATTGGCATCACAACCACACCGCAACAGTTAAAACGGATCAACAAATTACTTCGCATTGTCGATGCCGATCCATTTTTACATCGCGGTATGCGTCTATTTCGCTTGATCAATTCTAAAGCGGTTGATGTACAAACCGATCTGGATAAAATCCTCAAAGCCCTATATGGCACCGCCCCCTCAACCTTCCAAGTGATCGCCTTAGAACGCATCAATGCCATTTTAGTCATAGCCCCCCCTAACACCGGTTTTAACGAAGTGGCTTTATGGGTAGATATTCTTGACGAAAGAAGCGAAGAAAGCGGCGATCAAGTGTTTATCTATCATGTTAAAAATCTGGAAGCCAGTAAATTAGCCTCCACCTTAGAGAATGTCTTTAAAATCGAAGACAAAAAGGCCGCCGAAGAGAAAGAAAAACTCAAGCACAACGAAGAATCGAAAAAAGATGCCAAAGGGAAAGAGGATAAAGCGCCACCTTCTAGGGCAGGTCGCATAGCGGTATCTGCCGATTTAAACGTGACTATCGTCGCGGATGAAAGCACCAACAGCTTATTGATACGGGCCACACCGCGAGATTATCGGCAATTGTTAGAAACCATTTATGCACTGGATCGGGTGCCTAAAGAAGTCATGGTGAATGTCGTCATGGCAGAAGTCACCCTCACAAAAGCGAACCGATTTGGGATTGATTGGCAATACTTCTTTGGCAGTGGGAAACAGAATTATGTACGCAGCGATTTTAATGTGCCCGCCCAATCTTTCAGCACGACGACTGATAGTACCAACACCACCACTTCTAGTTCTAACTCATTGGTTGGATTAGTGATTGGCAATGTTACGGGCAGCGTAAATGCCATATTAAATACGATAGCCTCCACGAATGACATCAGCATATTATCGCGCCCCTCACTCTTAGTGCGTGACAACGAAGAGGCCTCAATAAATGTCGGATCAAACGAACCCTTTCTGGGCTCACTCAATCGATCATCGATCAACACCAGTAATTTAGTGTCTCAAGACGTACAATATAAAGACACCGGCATCACCGTCAAAGTCACACCACGTATAAATGAAGATGGGATAATAAACATGAAAATATTTCAAGAATTATCCCAACTGGGGCCCACAAGAACCACGCAAAATTTGCAATCTTTTATCCAACGCAAATTAGAAACCTCAGTCGTTGTACGTGATGGTAACGCCATAGTCATCGGAGGCATGATTGAAACCCGTCAAAAAAATGATGAGCAAAGTCTTCCTGGTTTGAGAGATATTCCCCTTATAGGCAGTTTGCTATTTGCCTCAACTGATCACGAAGAAGTTCGCACCGAATTGGTTCTGATCATCGTTCCCCAAATTGTCAATCCCGAAGCAGACAATCGCCCCTTGGTACAAAAATTTAGGCAAAATATGCAACTGGTATCACAGTTACTTAACGAGCAATCTCTTTTTATGGATGATTTGCGGGAAACACCACCAGAAACACCAGAAACACCAGAGCCGGTTCAACCCGTCACTCAATCATTTCGCTAATAAAATTAGCTTTACGTTCCAACTCTATAGTCAGAAAAATGTCGAGCGATAAAAACCTGACAGGTTTTGAAAACCTGTCAGGTTTGGGCCAAAATATTTAAGAGATATTCTCATGCTCTATTGCCCGCTTGCCCACCATTCCCCTACATATTTTTCATTATTTTTTTCATTATGAGTAACCTAAAATATCATCTTCAGGGCGTGCCTCTAAAATAGGCAGCGCGGCACATCGTTCTGCAATTTCCATAATGGCTTGGAAAGTTTCAAGTGGATTTTCAGTTTCCGCCACTTCTTCTGAATGCAGCCATTGACGGTTTTCTAAGGTGATTAAAGCTTTTAATCCAGCTATCAATAAAGCCTTTTTATCCAATATACCCGTCAGTTGTGATGCTCTTAATACATAACTTTCGGCCATTTAAGAAAAAGTCTACATTTATTTAAGACAGCTCAATTTGGAAGCGATATATTTTATTATTATTGCCCAGAATAGCTAGGTTATTCAATTTCTTGATAGCACTTTCTAGGCTTGCCATCATTACAGTGTCCAGCTGGTTATTTTGAAGCGTTATCTTTCTTTCATCACTTGTTTCTTCAATATGTGCTTCTAGTGCAGGAGAGCGAAAGTTTCAATACCATTGGAAAACCAGGGCAACCACAAGGGATTGCCCCTACAATCTGCCCGTAGGGGCAATCCCTTGTGGTTGCCCCTTTTGATGCTTGCTAAGTG
>QNEL01000754.1 GCA_003645185.1 Candidatus Parabeggiatoa sp. nov. 3
CTCTTGAGCAGATTGCGCTTGTTCTTGATCATCCGATTGCTCAGCATTCTCCTGCGCTTGATCTTGTTCACCGTGTTGCTGTTCAGATTCTTCAGAATCATTGCCTTGCTCATTTTCGGCAGCCTGATTTTGTTCAGATTCTGAGTTTTCACCCTTTTCTTGATTTTCTTGAGAGTCTGAATCCTCCCCCTTTTCTTGATTTTCTTCAGAATCCCCTTGTTCAGAGGATTTGTCTTCAGATTGCTGTTCTAATTGTTGCCGCGCTAAAGCCAAATTATGTTGAGCATCGTCATGATCGGATTGCGCTGCCAAAACATGCTCATACGCTTTAATCGCTTGCTCGTATTCGCCTTGCTGAAAATAGGCATTGCCGAGATTATACTGAGCCTTCAATTTGGCTTGAGGATGTGTCACGTTGCCAAAAGCCTCTGCCGCTTCTGCATATTGCCCATCTTGATAAAGCGCGACACCACGTTGATAGGGATCAGTGAACAATTTGGCTGCGTCTGAATACTGCTTTTGCTCAAAAGCATCCGCAGCTTGTTGTTCAGCATTTTGAAACCATTGCCAATTAAAGGCTAAGGCGATATTGGGTAAACTGAATAAGAGTATAGTGTAGAATAAACGTTGAAACATAGAAAAACCTCCTGTTATGATGATAAGTACTGAACCATAAATTTTCAGGTATTTTAATTAAAAGAAACAACCAAGAAGAGGGGCAACCACAAGGGATTGCCCCTACGAACCGTCCGTAGGGGCAATCCCTTGTGGTTGCCCCTATCTGAAACGCTGTCAAGAAAGTGATTTGAAAACATATTTTGTCTTGTCAAAACCTGACTGGTTTTTAAAACCAGTCAGGTTTGGCGCATTCCATCGCGCCGCAAAATAACATGCATTCGTCAGGTTTCAATTAGCCATTAAGTATTAACCTTGTCGATGTTCCAAAATTTCTGCCTCTTCTAATCCGGTGACTTGAGTTATAACGGCAATATCGACATGAGCTTGCAACATTTGTTTGGCAATTCGATAAATTTTCTCATTAGCCCTTTTTTCCGCGTATTCTAAAGCATGTTGCTTTTCGAGTTCCGCGTATTCTAAAGCATGTTGCTTTTCGAGTTCCGCTTGTTCTAAAGCATGTTGCTTTTCGAGTTCCGCGTGTTCCGCTTGTTCTAAAGCCTGTTGCTTTTCGATTTCTGCTGCTTGTTTTTCGATTTCGGCTTGTTGCTTTTCGATTTCGGCCCGTTTTGTTTTTTCATATTGCCAAGGTAAGCGGTTGCCATCCACATCCCACCAACATAACCAAAACGTCTTTCTCTCAACATCTTCCTTTGCACCGAACCATACCCCAAGAAAAAGTTGCAACGAGTCTATCCAATAACGCCCATTTTGGCTTTGTGTTTGTCTTTTATAATATCCATTTTCAAGGTGATAGACTTCCAATTTGCCGTTGTCTGAATTGAAAATCATATACCAAGACACCTTTAAAATTTTTTCATAAAAGTACCATTTGCCATAAGGCGGCTTATGCGATTCGTTATATTCCTTGCCTTTGTTATCCGATAAAAATTCCATCACGATAGTGGGGAGTTTTCCCTCGGCAATCGGCGTATAGCTGCGACGATTTTTGTCAGTCTGAATCACATAAGGCACATAAAACCAGTCTGGTGCTTTGGTGATCGTTTGGCCTCCCACTTTGACACACACTGCCAGACTGGTGGCGCATAGCTGGTATTTTGATAGACGTTGTGTACAAGACAGTGCGTCTCGTAAAGCTTCTGCTAGTAAAGATTGATCCAAATTATCCATGGGCTCATCAGGTATATCAAAATCGGGGGAGGGCACTTCCCAAACAATTTTGGGTGAGACTGTTCGACTGACTTTTCGATGTTCGCGAATTAAAAAAGCAGTTGGTGATTTGAGTTGTGTTTGTTGTTTGAGCATCAAAAAGGCTCCTATATTTTAGCAAAGGTGTCACTTTGCTCTGTTTTTAAAACTTAAATCAATTGAATCTTTTTATTATATCTCATTAGTTCATAACTTTGATTGACGTTTTGAAAATATTATAAATCCCCTTTTTCTGAGTTAAATATAGTTAGCAATTAGTTAGCAATTCCCATTTTGGTTAAATACAAAAAAGGGCTTGCGCGTGGATGTCTCGTAGGGTGGGTAAACGGGCGACATTGAATTCAATATCAAACCCAGATTTCACAGCACGGAAGCCCACCATCCTAGTTTTCCCTCTAAAAATAGGCAACACCTTTAAACCAAGCCGCCTTATAAAATCAATAGCTTAGGTTTTCCCCCTACAGATGATGTATTTCACGCTTGCTGAAAATGCTATAGCATTTTTCGTTTGGCTTAAATACAAAAAAGGGCAACCACAAGGGCTTGCCCCTACAAATGATGTATTTCATGCAAAAGGGAAACGCTATAGCAATTCCCATTTTGGTTAAATACAAAAAAGGGCAAACACGCTTAACACCTATCCGTTTTTTTAAGTCATTGAAAAGTGTACTTGGTTAAACAAAACTGATATGTGATAAGTCACCATCCTTCACTTGATATAGCAATCAAAAATAGGATATGATTTCAAAAAAAATGATTGACAATTCAAAAAATGATAATTCGTTTTTGCAAATAGCAAACTAATAGAAAAGGGCGACATAACAATTGATATACTGAAGTGTATAATGAGACACTATAAACGCTTTTTATAGTTTGGATGAATAATCGCTGCCCTTATACAAACTCAATACCAATAAAATCAAAGTGTTGATGTAATGTGATGTGAACTGTGAGATAAAATGACAACTGATAACAAAATCCTTTTCCTTTGTACAGGTAATTACTATCGCAGCCGTTTTTCAGAGCATTTTTTTAATGCACAAGCCCAACGACTCAATTGGTGGGCCGATTCGCGGGCGTTAGCGATAAAACAAGGCTTCAATAACGTGGGTGCGATTTCTCCCTATGCACTTGAAGGTTTAAAAGTGCGTGGGATTACCGTGCCAGAAAATGAGCGTTTTCCACTGCAAGCAGTTGATGCGGATTTTAAAACGGCCGATAAAATTATCGTCTTAGATGAATCTGAACATCGTCCACTGATGGAAAAACACTTTCCGCAG
>QNEL01000755.1 GCA_003645185.1 Candidatus Parabeggiatoa sp. nov. 3
CTACAGAAAATGTTAAAAAAATTTATGCGTACCTACTTACTAAGGGTTTTGTCAATCCGTTAATACCGTCAATCAGTGGTGGGCAGCAAAAACACGCTACCCACCCTACAGAAAATGTTAAAAGATTTATGCGTACCTACTTAATTCAATCAATAAATCGTACCTATCCTTATGTCTCAAGTTCTCTCTCAACTCTTAACCGAACTACGTAAAAATACCCGTTTGCGAATCGGCCTCTGGTTTATCATAGCCATTATCATGACTTATAGCATTCTCGTGCTGAATGACTACCATGTCCAATTGAAACGAGATTATCATACGGCATTGACTCGCTTAAACAAGTTACAAGGCCTTGCGAAGCAAACACTATGGCCGGAGCGAGCGGTTCAAGTACAAGATTTGCGTACCCAGTTAGAAGCACGCTTATGGCAAGCGAATACGAAAGGTTTGGCGCAAGCTATTTTTCAAAGCTGGCTTCAAGAAGAAGTGTTTTTTGCACAAATCAAACAATCTCGTTTGCAAGTTGAAACCGCTATTGAAGTGCCGAAAAATCCAAATTTGTGGTACGTTTCCGCCGAAGTCAAGGGTATTTTTGTTCAAAAACGATTTTATTCGTTATTATTAGAAATCGCGAAAAGTCCACGGACGATTGTGACTGAACGTTTGGACATTCGCCAATCCAGTCCACCTAGATTTACCCTGATTTTAAAGGCCTATTTTAAAAGAAATTAAAAATGACAGGCCTGATATTTTTTATACGTCTGAACTTCTGAACGACTGACAGCTATGATTAAACATCTCATTATTTCATTAATTGGCGTTAGCGCATTAACGGGTGGTTTGGCTTTTTGGTTAGTTCAGATTCCCCAACTTTCGCCAATCACTGCCCACGCTGACGATCCTTGGCAGTTGCCAACCTTGTCTAATCCAGATAATTTGCAAAAGATTTATTTCAAATTACGTAGCAAACTCAAGCCTTGGAAAGAAAAGAAAACAAAGTCAAAAGCCCCCCCAAAACCAAAAGCTGCAACAACACCAACAACAAGCACATCAAAAAAAGCGGAATGGCAATTAGTGGGCATTGTTCAAGAAGGCCGGCAACGCTTTGCTTTGCTACTGAACAAAGCCACAAATAAAGTCAACCGCTATGCTGTAGGCAATGCTTTGCCAGAGGGAACACAATTATTGACGATACGCGATGATTTTGTTGAAATCTCGCAAGAGGGCAAAACTAAAACGGTGCATTTATATCGTTAATCTTAACAAGAAAAAAACGCAAGAGGCGCAAGAGGCGCAAGAGGCGCAATCGTTTAACCATTTAATTAGTAATGTCTTTTGCGTCTTTTGCGTCGTTTGCGTCTTTTGCGTTTATTATTTATATTAAATAGGATAGCCCATAATGAATGTTATCGCCCCGTTGAGTATAACCAGCCTGAAGTTAGGATTATTAATCAATTTCGGTTCAATACGAGTCAAAGATGGCATTTCACGAGTAGTCAATGGGTTATAATTAAAAAAACAATTTGCGCCTTTTGCGTCGTTTGCGTCTTTTGCGTTTATTATTAAAGTAGTAGTTATACAAGAAAACGCAAGAGGCGCAAGAGGCGCAAGAGGCGCAATCGTTTAACCATTTAATGAGTCGTGTCTTTTGCGTGTGTTATTGAATTAACCATTTCTAATTGATATGAGCAGAAAAAAGTACGATTATTACTCCAAACAATTTGTGGCTGAACTTCTTGAAGGAGAAGGCGATACCCAAATTAACTATGAAGTGCCTCCTGGAGAAGCGCATTATGTTGATCTTTATTTTGTGCCCTCACCCAATGCCCAATTTCAATCACTGGGCTTATTGGGCAAAATAGCGGCACACCCTTGTTTAATTGAACCGTTTCGCAAGCAACCCACTCAATTAGAAATCCAAACGTGTTTGCAAAAACTGTTTACGTTACGAACTGAGTTACTCAATAAAGCCGAACGCAATAAGGAACAGGAGCCAAAAGAAGCGGAATTACCCCGTTTATGGATTTTAGCGACATCGGCGTCGGATAACTTACTTGATTTTTTCGGTGCTAAACTGAATTTAGCAAACTGGTGTGAAGGCGTTTATTTCACAGCAAAAGGAAATCGAATGGCAATCGTTGCCATCAACCGTTTACCCGAAACACCGGATACGTTGTTATTGAGATTGCTGGGAGCGGGCAAAACACAACAACAAGCGATTGCTGAAATACGGGCATTGCCCGAAGATCACCCTTTACGCAATCATGTCGAATATCTGCTTTATCGGTGGCAGATTGCTATAAAAATCCAAGATGAATTAACTGAAGATGATGAGGATTTGATTATGAACTTATCAGAGATTGTCGAACAAGAACAGCAAAGTTTTTTGGTAAAAGGCAAACAGGAAGGCCAACAAGAGATGCTGGAAAATTTACTTGAACGTCGATTTGGTGTGATTGATGAAGCCCTGTCTAGGGTGATTGAACGCCTGATCACTTTATCACCGAAAGCCTCTTTAGATCTGACTTTGGATTGTTCGCGTGATGAATTAATTGCGAAGTTGAGTCATTAAGATTAAAACGCACAACCCCGAAGGGGTTGAATGTGAATAGCCCCAGGTGGCAACCTGGGGTTGCCAAAAGTTAAATTATAAAAAACAATCCGATCAATTTGGTGGGCAACAAAAACACGTTACCCACCCTACGTTTTAATGGGGCCGGCAACAAAAACACGTTTAATGGGGCCGGCAACAAAAACACGTTTAATGGTGGGCAACAAAAACACGTTACCCACCCTACATTGATCTATTGGTGGGCAACAAAAACACGTTACCCACCCTACAATTCCCTAAAGTCATTTAAAAAAGTCAATGGGTTATAATTAAAAAAACATTTTGCGTCTTTTGCGCCTTTTGCGTCTTTTGCGTTTATTCTTTTCAATTAATATAATAAATTAACCATTAACCATTAATTATTGTGCAAAGCATATCAATTCGTTTATTTCATAATTCGTTGTACTTGTTGTTGTACTTACCCCTATTGATTCTAATGCTCATAGGCTGTACACCCCCACCTGTCAAAAAGAGTTCGCCGACAATACCCGAACCTTTGCGTC
>QNEL01000756.1 GCA_003645185.1 Candidatus Parabeggiatoa sp. nov. 3
AATGACGGGCTAAAAATAAAAAAAGGCTGAAGCCAGCAATGACTACTGACGACAGCCTTCATAAAAGATGGTGGGCAACAAAAACCCGTTACCCACCCTACAGATTGGGATATTTGTTGGTATATCGAATTACTACCACCAACCACCTGGCCCACCTGGCATCATACGGCCCATACGACCCATACTCGAATCCATATCACGGGCCATAACAGCCATATTCATATTCATTCGATGCATCTCTTCTGCCATTGCTGGTACAGCAGAAAGAGCTATACCAATTTTGACCAAATCGTTATGAATTTCACTGGATGAAAATAATCCGCTTCCATCTGATATACCCATCTGCTTTCTTAGAGAATCAGAATCAAGTCTTAGTCTATGAACTAAGCGGAGCATATCGTTCATACCGTCCTTGACTTTGAACTGAGCACCTGCGGTTTGTTGTGGTACTTCATAATTTAAAATGCCGTTTACAGCCAGCATGATTCCCGTTCCGCAAGGCTGTGCTTCAGGACATTCAAATTGGGTTCGCAACATATCAGAGTCTTCTTTAGCCCTCTTAAGTAAGACAAACAATGGTGACATTTCAGGCATCATCTGTTCCATCATATCAGCTATCCTTTTTACCTGAGGATCGCCGTTGCCACTTGCGTCTGCTGCAGCTTGAACTGGGGAAATATTATTAAATCCCATGTAAAAAACCAACATAGTAAGACAGATCAAAGCAACACTAAACCAACGAAAGCGGTTTTCATTTTTGGCTACAATGCCTGTTAGCGTACTAACTGTTTCAGTCAATTGGCGAATAGATTCATCTGAATGATGAGTCATTAATAAGTCCTCCAAAAATCAGTGAAATACAGTTTTGCGCGCAAAACTTTTGCGTGGAAATCAGTTTCACGCAAAAGTTGCGCGCAACTTTTGCGTGAAAATCAGTTATCAGTTATCAGTTTTTGTAGGGTGGGTAGCGTGTTTTTGCTGCCCACCACTGCCCACCCAGCCCCGACAAAATGTTAATAAACTTTTGCGTACCTACTTATGTAGGGTGGGTAACGTGTTTTTGTTGCCCACCATTCTCATTAAAAAGTTCAGTTTGTTACCGCGCTAAGTATACTAAAAATGAATTCAAGGATCAGCTCAAAAATAATTTCCTCAATCCTTATACACTTGATGTGCCACCCAAATCATAATGAAGCGCAATCAAGAAAACTAAGCACAAAAAATTGACTTTATCCACAGATTTGTTATCAGCATTCTCAATCAGAATGAAGTATGCAGGTTAAAGCATTAAGTTCAGGCTTGTCAAGAGATTGGCATCGCAGTAGTGATGCAATGTGGGTGAGATGATATGAACGCTGATTCGGCTTTTTGTCATCGCTGATTTGCTTTAATCAGTGTTAATCATGATCATCAGTCAAATCAGCGTTCTATCTAATCTTAAACTATAGATTTTCATAAAAATAATTTCATTAATAAGAACAACAAGGGCGAACACGCAGGTTCGCCCCTACAGACGAAATGTAGGGGCGAACCTGCGTGTTCGCCCTCCTTGGTGTGAAATTATTTTTCTGAACCTCTATATCATCAGCTTTATGCAGCACAACCATTCATTAAAAAATGGGTGCTTGAACGAACACTTCATTTTAACCATAGCGTTTCACAGCATTTTGTACAGATTCCTGTTTTTCGTTAATCATTAATTAACATTAATTAACATTTTCAAACCAAATTTATTTTGCTTGCTCTTTTCAAACCAAATTTATTTGTGCGGCGATTTTCAAACCAAATTTATTTTGCGGTGATTTTCAAACCAAATTTATTTTGCGAAGCCCAAGATTGATAATGTTTTTTTGGGAATGCGCCCGAGAATTAAAATCAATCTGATGAAGTGAAAGAAAATGAATAGATGATGAATTTTGAATAGTGAACCTACATAAGAACTAACCATGTCTCTAGCAGAATTTGATCTGATTGCGCGTTATTTTAGCAACGCTTTTCCTAAACGGACTGATGTGATTTTGGGAGTAGGCGATGATGCCGCCTTATGTCAGGTACCCGCTGGTATGCAATTGGCGACTGCCATTGATACCTTAGTCGAAGGGGTACATTTTCCACTTAAAACTCGCCCCCACGATATCGGCTATAAAGCCCTCGCTGTCAATCTCAGTGATATGGCAGCTATGGGCGCAACGCCGGCATGGATGACTTTGGCCCTGACGTGTCCAAAAACAGATGAGGCTTGGTTGAAAGGATTCGCTCAAGGATTACGCGAATTGGCAGAAAAGCATCAAGTGAGTTTAATCGGCGGTGATACCACTTATGGGCCTACTTTAACGATCACTATACAAATCAGTGGTTTTGTTCCCCCTAAGCAAGCCTTGCAACGGCGCGGTGCTAAACCGGGTGATGGCATTTATGTCACCGGCACCCTTGGCGATGCTGGGCTAGGCTTAATATCTGTCCAAAAACGAATCACCCTACCCCATTCCATACAACACGATGTTGAATCGCGCCTCAATCGGCCCACGCCCCGTTTGCATGAAGGCCAAGCTTTACGTGGCATTGCGAGCAGCGCCATTGATATATCCGACGGATTGGCGGCCGATTTAGGCCATATTTTAAAAGCCAGTGCTGTAGGCGCATCGCTACAGCTTGAAAAATTGCCCTTATCACCAGCCTTGCGTCAACATTTATCTTGCAAATCAGCATGGCATTTAGCTTTAAATGCTGGCGATGATTATGAACTGTGTTTCACAGTACCGAAGAATCGAGAAACGGCCTTACGAAACGCACTAACAACCCATTCATATACTCGTATTGGCACTATAGAAACGACAGAAGGTTTACGTTGCCTAGATGCTAAAGGAGAACTATTGACACTCAAAATGAAAGGCTATCAACATTTTAGCGAGATTAAAGCTATTAAACCTGACAGGTTTTAAAAACATGTCAGGTTTGGTTGACATTTTAGCGAGATTAAACCTATTAAGTACTGAAGCACAAATAAACAGGTATTTTACAACAAAGGGCAACCACAAGGGATTGCCCCTACATGACATTCTGTAGGGGCAATCCCTTGTGGTTGCCCCCTTTCTGTTTTTTTTAAATA
>QNEL01000757.1 GCA_003645185.1 Candidatus Parabeggiatoa sp. nov. 3
CATAGCGTGCCAGATTGCGTTGTGATTAATGAACCGACTGAGATATTTGCCCCTTTAAATAATCAATTAACTTTTTGGCAAGTCGCGACTTTTTATCAAGAATTAAGGCGCGATATTTTGGATGGTAAACCGGTAAACAATAAATTACATGAGGGTAAAGTGATTGAAGATACCGCTCAAATTGATATCATGACAGCGTATCACCCGACAGTCAGTCGCCCCGATTTTTTATTGGCTACCAAAAACACGCTGGCTTATATGGCAAGATTGCCGCAATTAAAACAAGTGCTACCGAATGCCCCGATCATCGCCTGTATACGTCATCCTTTAGACACGATAGCCTCATGGAAAACCAGCTTCCCTCACCTCAAACAGGCCCAAGTGGTTGATTTTTCAGTGGGTTCACTCAATGATCCCTTCTTATCGGGATCGCAACGTCACCAGTTAGCCGAAATTGCCGCCACCCCTAACGAAGCCTTAAAACGGGCCTTATTATGGCGTTATTTAGCCGAAATCATTTTGACAAATGCCCATCAACTGATCATCGTGCGTTATGAAGACTTAGTCACTCAACCTGTCAAGGTTTTAAAAACAATCCTAGCGTCAATACCGCACGCCCCCAATTTACCGCGCCGCAATCAGATCAGCGCCTCAACCGTGAGGCAAAAACGTGAAGTATTAGACGATGACGATTTACAAGCGGTTAATGATATTTGTAGAGAAAGCGCAATCGCATTAGGGTTGTACTATAGATTTTCAGGTAAATAATTTCACAAGGGCAGACACGCAGGTCTGCCCCTACAAAACGTGGTTTGGTAGGGGCGAACCTGCGTGTTCGCCCTGAATGCGTGTTCGCCCTGAATGCGTGTTCGCCCTGAATGCGTGTTCGCCCTGAATGCGTGTTCGCCCTGAATGCGTGTTTGCCCTGAATGCGTGTTCGCCCAGATGAAATTATTTTTCTGAACATCTATAGTGCAGGATCGCGGAAATCCGAAAGCCAGCACTCATCGTTATACATCAGTCAAAATGTAGGGGGCCGGTAACGGGTTTTTAAAGCCCACCATCTAAGCTATTGATAATCAAACGGGCCACAAACGAGTGCTTTTTGAACACCTGGCTTTAACGAGTCAAGCCCGTCAATAACTTTTTCATGCTCAATTAATACATCAACTATTTGGCCAGAGTAGCGAATGGCTGTCTCTCTCATCATGCCCATCATTGGCCATCCCCATAAAGATGATACGATGACACCATCCTGCACAAAATAGGGGTTCGTCATAAAATTGCAATTGATAACAGCTTCCACAGGACTTCTGTTAGTCACACTGCCACCAATTAAATCAATAACGACTGACTGATTAGGGATCAATTCTTGAAGATGATTATTGCGAATTAAAAAGTTAACGCCACGTAACTCAGGGGATTGTTCTGCGCCGTTTACGACTAAATCGACATCCTTAAGCCAATAATCAATACAGCTTTTATCGGTTTGTGACCGCCCTAATACATGAATCTTTCTGAACCCCTGATTGTATAGCTCATGCAACGCACCCTGAGCCACATTTCCATAGCCAAGAATAACCGCTTTTGCATTTGTTATATCCAGTGTTGGTTTATTTTCTGTCAATAATTTAATACCGTACCGTGCACCTGCCATACCGGTTTCATGTAAACACTGAATACGGCGCTTGCCAAATTTGGAAGGTGGATGGCTTTCCCGATAAGCCGCAATAGCTTCCTGTCCATGTTGTCGCTCAAACTCGAACAGATCAAAAAGATGCGTACCGTTATTCTTCAGTTTTGTTAGTATATCCAGTCTATCCACAAAGCTTTGACTGTCGTAAAAATACAGAGCATCTGATCCGCAGGCATCGAGTTCATCGAATGAAAGAGGTGGTTGTATTATCTGTAGTGTGCGAGGATTGCGATTACCACAACGCCTGATGGCGCTGCTCAATCGTTCAGTCCATTCAATAACCCTTACCTGCAACCCACTGAGGGTATTATTATTAAGAAATGGCATTAAAGCCGTTGCCATAGCTTGGCGACCAAGAATGATCGGATCCAACATGACTTTGGGCGATTCATCTATTTCTTCCATTGCAATCACATTGATACGCCTATCTTGAAGCAATTTTGCCCTCTCTGGATAAGAATGAAAATGCGCCATACAGAATAAGGTGCAACCCGCATGCATTTGCTCAATAGAAGAAAGTGATGGGCCCTTAAATTTGATAATGAACTCTTTCTCTTTATAAATTTGCTCAGCCGTTTGCATGATGGCATTATGTCTTTCGTATTCACTATCAGTGAAGCCAACACCCTCTCCCGCGCCGTATTCGACATAGACTTTAATACCAGCCTGGGTAAGTTTGCCTACATCTTGAGGCACCAGTGCAACACGCTTTTCCAATCCCCCTGGATTTTCTGGGGACTCTATTTCTTTCACAAGGGCTATGGATGAAAACCGAGAAGATGACATAGTTTATAATTACTCTTGAGGAAAATTAGTCTTTATATTATATACTGTTATGTCAGTAATAAAGAGATGAGATAAGTGATTTATTTTATTATATATTAGATTTTTTGAATATACCGTAGGGTGAGTAGCGTGTTTTTGTGCATGCCCCATTAATTTTTTGAGCTTATATATATACTCAACGAGGTGATAAACTTAACTTTTTTTTCAGGAGTTTAGGGAATTGTAGGGCTCCTTTCGAGGTTGAAGTTTTTGTTTGCCTCAACTTCAACCTCGAAACGTGTTTTTAAAGCCCACCAATAGATCAATATTTCACGCTAAAGTTTCGCTCCGCGAAACTTTAGCGTGAAATGGGTGGGTAACGTGTTTTTGTTGCCGGCCCCATTTATCTTAAAAAAAGATCAAATGGGGCCGGCACAAAAAGACGCTACCCACCCTACGAAGATTGAGCCTTTCATAAAGAGGGTATCCAATGCCCAAGTCTTTATATTATATACTGTTATGTCAGTAATAAAGAGATGAGATAAGTGATTTATTTTATTATATATATATATTAGATTTTTTGAATATACCGTAGGGTGAGTAGCGTGTTTTTGTGCATGCCCCATTAATTTTTTGAGCTTATATATA
>QNEL01000758.1 GCA_003645185.1 Candidatus Parabeggiatoa sp. nov. 3
TCTAGTCCAAAAATTATCAAGCCCTGGGAAGAACCGTAAAAACTTGGGTAAGACTTGGATGGCAGATTGTTTAATTTTAACACCATGCCAATTTAGCCGATCATTGCCGGTAATCACCAAAGTCCCATCATATTTTTGGTATAGTTGAGTAATGCTCTTAGACTCAAATTCTTTCCACAACTCAGAGGGATGATTGTTGTCAATGTTGAAAAGAGCAAAATTCTTTTCTTCTACAAAAATGGCATTATCGCCGCTGATACATACCAATTGATAACCTTTCTGCTTTCCTAAATTGTAAACCGCTAACAAAGATGCGCCGCAATCATGGATTTTTTCTTTTGGTTGAACAATCTCCAAATTCAAGGGTATGGTTGAATTGAACTCAATGATAACCACTCTTGGATGATACTTTTCCAACGACTGCCAGATATGATAGTCATTCCCGTCAATATCAATCACCAATAAATCGAATTCCGTTGGGATAGGTGTACGAGACAATATATTGTCAAGCGAATTCGCCCCTTCAATGTCTATAAAACTATTGAGTAACACAACATTGGGCTTGTCGGCATAATTCTTTTCAAGGGCCTTGTATCTCCCCTTACTCGGCTCAATCAGTACCGCTGAATACCCCCCGATTTATGAGGTTATAGGTATTACTACAAAATTTACCATCATAAGCACCAAATTCGACACACCATTTACTTTGAGTGCCTATAATCTCAAACACCTTATCAATGATGCCATCTTCACCAGTTTGAGAAGTGACGTCTTTTCTGTAATCTAAAAGCCAATCGTTTTTCATTTGCATAACACTTTAAGATAATATCTGCTATCAATTATCTCTATTAGATAAAATAGGATTAGTTATTCCCCAATTAATTCCAATTTTGGGATCGTTCCATGGAATTGTAAATTGTCCATCCGCATCAATATAATCTCCAGTATAAGCCATTTTGTAATGATAAACGGCAACTTGACTTTTAACGCAATATGCGTTTCCCATATTGGGTGGAATTAAGATTAATTGCGGGTTATTTTTGTTTATAATAAATTTTTCCCAGTGCAAATAGGTTGGTGAATCTTTCCTACAATCAACGACAACTTGATGAATTTCACCATAAACTGCGGTGACTAATTTCCAAGATTTATTATCGCCATGAATGCCTCTCAATACATTTTGTTTAGATTCTGAAAATTTATCATGCCTGAAATGTAAATGATTGGGTAACCATTTTTCTATTTCTTCCTTAAAAAAAGAGGTCCAAATTGTGCCTCTTTCATCTTGAAAGATTTCGGGTTTAATTATCCAAATCCCTTTGATTTTTTCAGATTCTTTGATGCTAAATTTGAAATTCATTTTAATTGATAATTGTTAGCTTCAGAAAATAACCCATTTTAAATAAACATTAAATCGTTTTTGTAAATTGTCTCACGAGGTTAGGAACGACAATTTTTCAGGTTTATTCTTCAAGAGATTGTCTCACAATAAACCCACTTTTTTTAAGATATTTTTTCCGCAAAGCTTGTTCTAGATCACTTAACACCATTTCATCAATTAAATCATCTAATGAATATTTTGGCTGCCAACCGAGTTGCTTTCTGGCTTTGGTTGCGTCTCCAATCAATAAATTCACATCTGTTGGGCGGAAATAGGTGGGATCAACTGCTATCAAAACTTGTCCAATAGATAAATGTGCTGGTGGAACACCAACCACAGATTCAAATTGATTGAGATCAATGGTATCAATAATTCCTTTTTCTTCAACATCATTGCCAATGAATTTTATATTAATCCCAATACGAATGAAAGCTTTTCTAACAAATTCTCGAATTTCTGTCGTTATACCGGTTGCGATGACATAATCATCCGGCTTATTCTGTTGTAAAACCAAGTACATTGCTTCAATAAAATCTTTGGCATGTCCCCAATCGCGTTTGGCATTCAAATTGCCAAGATACAGTTTTTTCTGTAAACCAAGGGCAATATGAGCCAAGCCTCGCGTGATTTTGCGTGTGACAAAGGTTTCACCTCGAATAGGGCTTTCGTGATTGAATAATACGCCATTACAAGCAAACATGCCATAAGCTTCGCGATAATTGACGGTAATCCAGTAGGCGTATAATTTGGCTACGGCATAAGGGCTACGTGGATAAAAAGGCGTTTTTTCAGTTTGTGGCACTTCTTGCACCTGACCAAATAATTCACTGGTAGAGGCTTGATAAATCTTAGTTTTTTCTGTCATGCCTAATAAACGCACGGCTTCTAAAATTCTCAGTGTGCCTAAACCATCAGTATTTGCGGTATATTCAGGTGTATCAAAACTGACTTTGACATGGCTCTGGGCTGCTAAGTTATAAATTTCATCTGGCTGTGTGTCTTGAATGACGCGAATCAAATTCGTCGAATCTGTCATATCAGCGTACAGAAAATTGAAATGGGTATTACTTTCATGCACATCCTTGATGAGATGATCTATTCTATCGGTATTGAATAGCGAAGTACGCCGTTTTAGGCCCCAAACAAAATAACCTTTTTGGAGCAAAAATTCTGCGAGGTACGCGCCATCTTGACCGGTTATACCGCTGATCAATGCCGTTTTCATAATAATATACCCTACTGTCTTATTCATTTTTAACACTATTTTTCGGGAGCGCATTGTAATACGTTCGATTTCGCGCAGTCCTTGATCTAGGTCAGTTTTTCGGTCTAAAGCGAAAAAAATTTTGAGAAATCCAAAAAATCCGTGATTTGCATTTTGCAAATTACTACAATTTTGTGATAGGGGCATCAAATTTTTTTTGATAAACGCTAAAGGCGCTAAAGGCGCTAAAGGCGTTTTCGACTCGACTCTTCAAAATAACCCAGTTTGCTTTATGATGGAATTATAAATTAATAATTATAAATTAATAATTATAAATTAATAATTAGAACTTTTGCGCCTCTTGCGTCCTTTGCGTCTTTTGCGTTTAGATTAAATGGTGGGCAACAAAAACACGTTACCCACCATTTCACGCAAATGTTTTTGCGCGCAAAAACATTTGCGTGAAATACATTAATTTAAATGGGGCCGGCAACAAAAACACGTTACCAAACCCCTATATTAA
>QNEL01000759.1 GCA_003645185.1 Candidatus Parabeggiatoa sp. nov. 3
CCTTCACGGGGCATACTAATGATGTGTACTCAGTCGCTTTTTCCCCCGACGGCCGTTATGCGCTGTCGGGTTCTTATGACACGCTGAAACTGTGGGACGTGGCTTTGGGAGCCGAGATTCGCACCTTCACGGGGCATACTGATTGGGTTCGCTCAGTCGCTTTTTCCCCCGACGGCCGTTATGCGCTGTCGGGCTCAATAGATGACACGCTGAAACTGTGGGACGTGGCTTTGGGAGCCGAGATTCGCACCTTCACGGGGCATACCGATTTGGTGAACTCAGTCGCTTTTTCCCCCGACGGCCGTTATGCGCTGTCGGGTTCTTTTGATTACACGCTGAAACTGTGGGACGTGGCTTTGGGAGCCGAGATTCGCACCTTCACGGGGCATACTTCTTATGTTTACTCAGTCGCTTTTTCCCCCGACGGCCGTTATGCTTTTTCAGGCAGTTGGGACAGAACCCTGAAAATGTGGGATACGGGTATTCACCTCAATCAACCTCCACAGGCTATCTTTAGTCTTAATCCGAGTAGTGGCAATGTGCCCCTGGTAGTTAATTTAGATGCCAGTGCCTCTAGCGATGAGGGGAGTATTAGCCGCTACCAGTGGTTAGTGTCAGATGGACAAAGCGCCGAAGGTGTCAATGCCAATCTGACTTTTCAAACGACGGGTACTTATGAGATCACCTTGAGCATCACCGATAATGAAGGCGCGACAGCTAACACTACCCAAACAATTACCGTGACGCTACCCCCTTTCAAGTTACCAGCAGAATTGCGCCTAGAAGCTGGGCAAAGCCAAACCTTAGTCCCAATAGCCGGCACTGCTGTCAGTTGGCAATCCTCTGATACCGCAATAGCCACTATTGATAATCATGGTCAGCTCAATGCTCATAATCCTGGCGAGGTATTGATAACTGCGACCGATGCCTATGGACAAACCCCCAGTCTCACTGTACAGGTTATCGCCGCACCTACATCGCCCCCTGTGATTGAGCCAACCCCCCCACCTGAAACTGACGACTCTCTTGGAAAAGCCATCATTATTGCCGCCGGCGGGGCACAGCCTAACAATACCTTATACGACTACAGCAACGATTTCACTCAACGCCTGTATCGTTTGCTCATACAACGGGGGTTTAGTGATGAGGACATTTATTATATGAATCCCCAAGCACCCGATATTGACTTGGATGGTTATTTAGAAGAGGAGCGAGTGGATTACCGATTCTTTGATCCAGCGCAAGAACTCGAAGACGTGTTTACCCAAGTCGCGGGCAAACTCTGGCCTGGGCAACAATTTATCTTTTTCCTGCATGGCCATGCCCGTCAAGATCATTTCCTGATTCGCCCCGATTATGAACTCACCGCTTCCCACCTACAGAACTTATTAGCCCGCCTCCCAACAAACGTTCAACAAATCCTGATTTTGGACAGTTGCTACTCAGGCTCATTCTTTAATGAACTGACAGGCGTGGAAAATCGTATCTTGATCAGCAGTGCCGATGATCACACCTTAAGTTGGAATACGGAATTCGCCAGTTTTACCGATACCTTTTTGCGATCCTTACGGCGCGGCACAAGCTTACATGACGCTTTTCTGACTGCCGAAGAGTTGATTAAAGGCGATGACAAGTTATTTAGAAACCAACAGCCTTGGCTAGACGACGATGGGGATGGCTTATACACCAGTCATGATGGTACCCGTGCTGCTGAGATCACATTAGCTGGAGATGGCATCCATGCCGCCCCGCCTCCAACGATTACCAAAGTTCATCCGCGCCAGCGTTTAGCCGACAATGTCACCGATGCAACCCTCTGGGTACGCACCACCCCCAGTACTGACGGTATTCGTCAAGTACGCGCCATACTGATCAAACCCGATTTTACCGCCCGTGAATACCAAGGCTTAGACACGCCTTATGAACAGCCAACACTTGAATTGATTTACAACCCCGCTCAAGATCGGTATGAACTGTCTTATGAGGGGTTTAGCCAAAGCGGCCGATGGGAGATCGTGTATCAAGCGCAAAATACGGATGGGGTTTGGTCAGACAAAGTCAAAGGCGAAATCCAAAGTACAGTCAGCCCCTTAGCCGCTTTTGTCAGAATGGAACTGAATCAAAGCCGTTATACCGCAGACGAACCCTTGCGTTTAGATATGGTCGTCAACGGGCAAGCTAGGGTAGATTTATATGTTGCCCTGATTTTTCCAGACAGCAATTTTCAAACGATAACCTATCCGTTAATTTTGAGTTTTAATAACACGATTGAAGTTTACCAACCGAATGTTGAGATCAGTGGACAAAAAACCTATCCGATCATGGACTTACCGCTACCCCAAGTGCCGTTAGGCGATTACATGGCTTGTGGTGTACTGGTTTCGGCCGGCAGCGATCCTCATGATGAAGGCAACTGGATACATAAAGATTGTCTGGGGTTTAAGGTGTATTAGGGGAAAGATAGCACGCTATTAAATCTCATCCGGATTAATACCCAATTGTCGCAAGGTAAATGATTTCTAGGGCAGACACGCAGAGGGCAGACACGCAGGTCTGCCCCTACAAACGACGTTTGTAGGGGCGAACCTGCGTGTTCGCCCTTGTCTATTAAATCTCATCCGGATTAATACCCAATTGTCGCAAGGTAAATGAGATGACCCCCTTTTGTTATACCCGTTTCTGGAATATCAATAGGAAAAGCTTCCAAGATTTCCCTTGAATGAGTGCTGGCAATGACGGTGATGCCGGGGTGTTCTCTTACGAGGGTTTTTAATAATTGTAATATCCCATGTTGCCAGATCGAATGTAGATGGACATCTAATTCATCAATCAAAATCAAGGTATTGAGGGTGCGATGTACGTTAATACGGAGAAACAGTTGCACTAAATTTTTTTCGCCACTACTTAATCGATCTAAACGATGTTGCTCGGTGTCATTCACAACGACAATGGCTTCTGGTGGAACCCGTCTTATACCTTTAAGTGCGACCCGTTTCATGCAAAGTACATTAAAATGTGCGTAACATGAGCTTAATTCGGCCGTTTTTTAAGCCTTATTATGATAATTCAAAGATTGTGAGATTAAAGCTATCTCAAGATGACCTA
>QNEL01000760.1 GCA_003645185.1 Candidatus Parabeggiatoa sp. nov. 3
AAGTTTCAATACCATTGGAAAACCAGGGCAACCACAAGGGATTGCCCCTACAATCTGCCCGTAGGGGCAATCCCTTGTGGTTGCCCCTTTTGATGCTTGCTAAGTGGTATCAAGATTGGAGCGTTCCTGCACTAGGGTGTTGACTGAGAGGTTTTTTTGATCTGTATTTTTCAGGCTGTTTTTATTTATTTTATTCCACCCCAGGTTCCACCTCAATACCACCTTCGTTAAGGGCAGACACGCAGATATGCCCCTACAAAACCCAACGTATTCAGGGGTTGTAGGGGCTGCCCTTGCGTGTTCGCCCAGGTTTTTTGTACCCCCCTTTATAATTGAACACATTAAATTAAATCAATAAAGGATTAAAAAGCTAACCCGTTACTGAATGAAAATAACCCAACACACCCCAACTCAACTCACACTCCGACACACCCCTATCGCACTGTGGCTCATAGGCAGCATCTTCACAATCATAGGCGTAATCACCCTCATATTGTTCAGCAAAGCCTCAACCTTCACCTGTGAGCGCGTGCAACCCAATCAAGGAAATTGTGAACTCATACACGCACATTTTGTCATATCAAAAACCCTTATTATATCCCTCCACGAATTAAAAAACGCAGAAATTGTCATGACGCGCAACCGTCAAATAGACAGCTTTTTTCTTCTCAAACCGCACTACCGAGTCACCCTGCTCACCTCCAACCAACGCATACCATTAAGTATCTATGGCAGCACAAAGCGTGAAAAGCAAGACATCATAGCCGCTAAAATCAATGCCTTCTTGAAAAATGCGGAAGCCACATCACTGCTCATCAAACAAGACAACCGCTGGTTGATTTATTTCATAAGCGGATTACTGATCATAATCGGATTATTTGCAGAACTCAGCAAAATCCTCACCATCACATTTGACAAAACGCAAGAAAGCTTAAAAATTGAACGACACGGTTTATTAGGCACACAATGCATTGAACATAGCCTTCAAGACATCAAAAAAGTCAAACTCAACACCTCATTTGCCTTCAATTCCAGAACCGTCTTTTATCAAGTCGTTTTACTGTTAAAATCAGGAGAAGGCATCCCACTGACACCCAGCAGCAGTCTAGGCAAAACCAAGAAACAAAACAGGGTAGATCAAATCACCCAATTTCTGCAATAGTAGAACTTCGTTACACCCACCATTTTTCTTTTGACGATTTTTGACTTGTGTATAACAATGAGTGAATAGGCTTTCCGGCAAAGCTGAAAAGCAAACCTGTGTGTTTGCCCTGATTTTTCTGGACTTCTATATCTATCCGCTTGCCCTACAGAATGGTTAAACAATTGTTCAAATGATCTGAATTGACAAAGGAGTATTATTAATCATGATGAGAGTAAACGTACACCTCTCAAATGATCGTTTCCCAGAACTCATTAATCGAACCCTGATGGGAGAACGAATCATCATTGAGCAAGAAGGAAAGGCCACAGCGGCTATCATCACTTATCTTGAATTACAACGATTTGAAGCGATAGAAGCCCTCCTCAAAAAAGCAGAACGGGAAGAATATGAATGGCTGAAAGCCGCGATTCGGAATCCAGCCTTTGATTCCCTAAAAAAATCAGAAGAAGATATTTATACCTTGAAAGACGGTAAGCCGTTTTACGACCCATCATTCCCAAAAACCGTTGTTAGCAATCCCTCTTTGAGTCGTTCCATAACAGAGCGAGAAGAATACCTATACACTATTAAAGAGGGGAAAGCATACCATGACAAAGGGTAAAATTTTTTTAGTGCCTTTTCCTTATGATGATTTATCGACTAACAAGTTACGTCCAGCCGCTTGTTTAACTAACCCGATGGGAGCGCGTCGTCATGTTCTGTTAGCTTATATTACGAGTCATATCCCAACTCATTTACAGGAAACTGATATAAAGTTAGATGCTAACAATCCAGATTTTGTTGCAACGGGTTTACATCAATCATCTATTATTAGATTGCATCATCTTGTTACCGTTTCAACCATCGTTATCCAACGTGAATTGGGTGAATTACCATCAGATATACAGGCTAAAATTACTGAAAAGTTGTGCCATTTATTAAGTGAACGAGCGTAGGCTCAATGCCATTAAATATTGAATAAGTCCATATTTATTCAAGGGCATTTGTTGTTCCAAAAGGTAGGCTATTGATTTCGGGGTGATTGAAACGAATTAAAGGTTATTTATTGTTAATTCCCATAAGTCTCGTAGGGTGGGATCGCTGTCGGCAATAAACTCAAGATAAACCCAAAATCGATCCAAACGCTTGCCCACCATTCTTAGCGCGAAGCGTGAGATCAATCTCACGCTTCGAGCGAAGTCACAAAGGTGAAAGGGTAATTGGATGGGGAAGGTAGGGTAGCTGTGGAATCATTTTTTATAACTTTTCAGGCAAAAGTTTTGCGCGCAAAACTTTTGCCTGAAAAAGAGGCGGAAGAGACGCAAGAGAAGCTTAGATTTATTCAAAGAACATCTTTAGCGCCTTTAGCAGCGCGTTTATTAATACGACTTGATGAGCCCTATTATTTTAAAGGCCTCTTTTTTATAGTTCAATGTGCAACAATTAACTCTGCAATCACCGAGACATCCTCTAAATTCTCATTATTCTCTATCACTAAATCAGGATACTGTGGTTCTTCAATATCAAGGTGTACACCCACTATGTTAGATTCTTTACCACGGTTTGCCTTGTGGTATAGCCCCTTGGGATCCCTTTTTTGCAGTGTTTCTAAATCGACTTTTAGATAAATTTCAAAATAATGCGGTAAATTTTTTCTATTCCAATCATGGATTTCATGAAACAGAGACATAGTGGCAACGATAACAACCAGCCCTTGTTCAGCAATCATTTTAGCTAACCTGCTGATACGATAGGCATTTTTTAATCGGTTAGCCTGATCATGTCCGCAAGATTCATCTTTTACCACATTGCGTACTTGATCACCATCTAAGAGTACCGTACAAACAGATTTTGAGCGTAAAATATCTTGTGTTGCACGGGCTATCGTGGTTTTTCCCGCACCGGATAGTCCGGTAATCCATAAGACTTTTGGGGAAGTTAGCATGATTTCTTTTGGGC
>QNEL01000761.1 GCA_003645185.1 Candidatus Parabeggiatoa sp. nov. 3
GAGCGTTCATTACAAATCAATCCTAATAACAGCACCACTTTGAATAGCTATGGCAAAGCGTTAGCAGAGAAGGGCGAGTTTCAAAAAGCCTTTGAGCGATTTGAGCGTTCATTACAAATCAATGCCAATGACACCATCACGTTGACTAGCTATGGCTATGCCTTGGCAGCCAATAACGATTTCCAAAAAGCCTTTGATCAGTTTGAAAAGTCTTTGCAAATTAAAGCTGATGATCAGATTACCTTATTTATGTATGCCACTGTATTAGAAGCGGCGCAAAGATATGAGGCAGCTATCTCTCACTTGGAAAAAATAATAAGCTTTGATGAGCTGTCGCTAGGTTACTGGAGGAATTTTATTGTCCTCAAATTAGGGCAACTTTGCTATCTCGCCAAACAGGAAGCCAATGGCAAAAAATATTTTGATGAGGTGATTAAAAATGCGAGACATGCCGACGTTGGGCGATTACAAGCGGCAATGCATATTCTCGCCATTAAACCATATAGTCAAGAAGCCACTGATTTATTACGACAAATTATTGAAACGTCTCCCAATCACACTCAAGCCTTGAAAATGTTATCCTTAGACTTGAAGCCAAAGGGTTATTTTGAACGGTTTAAGAAAAATGCTGAAAGTGCATTGACAGATACCGAAATGCTCAATCGGGCAATGTATCACAAAATACTCAATGAAATCAGTATGTTGAAAGCGATTACCTACCAGATTGTTAAGGATGAGAGAGCCAGTGAGGTGTTATCCAAAGTCATTAAGAGCATTGAAACCACTTATGACAAGATGACTCAGCGGCGGAATGAGGAAAAAACCAAGGTGGCGCAAATGCCCACTGATCAGTATGAAGAAATCGTCGCGATTATTTCACAGACAGCGCATGACGTTGCTGATATTGTCAATAATGAACTGGCTATCATCAAACGTCGTCTTCAGCGGGTGCTGAAAAAATTGAACCAAAAAGAGAACCAAAAAGATCGTCTTTTTTACAAACTGGAAAAGTTATTACAACGGATTGAAAGCACCGAGACGGCTTTAAATGACTTGAAATCCGTCAATGAAGGTATCAATCTGCATAACAATACCTTTAAAAACAAAACACTTTTTGAACCTTGGCAAACGACATCGACACTCGAACACGCTACCTTATCGTTTGATATCCAAAATGGTGACGCTGAGTTTGTTGGTGATGAAGAAAAAATCAAGAGTTTTCTCAGTGAATTGATGGAAAACGCGCTGAAGCATAATCCTGATAAAGCGGATTTTCAGATCAATATTTCATCAAAAGTAGATAATGCCCCCCATAACTCTGACAAAACCCTGAGAAAAAAAATACTGAGCGCAAATGTCAAAAAATTCCTGCTTATTACCTTTAGTGATAATGGTAAAGGCATTCCACCCGAAAAAAAGGAACCGATATTTTTAGCTTTAGAAACCACATCAAAGGAAGGCAGTGGGCTAGGCTTATTTATTATCAAAAGGGCATTGGAAAAGATGAACGGGCATATTATTGAAACCGGCACACAAGGCGCACGCTTTGAAATCGACATACCTTATGGAGAACAATAATGCAAGATTTAGACGTTTCCAATATCCATCTGTTGTTGGTTGAAGACAACCCTGACTATTTGGAACTGTTAATAGAAGAATTGGCAGATTTTGGTTATCAACATATCGAAACCGCGAATGATCCTGATGAAGCCAAAGAAAAATTGAACCAGCATTTATTTGAAGTCATTATCGCTGATATGCGACTTAAAGGAGACAGTGGTGGCGGATTTGTGGTATTTGATGAAATTCAAAAACGCAATATTACTGCCGTTGTGATTATTCTCACCGCCAATGACACGGTAAAAGATTGTCGCCACGCCTTTAAGCTAGGTGCAGGTGATTACATTTCCAAAAATATGCAGGGGAATGTGTTTGAAATCTTGCACAACTCTATCCAAGAAGCCATTACCTACCTCAATCGGTGGGGCAACCGCAAAGATGAAATGTGGATCAAAGACAATAAAGCGGCTCTGTTGGCGCGCTATCAGAATCAATATGTGGCGGTGATCAATAACCAAGTGATTGAGTCAGCCGAGACTGAAGAGGCGCTTAAGGCGCGGATTCGTGAACGGAAGTTGCCGCTGTTTTTGCTGGTTATCCGAAAGATTGAGACGGAAACAACGCAACCCCCGTTGATAAACGATTTGCGGCTACAAGAAGAAAGTGATAGCTTGGAATTTAAAAGCACTTTGCAATGGGATGTCAAAAAAAGTTGTCAAAATGAGGCATTACGGTTTGAAGTGTTGGGTACACTGGTTGGTTTTATGAACCATGAAGGGGGTACGTTATTGATAGGGGTGCAAGATGATCACAGCGTTTTGGGCTTAGAATCAGATTTGGATAGTTTGGGGCAAGGCAAAAATCTTGATGATTTCCAACAACTGTTAAACAACCTCATCAGTGATCGCATCGGCGCTGCGCTTGCGCCACTGCTCAAAATCCGTTTTGAAAATCTTGAAGGCAAGGCAGTTTGTGCGATTGATGTTAAAAGAGCAGCAGAGCCCGTTTTTTTGGCGGTTCAAGAAGGTAAACAGCGCATCAAAAAATTCTATAGTCGTCAGGGTAATACTACCCGTCTGCTCGATGTTGAACAAACACACCATTATATTCGATTGAATTGGAAGTGAGAGTCTTTGCTCCGGCCTTCAAGATTTCTCTTGGTATGACAAACATCGCCATTAATTGCAGATTTTTGGCTCCCCGAAAAACATTCATATCTAATCATATAAGATCAGTACGCGGTTGACATCATTCGGCCATTCGGTGTCAACCGTATTAAAGGCGATGATTTCAATCAAAGCAGCACTGAGCAAGCTAGTGCCATGCTTCAATGTAGTTTAAGTTGCCCAAAAGCAGCATACAAACAAATGGATTTTAGAGTAACCTCTGTTATGTCAGAAAAAAGAATAAAAATAAGTAGTTGATTTTGTTAAATATTTTTTAATGTCCCGTTGTTCAGTTTTAGAGGTCAATATGGGTGAAATGAGTGTTCAATTGTTCCATTTTAAAATATCAACGAGAGGCCAATGAGTGTTCAAC
>QNEL01000762.1 GCA_003645185.1 Candidatus Parabeggiatoa sp. nov. 3
GTCGAACGGTATATAGATTGAAAAGAAGTGTCAAGCAAATATTTTTCAAACACCAATTTCTGACTCAAATTGAGTAAGAGTGGTTAGGAGTAACTAAGAAATCAAGTGCTAGATGTTAACACCTTGAATACAGTCGCCTGCGTGCTTTTTGTGTAGATTGATAAATGGTTTTGCCACTTGATGTCTTTATAGGGGTGTCGTTTACGAAAAGGGCAACCACAAGGGATTGCCCCTACGATTTTGAAAAATGTCAAAAAATAGGCATTAAGGGGCTTCGCGCAAAATGCGCTGTGCAATGGGAAGGAAACGATATTGATCATGCAATTGCTGAAATCGCTCTTTTTTGACAAGCCAACCGCCTTTGGATTCTTTATACACAATATCGCCCTCTGATTGACTAATCCACTTGACATAACGTGGATCATCTTGTTGATGTTTTGGTATCTTGTCTAAGGATTGTTGCAAGGCGAGTAAATATAACCATTTCAGTTCAACAGCACTCTCAAGTTCCACTTCCGAATGGGCACGACTGAGAAAATGACATAAATCGACTAAATCCCCAAAACTGGTTTGACGATTCTTCAATTTATTCTGAGCCACCTGAATGTAAGCTTGTCCGCGTTTATCAGGTTCGACAGGCAGCGTGTATCTGCCATAAACCCAGCCCTGTTCTTCGTTATCAGGTGTCTGTACTTGATACCACACTTCTTCGCCTTGAAGTGTCATTTCTAATTCTGAAACAATTGTCCCAATCTGTAACATGCCCTTTTTTGGAGCGCGATGTCGTGGTTGTTGACGTAAACGTACTCCGGCTGCGCTCATAATTCTGAGCGAACCGAAGGGAAGCTGTGCCTTTGCCGCCGCCGCTCTGGTTTGTGCTTGTTGGCGCGCTTGCTGTTCAAGTTGTGCTTGATCGGCTGTTGGAGTAAGCAGAGGTTCGACGTTTTTAACTTTGGGTTCAGGTTCAGGCTTGGTGTTTTCACCTTCATCAGGTTGATGTTTTGCCGGAATAGCCCCCTGTTCTTGCGGATCTTGTGGAGATATTGTGCTAGTCACTTCACGTTTTTGCACCATTGAAGCTGCACTATTGTCAATACCGGCTAACACAGCAGCATTCTCACGTTCATGTCGCGCTTTTTCAGCCGCGGCCTCTGCTTGAAGACGTGCTTCACGCTCTTGGTAAAACAAAAAGCTACCACCAACCAAGATGGCTAATAATAGCGTTACACCAACACCGGTTGCAAAAGGCCTTAGCCAACTCGACTGAGCAGCAAGAGGGGGCGATTTCGTTTCATCAGTTTCAACAGATGGCATAGATAGTTCCTTTAATTTTAATTTAATGTTAATGATGGATTGAAGAAGAGTTTGTCGCGCAAAGGCTTCTGATTGATTATGCATAATAAGGGCCACAACTCGCTCTGTTGCTTCGGGTGGGACTTGATCACTGATAAGCTGATACAAAACAGCGCCTAATCGCCTAATGAATAAATATCTGTCCAAGCACCTTGCTGACTCCCATCGCATTGTTCATAAGGCGTATAGCTTCTTGAGCTTATTGTGATCATGCGACGACTACGGCTGCCTAATTCATAACGTGCTGCGCCAAAGTCGATTAACACTGGCGTATTATCTTCATCCCGTATATTAAATATTAGCCGGTTTAATGTCTTGATGTAAACAGCCAGCTTGGTGTACGGATGCCAATGCGTCTAATAATGGGGGCACAAAGTTAGTTTATTAACTCTTCTTCTGTCATGGTTTTATCTTCCAAAAAATGGGCAAGATGATGTCCCAATTCATATTCCATGACAAGATAGGCCGTGTTGAACGCTTGAAAAACACGCAATACACGTATAATATTAGGGTGTTTAAACTGAGCTAATATTTGTGCCTCTTGTACAAATCGCTTTAATCCATCCCCAAACAAAATCATTTTTTCAGTTATCAGTTTCACGCAAAAGTTGAGGCAAACAAAAACGGTATTTAGCTTCGCGCACCGAAGGCTCACTTAAGAAGTAGCGCGCAACTTTATTTCACGCTAATGTATAGCGAAGCGAAACATTAGCGTGAGCCTTCGGTGCGCGAAGCTAAATGTGAAATGTGAAAATCAGTTATCAGTTATCAACACCTTGCTATAGCATTTCCCGATCTCATGACGTACAGTTCACTTTACCTTCGCGAATTTAAGAAGTTTTAAATTTTTTAGCCTATTCATATTCAGATACAAAAATAATCTGTTCAACTAAACGGATTTTGTCTACTGTCAAGATGATGCAACCCAATTTTTCCAGCTTTTGCAAGCTGTTGTTAAGGGTTTGTCGATCAATTTCACTTTGCACATAAACTTCAAAATCCTGTCTCAAAATTTCACGGATCACCATCCCACTGGCTGCTTTTTCATAAAATTTGTAGAGAATCTGGGCTTCTAATGTGGTGATGTGAATGAGAGCCAGATCACGGCTCCATTTAAGAAACTGCAATATGAGAAAAAGAAAGCTGATTGGCTCGATATTAATGCCTGCCCAAATCATGGATAGAACTTCAACAATATACTGAGGAGACATTGCCTTGCTGAGATTTAAGCGGATATTAGAGAATTTTTTGCTTTTAGCTTTAACCCTCCCCTCTTGATTCTGGCTAATTGGAATTTGTCGATATTCAGTGGCATCCCGATCTGCAATGATTTCTAAACAACAAAAAAGGGCAACCACAAGGGCTTGCCCCTACAATTGATGTCTTTCGCGCAGGGCAACCACAAGGGCTTGCCCCTACAATTGATGTCTTTCGCGCAAAAAAAAAATGCTATAAATGTAGGGTAATTTTCGTTCCAACTTTCGTTTGAAATATTTTTATTCAAAATCTTATTTGGAAACTATTATGTAATTGTAAGATAATGAAATAATACATATAACAATTATATAAAAAAATGATACTTATCAAAGATATAGCAAGAATAAGTACTGAAGCACAAATAAACAGGTATTTTACCGCAAAGGGCAACCACAAGGGATTGCCCCTACGAACCGCCCGTAGGGGCAATCCCTTGTGGTTGCCCCTCTTCTTGGTTGTTTCTTTTA
>QNEL01000763.1 GCA_003645185.1 Candidatus Parabeggiatoa sp. nov. 3
AGTACTGAACCATAAATTTTCAGGTATTTTAATAGAAGCAACCGGGGCAACCACAAGGGATTGCCCCTACAACCGTACCCGTAGGGGCAATCCCTTGTGGTTGCCCAAAATACCTGTTTATTTAACGTAATAAATTCATTATTGTGCAACCACAAGGGATTGCCCCTACATCACATTACTCTGTTTGGAGATAACAACATGCCATTAAAACAATTTTCAGTCAAAGGTTTCAAGAATTTTCGTCAAGAAATTGTCCTTGAAAATATGGGGGATATTTGTGTCATTCATGGAGAAAATAATATTGGTAAATCGAATGTACTTGAAGCAATGCGTTTGTTTTTTTCATTGAATGATTGGGATTGTCAAAGGGAATTTAAAATAGACGGGCTAGAGGCGCTAAAGCGATTAGAATACCTCCAAAATAACGGTTTTAAAATCAATGAAATGTTTACTTTTGGACGACATGATCCTATAGAAATGTCTATCACATTAGCTTGTCAAAAAGAGCCTGAAGTCACTTTAGAACTTTCTCTTCAAAATGATGATGATTCTGGACTTAGATTTAATTTTAATCTTACCAACTCTTCTCAAAATGAGACTCAAAATACCTGTTTGAATCATTTCCTTAAAAAACAATTTGCTTTGATTGGCGTTGATCGTCAAATTAACGAAACCGAAACCGAAACCGAAAAAGAGCGTTGTATCGTCCCTCAATCTCTTCTCTTGCAACTTTATGACATTAAAGATTCGCCAGAACCTGCTATTTTTGAAAAGTGGGAACTCTTTGTCTCAACCTTACAAAAGTTTGAAGATGTACTTGGAGAAGGTGAATTTATTGCCGTATTTGAGCGTCAATCTAATCGTGCTAATCTGATGTTTCAACCTAAAATCAAACCGAAACGTAGAATACCGATAGAAATACTCGGTTCCGGCATTCAACAAGTTATAGCCCTGATTGCCAGATTGTTAGTGAGTGATGCCGATTTTATCGCGATTGAAGAACCCGAATTGAATTTACGTTATACCTTACAATTGCGTTTACGAGACATTCTAAGTGAAATAGTCAAATCAAAGGTAGGCCCTCAACAGATATTTTTAACCAGCCATTCTCCAGCCTTTGAATATGGTGAACATTTTTATGCAATGATAGCGACTGATGAAGGGCCAATAATAGAACACAGGCCTATCAAGCAAGCCCCCTTCTTTACAAAACATAATCTCGATTGATGCCAGTTTCATTGATGCCGAACTGGGTGGTAAAACAGCACCACAATGTTATGTCACGAGTGAAGGATTGGTCAAATTACCTGAAGAGACTTGTCAAGAACTTGGCATTGAACAAGGAGGCGGTATTGTTATCTTAAAACGCAAAGATAATAAACATGTAGAACTCTTAACAGATGAACAATATTTTGACCTACTTGAGCCAATATCATAATTCATAATGAAAATGAAGTTGATTTATAATTAAAATCCATCCATCCGACATAAGGAAAACAGAATGTTTATTGAGATTTCACCACTTGAAGGTGTATTTGAGAGCGCATACCAAGAGGAACTAGAACCTTTGGCAGAAAGTTATCGGTTAAATTTGAATTTTGTACGAAAGGTGTTTTTTGGAAAAAAAGCAGCTTATGAAAAAGGAGACGGTTCTATATCTTGGAGAAACCCTTATCAAGCAGCTGTGAGTTTCGATATTGACCTGTTCGAGCTGATCGAGACTAAGGAAAATAGGAAGGAGAGGGAGAAGATGGAAGAAAGGGAGGTATGGCAAAAGTATAACGTAAAAAAAATAACCTTAAACCAGATTACTTTTGAAGTAACCTCATGGGATGATTTTCATGGAAATTTTTATAATGAGGCGATTACTCTCTATTTTACGAAAGAAGGCGAAGGCGAATATCAAAGAATTAAGAGGATTATAGACGAAAATACATCGCGGTAATTTCTCTTTTTTTTTCAACACAGAGTCCACAGAGGGCCACAGAGTACCACAGAGGTTTGACTTGGTGTTACTCTGTGATCGCCGTAAAGCGTTAAAAACGCAACGACTTACCCACAAAACCACAAAGGAGTAAAACATCATGCCTAAATGGCTTACAACATCTCTATTTCTCCTCGCATTCCTGCTAACGACACCCATCTTCGCCCAAGAAGTAGGAGAACAAGCGCCGGATTTTTCCGCAATCACCCTAGATAACCAACCCGTCTGGTTGTCCAAAGACTACGTGGGTAAAAAACCCGTTCTGCTCGTATTTTGGGCCACTTGGTGCCCGAATTGCTTTAAGGAAATACCGAAACTCAAGCTGTTAGTACATCATTTTGGCAATCGTTTTCCCCTATTCGCCATTAACATTGCCATAAAAGACTCTCTTAAAAAGACGCGGGCCTTCCGAGAAAAACAAGGCCTCAATTACCCCGTGATTTTTGATGATGGAAGCTACATTACCTCGGCATATCGTGTATGGGGTACACCAACCCTGATTATCGTAGGTGTTAATGGTGATATCCTCTATCGAGCATCCCATACCCCGACGATTCAAGACATTAATGAACATTGGGCTGAATTGACTGCTAAATAAGGAAACGCATCCATAAGCTCGGGCGTATTTTTTTATAACGCAAGAGACGCAAGAGGCGCAAAAAGTCGAGAGAACGTCTTTAGCGTCTTTAGCGTCTTTAGCGTTTAGAACGAATCTTAACAACTTTGCGCGAAGCGCGAAGCGTGAGATTAAAAATCTCTATCATCACAATAATCAAATAAGCTCGGGCGCATTATTTTGCTTTATACTGCCAACCGTCACACAAGCTCCTTTTGCTTTTTGTAAAAAACATCGAAAATGCTATTTCACATTTCTTAGCGATAGTTTCGCGAAGCGAAACTTGAGCGTGAAATAAAGTTGCGCGCAACTTCTTAAGTGAAATGGATATATTTTGTTAGTCACCTTTAGGTGACTTGAGCTTTTAGACAACTGCTTTCACGCTTTCACGCTAAAGTTTCGCGGAGCGAAACTTTAGCGTGAAAAAGATTTTGCGCGCAAAATCTTTGGCGTGAAAAG
>QNEL01000764.1 GCA_003645185.1 Candidatus Parabeggiatoa sp. nov. 3
AAAGCATTGGGTAAACAGAAGATTGAGTTGCAGTGTGTATAAAAAATTTCCTAAACTGGACGTTCATCGTTATAGCCCACTTGTAGTGGGTAGTAAGATGTTGAACATGATTTATTAATCAGCGTCAATCATGACAATCAGTATGTCACGCAAAAACTTTTGCGTGACATATCAGCGTTCTATCACGTTTTTAGATTTGCTATTTTCCTCATTTTCTGTTTAACATTGAGTACGACAAAAAATGAAAAACACACTAGAATTAAATCAGGTTGTATTAATCGGCCGCATTTACGAAGAATATGCCCAATATTTTGATTTTAAATCCTTACAACTTGAAGGGCAAAAAATATTAGATATGGCGGCTGGCGTGAGTTCCTTCTGTGCGGAGGCACACGAAAAAAATTATACGGTAATAGCCGCCGATCCAATCTATGCGCTGCCAAGCCCTGTATTAGCACAGCGTTGTCAAGCCGATTTAATCAATATCCTTTCCCAACTCCCTAAAGTGATGGACAACTATCAATGGCAGTTTTATAAAAATCTTGACGGATTAAAAGCTTGTCGGGAAAAGGCCTATAAAACATTTCTTCAAGACTTTGTTAACAATCCAACACATTACATCGCCGAATCGCTTCCCAAATTATCCTTTCAAAATGATGAATTGACTTTAAGCTTAGTCTCCTACTTTCTGTTCTTATACGAGGGCATGTTTGATTATGCCTTTCACCGAGACAGTATTTTGGAACTCTCAAGAGTCACATCCGGTGAACTTAGAATTTATCCGCTGATTGATTATAACGGAACCCGATCACGTTATCTGGACAAACTGCTGAATGATGACAGCTGTCATCACCTTGACTTTGAGATCAGAAAGGTTGATTTTGAATTTTTGAACAACGCAAATGAAATGTTGATTGTTATAAAAAAATAGAGATTTGGCTAACGTAGGGGCGAACCTGCGTGTTCGCCCGCACCGATCATCCGTATGTGTTGTCGCGATTTAAAAACCCTGAAAAGTGATAACTAATAACTGATAACTGAACAATGGATTATCCAGAACATTTTGATGTCATTGTAATAGGTGGCGGACATGCGGGTACTGAAGCGGCCTTAGCCGCAGCCCGAATGGGCGTGCGTACCCTATTATTGACGCATAACATTGAAACCTTGGGCCAAATGTCTTGCAATCCCGCTATTGGCGGCATTGGCAAAGGCCATTTGGTTAAAGAAATTGATGCCTTGGGCGGATTAATGGCGCGTGCGGCCGATCAAGCCGGTATCCAATTTCGTATACTCAACGCCAGTAAAGGCCCTGCGGTTCGCGCTACTCGCGCTCAAATAGATCGCGTTTTATATAAAGCCGTGGTGCGAAAGGCGATTGAAACACAACCACATTTACAACTGTTTCAACAAGCGGTTGATGATTTAATCGTGAAAAATGATCGCGTAATTGGCGCGGTAACACAAGCTGGTATTCGCTTTTTTGCGCCGACTGTCATACTCACGACAGGTACTTTTTTAGGCGGTTTGATTCATATTGGTTTATCCCATTATCAAGGTGGACGAGCTGGCGATCCGCCAGCGAATGCATTAGCGCAGCGTTTACGTGAATTACCGTTTCGCGTGGAACGCCTTAAAACCGGTACACCGCCCCGTTTAGACAGCCGTAGCCTAGATTATGCTGTGATGGAAGAGCAACCTGGAGATGAACCCGTACCTGTATTCTCCTTTTTTGGTGAAGCCAGCCAACATCCGCGCCAAATACCGTGTCATCTGACTCGTACCAATGAACGTACCCATAAGATTATCGAGTCTGGATTGGATCGCTCACCCATGTACACCGGCGTGATTGAAAGCGTCGGCCCCCGTTATTGTCCCTCCATTGAAGATAAAATCGTCCGCTTTGCGGATAAAGATTCGCATCAAGTTTTTGTCGAACCTGAAGGTTTGGAAACGTTTGAAATTTATCCGAATGGCATTTCAACCAGCTTACCCTTTGATATTCAATTAGCCCTAGTGCGTTCCATCACAGGCTTTGAAAAAGCCCATATTACCCGCGCCGGTTATGCGATTGAATATGACTTTTTTGATCCGCGTGATTTGCAACCCAGTTTAGAAACCAAAGTCATTGGTGGGCTGTTTTTTGCAGGGCAAATCAATGGTACGACTGGCTATGAAGAAGCCGCTGCACAAGGTTTAATTGCTGGCTTGAATGCGGCCCGACAAGTACAAGGCGATTCGCCGTGGAGCCCACGTCGTGATGAAGCTTATATCGGAGTCATGATTGATGATCTCATCACGCGGGGCACTAATGAACCTTATCGCATGTTTACCAGTCGCGCCGAATATCGTTTATTATTACGCGAAGATAATGCCGATTTACGTTTAACCGAAATCGGGCAAAGCTTAGGCTTAGTCAATGACGCGCAATGGCAAGCTTTTGAAGCCAAAGAAGCAGCCATTGATGCAGAGAAACAACGCTTGAGTCAATTGTGGATTAGGCCCAAAGACGAGGCCGTCGCAACATTGGAATTAACCACAATACGCAAAGAAATCACCTGTTTAGAATTACTGCGTCGTCCAGAAGTGACTTATGAACATCTACTGCGTTTATCATCCGTAGCGGCCGAGAGTGTTCCCCAAGACATTCAACAACAGGTTGAAATACAAGAAAAATATAGCGGTTACATTGAAAGGCAACAGGTAGAAATTGCCCGTTTACGCCGTTATGAGGAAACAGTTTTACCCGTCAATATGGATTACAAGTTGGTATCAGGCTTTTCCAACGAAGTGTGCCAAAAATTGATGTCATATCGCCCAACGACAGTCGGACAAGCTTCACGGATTCCAGGCATCACGCCAGCCGCTATTTCCCTATTGTTAGTGTATTTGAAAAAAACGGGGCAACGGAATCAGAAATCAAGTACAACTGATGACGTGGATAAACGAATTAAAAACCCTATTATCTAGGACGACAAGGGCGATAACAAAGGTTCGCCCTTTTGC
>QNEL01000765.1 GCA_003645185.1 Candidatus Parabeggiatoa sp. nov. 3
AAAAGAAACAACCAAGAAGAGGGGCAACCACAAGGGATTGCCCCTACGGGCGGTTCGTAGGGGCAATCCCTTGTGGTTGCCCCTTGCGGTAAAATACCTGTTTATTTGTGCTTCAGTACTTATAGATAAGATTGATGTTGAACTGATATCGATTAATCAGCGTAAATCATGACAATCAGTGCAATCAGCGTTCTATCAAATAATTAACCTTTTTTGAAATTTAGAATTAATTATGAGAGATAACTACGATTTTTCTAATTCAATTAAAAACCCCTATATTGAGAAAGTCAAGCAACAAATCACTATCCCAGTCGATGAAGAAACGCTCGGCTATTTCAAAAGCCTATCCGCACAAAATGGCATTCCATATCAAAATTTAATCCATTTATATTTGCGTGATTGTGCCCAACAGCAGAAACAATTATCTATAGAAATGTAGGGGGCCGCTAAAGATTGTTGCCCACCATTCCCATCTAAAACCAATCTCACGCAAAGGCGCAAAGGTGCTAAGTATTATTAGCGAAGCACACCTTCGATTCATAGCGTCTTAGCGTGAGGAGTCTTAAAAATGACTCAACAATTCTTTTTTGAAAAAGCCTCTTCTAAACTGAGAGGATATTCTGAAAATAATTTCATCAGTTTTCTTCTCATTTGACTTCCTCGTTTTCTGCCTTTTCCGGTTTCTGTTAACTGGCAAGTATCTGCAACCGCTTGGCAAATATCAGCATGAGAAGGATTGTTTTTTGTTGCCGTATCATAAACACAAAAAGCGCGTTCATCGTCATCTAGCACAGCGCGAATATCAGCACATTTAGCAACCACTACCCCAATTATTTTACGTCCATGCGAAATAAAAGCAGCCGTTTGTTTAAGTTCTTCTACCGAAGTATATTGCATACGGTTGACAGATAATCCTTTATCTTTACAGTCAAAAAAAGCAAAAGGTTTTAATTTGCCCGTTTGTTCATTAAAGTGGGTAGGTGAAAAAATCAATCTGACAAGACATTCTTCATCTTGTACTACGCCAGGGGAATATGAACTGACAGAATGCTGTTCACATATACAATGAGGGAATTGAAGACAAAGGGCTTGACATCTATTCTGTTCATTTGCTGTTTTTATGCAATTCATTTCGTTACCCTTTTGTCAGATGTGCCAGTATGTTTAATAAATCAGGGGGTAACTCCTCACCGACAGGAATGCTATCTTCACCGGCTTCATGGCCTTCAGCGTCTTCAGCATAACACCAAAAAGTGCCATCACCTTCAAAACCGATTTCTGCATAAATACCTTTATCATCCCAATAAAGTCCAATGACTCCTGAACTGGCAATCATGGGTTCTGGAAGGGGTATCATTTTAGGCAATGTTTTAACAAATTGTATCGTCTCGTTGACTGTTTTTTCAAAAGGAGCCATGCCACCATAACCATCCCAATCTTCTTTTAGATTTAAGTAATCAAGGAGTTGTTCGATTAATTTATCCAACGCGACTGTTTTATCAACATTGTCAATTGGGCATTTCAGTGAACCAAAGGTAGCTTCATACTTCATGACAGCTTGATCCAACATCACCAGCATAGATTTCGCTTGAGAAGGTGTTATTGTTATCACAAATTTTTCTCCGCTTGTGATAATTTCTTGTGTATTTGTGAGTTCTTTTGGCATAGCCTTTCTGCAAAATTCAAAATAGAAGGCATTAGGTGAAGACGCAAGCTCCATTGTTTTACACAGAAAAGCGTGATCGGTATTCATTTTCAGTTATCAGTTATAAGTTATCAGTTATCAAAACATTTGACTGATGATGGCCTGATTAACACTGATTTTAGATCAGCGAAAATCAGTACAATCATGATAATCAGCGTTCTATCTTTTCAGTTATCAGTTATCAGTTATCAGTTATCAAAACATTTGACTGATGATGGCCTGATTAACACTGATTTTAGATCAGCGAAAATCAGTACAATCATGATAATCAGCGTTCTATCATTTAGACAAAAAGCCTTTATACATTATATAATCAAAAAAATTAATCATTATACATAAACCAAACTAACGAATCCTCAAGTAATAGAGTTAACAAAAATGTGGAATTTTCTTAAATCACCGGGGTTAAACTCTTTTTTAACCTTTGTCAGCACTGCTTTTGGTTTTACGTCTCTAACAACAGGATGGGGTGCTGTTTTTACCATTGCCTGTTTTTCATTGGCAATATTATTAATGATACGCCTTATCCAAGGGCGGCCCAAAACGGTGAATCCAACACCGCCACCACCTGATGATCATCCCAAAACGGCTTTGCCCCCTTATCTATTTTATTTAGCGAATCGCAAAAAGCAAAGGGATAAATTACGTTATGCAATAGCTGAACATGAACAAACAATCAGTAAGCAACGTCCATTAGTCTGTATAGTGGGGGGCGAATACCAAGAATCGCACTATGAATTTAAAGAGCGTTTCGTAAATAAAACCTTGCCTAAACTTTATCGTTGGATCCGCGAGGAAAATGATGTGAAACGCATCCATTTGACAATGTGCGATTGCAGTCCAAAGCCTGACGAATTGCAAGAAAAACTCTTTAACGATCTGATAGACGGCCTGACGACAACTGAAACCACTAAAGCGGGTGTAGCTCAGTTCTTGGCTGAACACGAACAACCTGTGATTTTGTATATCGACATTTTGATTGAGGATTGTCAACCGGTAAACGATATCATTGAAAAAGGGTTTATTGAATTTTGGCGAGATTGGCCCGCACCTCAAGCGGATTTTTTGAGAAATCAACAAGATAAGCCGCATTATCGGTTATTGGTTTTTATGTGTTTTCGCTATCCCGACACAACGCGATTTCAATTTACGAATCCATGGCGTAAACCGTCACGCATTCGGAAAAAAGTGACAGAACAACTTGATCACTTAGATAAACAGTTGTCTCAATCGATCTATTGGTTTCAAGTGGGCACGGTGGTATTGCCACAATTAGAACCCATCA
>QNEL01000766.1 GCA_003645185.1 Candidatus Parabeggiatoa sp. nov. 3
CAACCTGGGGTTGCCAAAAGTTAAAACGCGCAACCCCGTAGGGGTTGAATGTGAATAGCCCCAGGTGGCAACCTGGGGTTGCCAAAAGTTAAGTCGCGCAACCCCGTAGGGGTTGAATGTGAAACTTCGTTGCCGAGCGTAGCGAGATCATAGCCCCATGTGGCAACCTGGGGTTGCCAAAAAATGATAAAAGTTAAGTTTATTCCAGCAAAGAGTATAGGAGCGATAACAAAGGTTCGCCCTTGGGTGGTAACGAAGAGCTTTTTTTGATACTTTGATTCTATGCGGGTTTTATAGTCAAATACAACTGATGTTTTAGAGATTGAATTTGATAATAAACGCTTTCGAGCTAAAGATGTTTTGTGTCAAGAAAAAACGCAATTCTTGCGTCTCTTGCGTCTCTTGCGTCTCTTGCGTTATATACTTAGCACGGTAACAAACTTTTGCCTGAAAAACTTTTTTATGAAGATGGTGGGCAACAAAAACACGTTACCCACCCTACATAAAAGAAACGAAAACGGGCAATTTTATAAACCTCCTGACTCTTGTTCAAATAAATATTTCAAATAGTGAATAATGACTACAAAAGACACAGAACCCCTTATCAAAATTCGAGGCCTTCGTTTTGCGCGAAGCAATCGCTGGATTTTTGATGATATTGATATAGACATACCACGCGGTAAAGTGACAGCGATTATGGGGCCAAGTGGTACCGGTAAAACCACCTTATTGCGCCTAATAGGCGGACAACTCAGGCCACACGCGGGTAGTGTAGAAGTGGATGGCTTAAACGTACCCAATTTGAGAACCAACGATCTCTATACTTTGCGTAAACGCATGGGCATGTTATTCCAAAGCGGCGCCTTGCTAACAGACATCAATGTGTTTGAAAACGTCGCATTCCCTATACGTGAACATACCCAATTGCCAGAATCCTTGATTCGTCATTTGGTATTAATGAAACTGCACGCAGTCGGATTGCGCGGCGCGCGTGATTTGATGCCAAGTGAATTATCAGGCGGCATGGCGCGACGAGTCGCTTTAGCAAGAGCATTAGTATTGGATCCCATGATGATCATGTACGATGAACCCTTCACCGGACAAGACCCTATTTCAATGGGGGTTTTAGTTCGATTGATTCGTTCGATTAACGATGCTTTAGGGTTAACCAGCGTTATTGTTTCGCATGATGTGCATGAAACAGCAGAAATAGCCGATGTGATTTATGTGATATCGAACGGCAAAGTGGTTGGCACGGGATCGCCAGAAGCCTTAAAAAATAGTGATTCTGCTTGGGTGAAGCAATTTATCAATGCCGAATCCGACGGCCCGGTACCTTTTCATTATCCCGCACCTGAATACTATGAAGACTTGTTAGGAGGCGCAACATGCTAAATCAATTTCAACACTTAGGCAGTAGCGTTTTAAACCGCTTTGAACGTTTAGGGCGTGGACACCTCTTTTTTATGCACGTACTGGCTGGAATACCTGGCTTATTTTTGCGTCCACGTTTAGTGATAGCCCAAGTGTATTCCGTCGGCGTACTCTCATTAACCATCATTATCGTATCGGGATTTTTCGTTGGCATGGTGTTGGGTTTGCAGGGCTATAATACTTTAGTGAACTTTGGCGCGACAGAATCATTAGGAGTCGTCGTCTCCTTATCATTAGTCAGAGAATTAGGGCCCGTGTTAACCTCATTATTATTTGCCGGCCGCGCCGGATCAGCTTTAACGGCAGAAATTGGTTTAATGAAGGCCACAGAACAATTATCCGGTATGGAAATGATGGCAGTGAATCCCCTGAAGCGCGTAGTCGCGCCTCGTTTTATAGCCGGCGTGATTTCTATGCCCATATTGGCCGCGATTTTCAGCACAGTAGGTATATTGGGCGGGTATTTGGTTGTTGTTCAATTATTGGGAATAGATGCCGGCGCATTCTGGTCTCAAATGCAAGATAAAACGGATTTTGTAGATGATATCCTCAACGGCGTGATCAAAAGCATCGTTTTTGGGATAGTCGTGACTTGGATAGCCGTATTTGAAGGTTATGATTGTACCCCGACATCAGAAGGCGTGAGCCGCGCCACCACGCGCACCGTTGTCCATGCCTCACTCGCCACATTGGCACTAGACTTTGTGCTAACGGCCTTGATGTTCAGTGATATCTAGTACAACTGATCAGGGGATTGAACGGATTGGTGTAAAGGCCTATTTATAAATTAAGACGGAAACGCAAGAGACGCAAAAGACGCAAGCGACACTAGGATGCAAGATTTCTATTGAGAGATAGCGTCTTTAGCGTCTGTTGCAAAAAAGCGCGTTTATTATTCTTAATTCAATAATTCACATTGATTTTTTTTTAACGCAAAAGGCGCAAAAGGCGCAAAAGGCGCAAAGTTGCTAGTTTGGCCGATGCTTTTTTTTACGCCGTCCACAGAGGAGCACAGAGAATAAGTCTATGATTTAAAATGATTTTATCAGATAAAATCCGGTGTGTGTTTGAACCAGAATTTGATAGGTGCTAAGGATTTTGGATAACTTTTATTGAAAGGGCTTATAAAATGATGTATTTTGTTTTTTCAAATCAACATTTCAACCACTTTGGTGATTGACTGATGACTGATAATTAAACTGATTTTTAACTCATGGGAAGAAAAAACAATGTCTTTACAGGTTGAACAAACGGTGCCCTCAAAAAGGGTGCCCCCACTACCTGGTATGCTGTCCCCACCTCCCGATAAACCTATCACAAACTGGGGACTTGAAAGTTTCAAAATGCCGGTGGTCAAATCGTTTCATGATGCCGTACCTTTATTACCCACCCAAAATAATCTACCTGATGGAGATGGAGTCCCAATGGAGACAGAACGACATAAAAAACAGATGGATTTACTCGTTGATTCGCTAGAACCTTGGTTAGGTGAGCGGGGTTATGTGGGCGGTAATATGTTTGTGTATTTTAGCCTCAAACAACTCAAAAATGAG
>QNEL01000767.1 GCA_003645185.1 Candidatus Parabeggiatoa sp. nov. 3
AGCCAAATTCGGATTAATCGCTTGACGACATTGATCGGCAAAAGCGTTAAACGCCTTTTCAAAAGGCTTATCATCAACACGGGCAGATTGAATCAACACTAACAGCTTTTTCGCCAACTTAGGCACCCTACTTTTAAACTCATCTGCCGCCAAATCCCATCGCTCATATTCTGGGCGTTGGAAGTTAAAAAACTGATCTAAGATTTTGAGCAGATTATCGGGTTCATTTAAAGAGACATCTAAAACTTCTCGCCCATTTTGATAGAGGATAGCGCGATCAGGGGCCTGAAAAATAATATTATCATCAGGGTAATTATCGGTATAAAGCTTTTTTTGAACAGCTTTGCTTAAGTCATCCTGAGTATCTTTAGCTTCCCAATAACCGCGCGGTAAGTTAGCCTCATCAAATAGCACGCCATCTAAACGGATACACTTTTGGCCTCTTTTTAAGGTATTTTCTTGCGTGAGTACCCATTTCGATTGTTTCGCTATATTTTCCAACAGATGTTGAAAAGCGATTTTGACAGTGCCTTCGTGCGCTTGCTCTACGCGCTCAAATGTTTTGAGTTCTTGGTAGTAAGCTTGGATGTGTTTTTGGGTAATAGAAAACATGTTTGGTAGTAGACTATTAATTAATGTTAATACCGGTTTTAAAAAACCGGTATGTTAGTTATTTCAATTTTTCCAACTCGGCAACGTTTCAATCACTTTCAGCGTTTCTAAACTGACGGTAATCACCTTTTTCACCAATTCCAAAATGTACTTTTTATCATCCGGCCGATTCGGATCATTGACAATCCCACTCCGCTTATCCACTTTAACCCTATATTGATCAATCACCCAATCCAAAGCACAGCGATTACCCAATTTATATTCAAACACGCGCTCAGGTATCCCATCCAATGTCAGAAAGTCATTATATTTCAATTGCCGCTTATCTTTCGATAATCTCATTTTCTCGACTTTGAGACTAAATGGCACTTTTGAATTTTCAATCAGCTTGAGCCGATAAGGTGCTTGATCTTCATAATTAAGATGTAAATCTGCCAGTTTTCCCCCTGATTTTGAATATGCCCAAAAGTCGGCTGCCATTGGCAAACGAGGAAGTTCTCGTTTTAGGTTGGCTTTGTATTTTTCACGATAACTGGGATGATGTAATAAGCCATAGACGTAGTGAAATATTGCCCATTTCGTGATGCTGGTGTCTTGGTAGTGGTTGTGAAAATGGGTTAATGTCCAATCGGTGATGTTTTCTGTGCGGTTGGTGCCGTCTTCTGTGTAGGTGTAGAGAGGAAAGCATTGAGCTTTTTCAAATGCTAAATCAAGCGAGGGAATTAAGTTTGATATCAAACAACCAAAACCTTTTCTATCTCCAACACCAGCTAAACAAATCATTCTATTTTCATTTTCAGTGGTGGGTATCGGGAAAATTGAAGGAATCCTATATATAGCATCATTCATCACTCTATCAAAAAACAAGTTAGAACGAGTGAATGGGCGATAAAGAGAGCTTCTGATTTTATCCTCTGAAAATATCGCTTTCTTTCCTCGTTTTAAATCATTTTTTAAACTCAGTGCCCAACTAATTTGACTGTCATCATACAGAACAAAATCATCAATTTTAGCATTTTGCTCATTTTTCTTTAATTTAGAAAAAATAGCTTGGTTCTTATCATCGTTTAACCAGTCTTGCCATTTATTAACCTGATTATTATAAACCCCAATCATTCCTTGCATCTTATCAGCAAGCACCTCTTGATTGAAATTATATGCCCAAGCATCGCGGTTAGTTTTTACACCATTACTAAAGAGGTTAAATATAACCCCCTCAACATCCATTTTAGCCTTCTTAGCCTCTTTAGTGCCTAATGGCAAAAACTCATCAAACTCAGAATGCAAGCCCTCAGTTAACCAAGTGTGTTTTTTATCAGGGGCAATTAGTTGCCACTCAACTTGACTAACTTGTTGTTTTTCATCTAAATAGCTATATTTAGCCTCTTTACGCCAATTTTCATCAACACTCGCATAAAAAATCTCAGCGTTTTTAGTCTCCTTTTTCTTAACCAACAAATTGATACTGACACCGACTTGAATACAAAAAACATTATGTGTTGTGCCAGACAATTTTGGATTTTTCCGCACATTACCACCCAAATCAAGCAGATACACAGACGAAAAATCTTGCCCTAAATGTTTACGCATTCCATCAAAGGCAACATTATCCAAAAAACCATTATTGGTGACAAAGGCAACAATCCCCTCATCTCCAATCCTATCCGAAGCCCAGCGAATCGCCTTCACATACGGATCGGCTAAGGCATTTTTATTCGTCGCTTTAGAAGCCTTACCATAACTCTCCCTAACTCGCCCATCAATCACCGGATACTTGCGATTCTTATTATTATCATTCTCATTAATTTGCCCCGCATTATAAGGTGGATTCCCAATAATCACAAAAAAATCAGTCACTTGCTGTTTTTTCACCCGTTCAGTATTCTCTGGTGCAAACAGTTCAGATTGTATTCCCTCAGCCAATTCAAACGTATCGGCTAAACATATCCCCTCATAAGGCTGATATTCGCCCATTAAATTCAAAAACTCATGCTCAATATTCAGAGAGGCGATGTAATAGGGCAATAACATCACCTCATTACAATGCAGTTCATGAGCATATTTATAACTCAAATCCAGACGACTTTCAGCGGCAATCTCCCGCATAATCCGCACCATAAAATTACCCGTTCCGACAAACGGATCAAGCAGATGTACCCCTTGACTCGCCAAAGACTTGCCAAACTCCTTGTCTAAAATCTCATTAACTGATTTCACCATGAAATCAACAATCGGTTGTGGGGTGTACACTATCCCATGCGTATCCGCCACTTTGACTGAAAAGCCTTGAAAAAACCGCTCATAAACGGTGTTTAAAAAATGCTGTTTATAACTATACTCGTCAATCGTCGCGGCGACATCCTCTAAAGCCTTA
>QNEL01000768.1 GCA_003645185.1 Candidatus Parabeggiatoa sp. nov. 3
CCCACCATCTAAGCTCAATGAGTTACCTTATTTGGTTCAATGTAGGGTGGGTAGCGTCTTTTTGCTGCCCACCATCTAAGCTCAATGAGTTACCTTATTTGGTTTAATGTAGGGTGGGTAGCGTCTTTTTGCTGCCCACCATCTAAGCTGGGTTTATATTGAGTTCATTTGAGCAAAGCTCACCCACCCTACGAATCCTGTAATATATTATTATATTTATATTATTTAGCGTGCGCGAATAGCAAAAACGATGCCAAAGTCGAACCGTCGCTTTAGATATTGCTAATTTGAATTGGCCAATGGTTTTAAGCCGAAACCAAATTGTCATAACAGCTTTGGCTAAATTGCCCAATAACCAAGCACGCCAAGAGTTCGCTCATAACGAGAAGAGTTTTCTCGTACCTAGTATTAATGGGCAACTTTGTCCAACATTTTAGAAATACTGCTGTATATCAACATGACTCCCCTTTAATTAATCACTCCACAATCTCTGCGACTGTGTCAAGTCCAGCAAAAGGTACTTGATAACGTTCAAGAATCGCTACCTCTCATTTATGAACACTGAACACTGTGGTATTCAGTGGATGAGGTGCCGTTTTAAATAGATGGAAAATGCCGAGCAAGTGCTTGCCCTTTTTGAAAAAAGTTATTGACATTGGGGTAATTCTCAAGGTATCATGCTTTCCGTTTTCGTGTTTCAGTAGCAACGGCATAATAGTTTTTTGATATAACCGTTGTTGGGAAACATGAGACTTATCCCTTTAATTTTTTATAGAGGAGTTTTTTGTATGCCTTTAAAAACGTTTCCATCTTGGAAGAAAACACTTGCTTTGTTGACTGGAGCAAGCTTTCTATGTTTGTCGCTTGGATCGACGACTGCTATGGCAGAGGAAGCATCTGCAACAGTGGTGAAGTTGAAAAATATCGAGACAAATCGTTACGCATTTTCAACGGGGGATCCCGCTGCCAGTGAAGGCGGTGAGGGAGGATGGCTCAAGAGTCCGGCTATTGTAGGAGCGGATGCCAATTATTACAATCGAGCACAGTGGTATCTGATTAAAAGAGGGGATTTTTATCTGTTCAAAAACACACAGACGAATCGCTACCTCTTTTCAACGGGGAAGCCAGCTGTCAGTGAAGAGGGTGAAGGAGGATGGCTCAAAAGTCCGCCTATTGTAGGCGCGGATGCCAATTATTATGAACGCGCCAAGTGGCGTATGATTAAACGTGGCAATGTCTACCTGTTGAAAAACAAAGAGACAAATCGCTATTTGTTTTCAACAGGAGCGAAAGCTGCCAGTGAAGGGGGTGAAGGAGGTTGGCTCAAGAGTCCGGATATGGTAGGTGCGGATGCCAATTATTATAATCGAGCAATGTGGAATATCATTGGGTTTGAATAGGGGTTAACACGCCAACCTGATTGAGGCTTCGGTAGAGTTATCTAGTCATCTCCGTGCTTATCTTCCCAAGTACTACCAGACATACTTATTATGATGTGTCTGGTGGTTTCATTGAAAGTTTAATAGTGGTGCAATGCCCCGTCTCGTAATTACCAATGGTTCTTGTCTCACCCTTTATCGCTTCAACTAGTAGATTGTCAAACTCCTGATTTCTGACTGTCATAAATCAACTCTTTTTTCAGGAATAATTTTAGGCATAAAAAAAGCCCTTGCATTGTGATGATGCGAGGGCTTTTTTTTGGGCAACAAAAGACTATTAACTTATTGATTTTACTAATATTTCAATCAATATCAACATGGCACAACCCTTTAATTAATCACTCCACAATCTCAGCGACTGTGTCAAGTCCACCAAAAGGTACTTGATGGCGTTCAAGAATCGCTACATCTAATTTATGAACACTGAACACCGTGGTATTCAGTGAATGAAGTGCCGTTTGAAATAGATGGAAAAGGCCGAGCAAGTGCTTGCCCTTTTTGAAAAGAGTTATTGACATTCGCATATCCTCAACATATCATGCTTTTCGTTTTTGTGTTTTATTGAATAACGACATAATCGTCTCATAATAGTACAATGAACAAACTTTACTTAGGCGACTGCTTAGACATTCTTAGGAATGAACTGGAAATCAAACCAGAATCTGTGGATTTAATTTACATTGATCCGCCCTTTAATTCTAAACGTAATTACAATGTCTTCTTTGATGATAAGGAAATTCAAACGCAACGAGTGGCTTTTGAAGATACTTGGTCATTGCATAGCGTGGGGGATTCTTTGACTGAACTGGACACGATACACCATGACAAATTACTTGACTTGCTCAATGCCTATCAAAACATAGCCCCACAAGTATTTCCTTATTTGGTGATGATGACATTAAGGATTATTGAACTGCATAAGGTTTTGAAACCAACCGGGAGTTTTTACTTGCATTGTGATCCTACGGCTAGTCATTATTTGAAAACGGTTTGTGATGCGGTGTTTGGGGTTAAGAATTTTAGGAATGAAGTGAGTTGGTGTTATAAAAGATGGCCATCAAAACAAGACAATTTTCAACGAATGCATGATATTATTTTTAGATATGGTAAATCGGATATAGTCATATGGAATCAACTTTATGATGATTTTACAGAACAAACAAAAAAAAGAATTAAAGGCGGTAAAAAAATTGTTACAACCATTGATGAACATGGAAAGAAAAAAATAAGAGCAACAGCAGAACTTTCTCCCGGTGTTCCTATGTGTGATTATTGGAATATACCCGTCATTGCTGGACAAGCTAAAGAAAGACTAGGCTACCCAACCCAAAAGCCTAAAGCTTTATTAGAAAGAATAATAAAAGCCAGTTCAAACGAAGGCGATATTATACTTGATGCTTTTTGTGGTTGTGGTACAACGATTGACACTGCCGAAAGTTTAAACCGCCAATGGATAGGCATTGATATAGCGCCTTTTGCTGTATCCCTAATCAAACGCCGTTTACAAGATACTTACGGAAACGATTTAAGCCCGTTTGAAGTA
>QNEL01000769.1 GCA_003645185.1 Candidatus Parabeggiatoa sp. nov. 3
AGTGCATCTAATCCGGAAGCAACACCCACAGCATACTGACATTCTACATAAGATGCGAAATGGTTTTCAAATTCGCTGACTTGATAACCTAATATAAAATTAGCTTTAGACATCACCTCAGTCATGCCACTAAGCACATCGTCTTTAATCGCATGATATTGCGAGACTAAGTCTAAAAAAGGAACGGCCATAAATTCTCCAATTGAGTTGAAATGATTGAATACTACAAAATTGTTATTTTAGCACTCCGTTTTTTGAAAAAAGGGTATTTGTAAAATCGTCATTTTTTGTTTGGCACAAATAATAAGTACTGAAGCACAAATAAACCGGTATTTTACAGCAAAGGGGCAATCCCTTGTGGTTGCCCCGATCCACCTTTTTAGGATTTCACGCGCGCGGCCCTCTTGTTTTTTGTAGAGACGCGATGCTTCGCGTCTCTTGTTTTTTTTGTAGAGACGCGATGCTTCGCGTCTCTTGTTTTTTGCAGATTCGCGAAGCATCGCGTCTCTTGTTTTTTTGTAGAGACGCGATGCTTCGCGTCTCTTGTTTTTTGCAGATTCGCGAAGCATCGCGTCTCTTGTTTTTTGCAGAGACGTGAAGCATCGCGTCTCTTGTTTTTTGCAGAGACGTGAAGCATCGCGTCTCTTGTTTTTTGCAGAGACGCGAAGCATCGCGTCTCTACAGGCATTATAGATAAAATACCTGAAAATTTATGGTTCAGTACTTACTATTACAACATACCATCCCAAGGTACCCATAAAAATAAGGGCAATTGATAATAACAAAATTTGCGCGATTATCAGTGGGGTGTCATGGAAAAAGTAGATGAGCGAGTATAATAATCCCACACCGCCGGCTAAAAACCACAGAAAACCATAACGAAAGTGGGCGAGGTTATAAGTAAAAAGAACATTAGATAGTGCTAATAACGCCATTGCAATACTGATTATTTGTAATAATGGGGCTGATTCAACATATTGCCTACCAAATAAAAGGGCAATAATCCATTCAGGAAACAAATTACAAATCAAAGCCACACCGCCGCCAAGTAGGGCAGTTCCCCACAACGTTATCCATAAAAATCGTGGGTTTTCTTCACCTTCCTCTTGATTTTTAGCGGCTTCTGGGAATAATACCATTACCAATACAGCCGGCACAAAAAAAGCAATTTTGCCTAAAATCGTCGCAGTCGCATAAAATCCCGAATCTTCAGGCAAATAATGTTGAACGAGAACTAAGTCAATATTATTGGCATACGAACTGAATATCGTAAAGAGAGCAACCGGTACCGCATATCGCGCCATTTCTCGAAAAATACCCGGCGGCAACGGTGCCAAGGGTTGTCGTAACACATCGCGCAATAACCATAAACACCATCCAAGTACTATAATTGTCGTCATTAAACCCGTTAGTAACGCGCCATTAATTCCCCAACCTAGCCAAGTCACTAGGATTAATGTCAGCATCACTCGTATTATTGTTGAACTCGTTCCTACCCAACTGCTCACAATTATTCGGTGTAAACCTTGTAACGTCGCACCCAGTATAGGTGCAAATAAGCTAACTACCGCAGTAATGATGGCAATTAAAAGGGGTGTATTTGAATGGATATGTAAGTAGGATTTTAACCAAGGCAGTGCCAACAAACCGATAATGAGAAGGGCTATGCCAATTATTAATAATCCTTGGAAAAATTTCCACATCAGCATTTTCACTTGATCAAGTTGGTTTGCATTCAGGCGAACAGTATAACGGGTGATGATGAAAGGTATGACACCGAGTGGTGCCAGCACCATCATTTTAAAAGAAACAAGAGCATTAAAACTGCCATAGTCGGTAGTGGAAAGTGAACGCGCAATGATAAGCTGGAATAAATAGCTGAAAAAATTACCGGAGTTTAAAATGATTACGATCAGAAAATTGGTTTGTAAAAAACTCACCATTTTTTGACTTGGATTTAATCTTAACCAGAATTGTTTAATTATTGACAACTTTATTTTCCATTTAATTTAAAAGTGCCGGAAAGTATGTTAACTTTTTTTAAAATACGATTTCTTAAAGAAATCGTATTTTTAGCCAATTTAAAAATCACGTTTTTTAGCTATTAGCAAAGATTGTGTGGGTTTATTTGCGACAATGTCGAATCCACAATCTTTCATCATCCTTTGAATTTTGACAGGATTTGATAACCATGCCGCATCATCATCAGATTCCAATAGCGGTTTATCGGAATCAACTTGTGGATCCAAATAAGTGAGTTTTCTTGAAAAAGTAGCCCAAGAAACGAGTTCTTTCAGAATAGTTCCAACATCAGCCCTGAATATTAGATGCGGATAAACTAAATATAAATAGCCATTAGGCTTCAATATACGATGAGCTTCTTTTATCATGTCATCAGGATAGACGACATGTTCTATCACGTATTTTGAGATAACCAAATCAAACGAAGCGATATCAAATTGTGAATTGAGTACGCTGGCTTTTTTAAAGGTAAAATTTTTGGGTATGGGTTCCTTCAACAGACAACCGGCACTTTTACCAATATCATTTGCAAAAATGGGTTTGGAAGGAAAATGATTAGACAAGGCTAAAGCCAAATTACCAGCACCACAACCAAAATCTAGAATTATCTCTGCTTGCTCACACAGTTCAAGAAATCTGTATCGCCTTTTCATATCATAAAAATGAGATAACTCTTCCCCCGCAGATAATGCCAAGAGTTCTTCATAATAGTGATCAGATGCTGAAGATTGATAAAAAGCTCTTAATTTACTTTCAATTGATTGTAAATTTTCTCCCTTATAACTAACCAGTTTTGATTGTTGGAAAATAGCCAATATGGCTTTTAATACTCGAATCAGTTCTTTCATAAATAAATGTACTCAAACAGAGTGGCTAAAGGGCGAACACGCAAGGGCTGCCCCTACGAGCCTATATGTTGTAGGGGCGAACCTGCGTGTTCGCCCAGATGAAATTCTGAA
>QNEL01000770.1 GCA_003645185.1 Candidatus Parabeggiatoa sp. nov. 3
GTAATTTCATGCAACCCCAGGTTGCACCTGGGGCTATTCACATTCAACCCCTTCGGGGTTGTGCGTTTTAATTTTTTTATGATCGATTTTTGTACTCCATGCAATCGGGAAACGCTATATATAATAAGAAATTGGGCATCACGATGTTCAAATCCGCATCGAATAAATAATCCTTGTAGTTATATATCAAGCTACAACTCAAACTGAATACGCATTATGAAAACACTCACCTCCTTTATAACCCTATTGACTCTCCTATTGAGTCAAACGGGATTCGCGACTGAATCCCGTATATCACTTACCGCCTCAGATGGTACGGGGCTTGAATTGCACAAATTAGAAGCGCGTGTCGTATTGGACGGCTTTTTGGCATTCACGGAACTGAAAATGGTTTTTTATAATCCGCAAAACCGTCAGCGTGAAGGCCGTTTTCAAATCATCTTGCCCGATAATGCCGCGATCAGTCGCTTTGCCATGAAAATCGGTGATCAGCTGCAAGAAGGCGAAGTGGTTGAAAAACAACTGGCTCGTCGTGCCTACGAAGACTTTTTGCATCGTCGTCAAGATCCCGCTTTGTTAGAAACAGACAGCGGTAACCGTTTTAATGCCCGGATTTTTCCCATTGCCCCCCAGTCTGAAAAATTACTCATATTGTCTTATTCTCAACGCTTGCTAGGTGAGAATAGCGAATATGTTTTGCCGCTCAAAGGGTTACCACAGTTAAAACACTTGTCCATTCAAGTCTTTTATGACAGCGACAGTTTTAGCATCCTGGGCGAATTGACAGGTAGCCTGTCAAAACGTGAAATCCTCACGATTGACAAACGCGATTATCAACCCACTGTTGATTTGAGAATGCCCTATCAGCCTCAACTTCCCTCTGTTGAAAAAGGCAAACTAGGGGGAATTGTGATGCAAAGCGAACAAATCGTGGCCGCTAGAATTATCCCTTTTACCGATACTGCCAATCAGGAAATCAAGCCCAGTTTTGATAATCTGATCCTCTTAATGGATACCTCAGCCTCGCAAGCACCCTATTTGTCGGACACCTTAAAACGTCTTCAAACCCTTTTGCCCTCATTACAAATCGGAACACTGCGACTCTATACTTATGATCAAGCAATCCGAGAAATCGGCACGGCCGACAATCTCAACGCACAATCGGCCTTAATTGATCAAGTTCAACAACACCAAGCCTTGGGCGCGTCGCGCTTGGATAGCGCCATTGCGGCCTTAAAAGCCTTAAAACTGAAAAAAGCGCGACTACTGCTGATTTCAGATGCGGTTATCACCGCAGGTGAAACCTCAGCCGCTCAACTGGCAGCGCAACTGAAAACCCTTGATTGGCTAGAAAGAGTCGATGTTTTAATCCCCTCTTATCACAGCGATAAGCAAATCGCTCGTCAGCTCGCTAAAGCCGGCCAATATCCCGGTATCGTTGCCTCCCTCACACTCAGCGATGCTCAGATCAAGCGAAAACTGACGAGCCCCGTTTATGCTGATATCCCCATCACCGTTTCAGGTTCAAATTGGTATTGGCCTTCAAAGGTTGAAGCCTTGCAAACCAATGAACCGCTGATTATATTTGCCGAACGCCAAATCGCCTCTAACCCCTCGAAGGGGATTAATATCAGTATTGGTGACAAAAAATTCCCCCTTTCTCAAATGCCCCCTAAAGCCTCGAAATCAAAAGGCATTGCTCTGTTACTCAAGCGCGAATGGGTACGGGCGCGTCTTGACAAACTCTTAGACTTGGAAGACAACAACTCTGATCCTGACCAGAAAAATGCTTTTCATAATGAAATCATTAACCTATCGGTTAAAGAACGGGTATTGTCGCCTTACACCTCGCTGCTGGTTTTGGAAACAGAAGACGACTATCGACGCTACCAGATTGCTCGCAAAGGTTTAGCGGATATTTTAACGATTGGTGTAGAAGGGATCACCGTGATGAAACGCGCTGGTGTGGAAACGCCCACGCTTGCTCAAACAACGGTTGATGAGGAGTCAGAAAATTTAAAACAAGTTGTTGATCGATTTATAAATTGTCTCCTTGAAGAAAGGAAAGAGATAGCAGAGTGTCTTCCTAACAGCAAGGAAGCCTTTGTTGCCGTTCTCCAGAACGAACTGGAAAACGAACCTGCTCTTTCAGAAAATAAAAGAAAAAAGGCTGAAGAGTTTCTCGCTTTGGTTCGTCAAGAAAAAACTGCAGAATTGCTTGATTTGATATCCAAGCTAATGGAGGGCATGAGCCTTCCGCCACAACCTCCAGAAGTTGAGGCTCATGCTTTTGCTGGAGAGGTAGAGGATTTAGAGCGTGCTGTTCCCGAAGCAGACACCGATAGGGCATCAGGAAACGCATCTATTGAGGGGTTGACAGTTGATGAAGCGACACGCGAAAGAAGCATTGAGTTCAGTACAGATACGGCCCCTGTAGAAGAAGTCGTTGAATTACGCGCTCGTTCTATGCCCCCTTCTGCTGCTACCCCTCTTCAGGAACAAATGACGACGGGTGTCGATTCTTCTGATTCTTCAGACGGAATGGCAGGAGAAATGGATGTAGAGGATTCAGATAGTGCCTCATCGAATGACTCTCTGGTAGAAGAGACTGCCACAATTGTAGACTCTACAGCTTCAATGGCTAGGCTAATGGAGCCCCTTTCAATTGAAATGCCAGAAGAGCCCTCTGTTGATAACACCAGTGAAACCCCTCAAGCGGCAACCCGTCATGCGCCTCGTGTTCAAAGACAAATGACAAGAGAAGTACCAGCAGGTATGAGAAGTGTCCGTACACCTTTTGGAGAGAGATTCGTACCTCATTCTGACGACACAGCACGTTCAGAAGAAGAGGCAGAGGTTGATTTACAAATCAGAAGAGACGAAGAAGTACCAGCCGGTATGAGAAGTGTTCGTACACCTTTCGGAGAGAGATTGGTACCTGACTCTTCACCACGTTCAGAAGAAGAGGCTCCGGTTGA
>QNEL01000771.1 GCA_003645185.1 Candidatus Parabeggiatoa sp. nov. 3
ATTTTCTTGAGTTAATACCCATTGTGATTGTTTAGCTATCGTTTCTAAAAGATGTTGAAAAGCGATTTTGACGGTGCCTTCATGGGCTTGCCCTAAACGCTCAAATTCTTTGAGTTCTTTATAATAGACTTGAATGTGTTTTGGAGTAATTTTAAACATGTTTTAAAAAACGGTGTTATCAATAAATTATTGCGTATGCCTGAACAATAGAAATGAGCCTGTTGTTTAATAATAGAGTCTTTTATATCGCGTTACAATTGGAAAAAATTGTAGTCTATAAATATAATCAAAATCAATAAATAATCTTTTATGGGCTTAGCATCGATAAGGCCCAAGCTTCCCAACAGACTTCAGATTTCATGCCCGCTTTTTGATAACAGGCTATGGCTTTGTGTAGTAATTCGTCGCGTGTGTTCATGATTTTTATTTATAACGCAAGAGACGCAAGAGACGCAAGAGACGCAAGAGACGCTTTGATATAGTATGGTGATTTCAAATCACATTGCGTATGTTTAGTTTATTTATAATAATTAATGAGAGGTTGCTGGGCAATAACGGCCTTCATTGGCTTCCCAAAGTTGCCAACAATGTAAACCGTGGTTTGGATCACGGTGGATTGCTATTTGACATTGTGGATTTTGTGGTTGGCAGGGGCATAAGATCACTAAGTCTGATATGCGTAAGGTATGGCCGCAAATGGTGCAACTATGACGTTGAAAGCCGCCGTAAGCTGGGGTGAGTAATGGATCACCTTCTTCTAAGCGTTTAAGGGGCGCTTGATCCGGTGCTGGGCAAGTTGTATCGTAACCTTGAAAAAAGGCGCTTGTTTCTGCCGATGGGGAGGATCGTGGTGGGGTGGGTTGGGCACAAGATAATAATGTGCTGTGATGTCGTATCGGATTCTCTGGAGATATCAGCACTTTATCGCCGGCCCGAAAAGTATGATCACATTGATCACATCGTTGATGGAGCCAATAAGAATTTAAAGTTGTCATCGCTTCGCCTTCTTGAACCGATAAGGCATTCATCGGATCCATCGCAATGGCTTTGCCGTGTTGAAATCCAGCGCGTAATTTTTCTATGTTGTTGTTTTTCATGGTTTTTTAGGCATGGATTTTGAGTTAACCGCAAAGCATTTGTTCAATGTTTTTAGTTTCAAGGGCTTCTAACAGTTTTTCTAAGGTGATCGGGCGCATGGCATCGCCTAAGATTTCAACACCTTCAGGGGTGGTTTTGATTTGAAAGCGGATGCGATGCCCTTGTGGATCGTTAGCATAGTCTTCTGGTTGGATTAAATCGGGTAAATGTTGGACAAATTGATATTGAGTCATTAGGTTCTGTTATGTCAGTAATAAAGAGATGAGATAAGTGATTGATTTTATTAATCTAAGATCAAAATGGTGGGCAACAAAAACCCGTAGGGAGCCCTACAATTCCCGCTGGCTCATTTAAAAAAAAGTTAAGTTTATCACCTCGTTGAGTATAATATACCGTAGGGTGGGTAGCGTGTTTTTGTGCCGGCCCCATTAATTTTTTGGAGTTATTAAAGCTTAAGGTGGGCAACCAAAAGACGTTACCCACCATTTCACGCGCTACAAAGCGCTTCGCTAAACAAAGCGCGTGAAATACATTTATTAATTCGTTTATAATATTAAAAAACTTATGTTTCAGTATTTAGAGTGTTACAGAATACCACAGGGCGATAAATCGCCTACTACAAACGAAAAACTTCATTCACTATGACACGATTTATTTTTATTACGGGCGGTGTCGTTTCTTCACTGGGCAAAGGTATTGCCTCCGCCTCTTTAGCTGCTCTCCTTGAAACACGTCAACTCAAAGTCACATTATTGAAATTAGATCCCTATATCAATGTTGATCCGGGTACGATGAGTCCTTTTCAACATGGGGAAGTGTTTGTGACTGATGATGGTGCCGAAACTGATCTGGATTTGGGGCATTATGAACGTTTTGTGCGGACGACTATGGGGCAACGTAATAATTTTACCACTGGACGCATTTATGAAAACGTGATTTACAAGGAGCGGCGCGGTGATTATTTAGGGGCTACTGTACAAGTCATTCCTCATATTACTGATGAAATCAAACGGCGTCTTCTTGAAGGGGCTGGTGATGCTGATGTTGCGATGGTGGAAATTGGCGGTACAGTGGGAGATATTGAATCGCTACCCTTTTTAGAAGCCATCCGTCAACTGGGTGGGGAATTAGGGCATGAACGCGCCCTTTTTATTCATTTAACTTTGGTGCCTCATGTTGTTGGTGAACTCAAAACGAAACCGACTCAACATTCTGTTAAAGAATTGCGTTCTATTGGTATACAACCTGATATTTTACTGTGTCGTTCTAGCCGTTCATTGTATGAAGGGGAAAGGCAAAAAATTGCCTTATTTACTAATGTCGATGAATCTGCTGTGATTTCAGTGGTAGATGTTGATTCAATTTATCGCGTGCCTTTGTTCCTGCATGAAGAAGGGCTGGATAACATTTTATGTGATAAATTAAAATTGGATACGCCGCCAGCAAATTTATTGGAATGGGAATCGGTTTTAACGGCGATGGATAATCCCGAAACCAGTGTGACTGTGGCAATGGTGGGCAAATACATAGATTTAACTGATGCTTACAAATCACTGAATGAAGCTTTGATTCATGCTGGCATCCATACTTGCACTCAAGTTAAGATTATCTATATTGATTCTGAAGAATTTGAATCGCAAAGCACTGATTTGGAAGATGTAGACGCGATTTTAGTACCCGGTGGTTTTGGTGAACGGGGTATTGAAGGCAAAATCTTGGCTGCACAGTATGCACGGGAAAATAATATCCCTTATTTAGGTATTTGTTTAGGGATGCAGGTGGCTGTTATTGATTTTGCCAGAGAAATAGGCTTGGAAGGGGCACACAGTACTGAATTTGATCCCAATACCCCTTATCCTGTGATTGCTTTGATTAC
>QNEL01000772.1 GCA_003645185.1 Candidatus Parabeggiatoa sp. nov. 3
GATGAGCAAGATAAGTTAGTTTCTCAATCTCACGAGGAGAGCTATTTACTTAATCCAATGGCCGTCTTTATTTGGACATTTTGTGATGGCAAAACCGAGGTACGGGCAATCAGGGCAGCTTTACAAGCCGTCTTTATCGAAAATAAAGCAGATATTGCCAAAGATTTATTCAATCTATTGAAACTTTGGCAAGAAAATGAATTTATAGCATTTGAGATACCGCGAAAAAAGAGACAACATCATAAACTCTGTATTGGTATGGCAACCTACGATGATTTTGATGGTGTGTATTTTTCAGTCCAAGCCATTCGTTGCTATCATCCGGAAGTGGCAGATGAAATCTGTATTTTGGTGCTTGATAATCATCCTGAAGGGGCAATCGCTCAAGAACTCCAAAAACTCGAAACGGCCATTCCTAATTATTATTATGTGCCCTATACAGAACAAACCGGTACAACAGTTAAGCATCTCGTCTTTTGTGAAGCGGATGCGGATTATGTCTTATGTATCGATTCCCATGTGCTGATCATGCCAGGTGCCATACGCAAACTCATTGATTTTTTAGATGACAATCCAGACTGTTATGATCTATTACAAGGGCCGCTGGTTAGGGATGATCTCAGTACCTTATCGACGCACATGAACCCCGAATGGGATCGGGGTATGTATGGTATTTGGGAAACGGATGCGCGCGGCGAAAATATTGAGGGCGATGTTTTTGATATAGCCATGCAAGGTATGGGGTTGTTTGCTAGTCGCAAAGAGGCCTGGCTTGGTTTTAATCCGCGTTTTCGTGGATTCGCTTGTGAAGAAGGTTATATCCATGAAAAATTTCGTCAACAGGGTAGACGCACTTTATGTTTACCTTTTCTACGCTGGTTGCATCGTTTCCCGCGCCCCTTAAAAATACCCTACGAAAAAAGCTGGGCAGATCGCATTTATAATTTTTTTGTCGCTTATGATGAATTAGGCTTAGAGTGTGCCCCAATAGAAAAACACTTTATAGAACAAATAGGGCAAGAACAAACTGAACAAATTGTGACTCAAGTCAAAAAAGAACTGGAAAGTCCTTTTTATTTCTTTGATGCCATTTATTGTATTAATTCAGATTATCAAACGACACATTGGGATAAAATACAAGCCGGTTTCCAAAAGCTCGGTATTTTACAAAGAGTACGTCGTGCCATTGAGACAAATCCAGAGGCGGGTTATACCTTATCACATCGTCATATTATTGAGCGAGCCAAACGGCAGGGATTGAAGAATGTGCTTATAATTGAAAATGAGGCGATTTTTCAGAATGACATTGAACTGCATTTACAACGCCGTATTGAGAAATTAAAACCAGAAGATTGGACATTTTTTGCTCTGAATGAGGGTAATCCATTAGAAACCCGTTTCCAAGCCATTGCCTACCATCAATCCATTTTTGCCGAACTATTGGAAAATATGCCCTCGGATAGCGAATCAATAAAAGTATGGCTTCAAACTCATAGCAGTCTTCAACAATGGTTAACGCAACGCTATTCAATAACAGGATGACGCACCTCAATTAAATGAACATCTTAACCACATCTAATATAACTGAACACGTTTTTGAAGAACATCTGGTTTTATTAAACCACGCGACTAACCAATTATTGCTTTTAAATCCATCAGCCCGATTAGTTTGGCAATGGTTTGCTCAAGGGCACAGTGATGAACAAGTCATTGAACAACTCGCTGAGTTTTTCAATATTCCACGTTCAATTGCTGAACAAGATGTTAAAAAGTTATGTGATAATTGGTATCAGCATAAATTATTAGTCGACTCTGTAGAAAGTGAAACGCCCTTGATGCTAGAGGATGATAATGCTGCTATTGTATCCACTCCAGTTCAATTTGATACCCAATCACTGAATACCTACAAATGCTATTTACTCGCCAATACGCCATTCAGTTTGCATTTTAACGATAAGAATGGTTTGGCTAATCAGATACACTCTCTTTTTGCCCATATTGAAGTGCATGATCAACAACCCCTTAAAAACTTTACCTTAATTCATGTCGCACACAAACACATTTTATGGGCAGACGGCTCCGAACTTTTTCGTGATTCGTTATTTGAAAATGTTAAAGGCTATTTAGTGCATGAAATTTTAAAGCTGAGTTATCCAAACACCGAATGGCTTGCCATGATACATGCGATGGCCGTGGCGCATGGAGAAAAAGCGGTTGTCATGCCCGCCCCCTCTGGCTATGGAAAAAGTACGTTAACGGCTGCGTTGTTGAAAGAAGGGTATAGTTATTTAGGCGATGATATGGTGCCAATACAGCGTGGTACTCATCACATTACCCCATTACTCACCAGCTTGAGCATTAAAAAAGGCAGTTGGCACCTATTGGATACCCACTATCCTGAATTAAATGAATTACCTGTTTATAATAGCCGAAAGCGTGATGTACGTTATCTGAATCCGTCACGATATATGAAAACCACAGCACGTTTGCCAGTCAGCGCACTGGTATTTCCACGCTATCAAGCTGGGCAAAGTGCCACACTGAAACCCATTTCGGCAATAGAGGCATTACAATGCCTGATTGAAAATGAAGTCTGGTTAGGCAATCCTTTGGAAAACGACATTGTGTCTGAATTTTTAATTTGGCTCAGTGGCATACCCTGCTTTTCGTTTTATTACGATGAACTTGATCAGGCTATTCAAAAAATATCGGAATTGCTTTTTGAGAATTAAGGGCAAACATCCGAAAATTAAGGGCAACCACAAGGGATTGCCCCTACGTAAAATGCAAACATCCGAAAATTAAGGGCAAACACAAGGGATTGCCCCTACGTAAAGGGCAAACATCCGAAAATTAAGGGCAACCACAAGGGATTGCCCCTACGTAAAATGCAAACATCCGAAAATTAAGGGCAACCACAAGGGATTGCCCCTACGTAAAATGCAAACATCCGAAAATTAAGGGCAAACACA
>QNEL01000773.1 GCA_003645185.1 Candidatus Parabeggiatoa sp. nov. 3
CAAAGGCAGAAGGCATACCCATCGTGCGTGAAAACAGGGAGAATGTCACACTGAACACCGTCATGTCTAATAGCTTTGGTTTTGGCGGGACAAATGCGTCTTTAGTGTTTCAACGATTTACAGGGTAAGGGAAAGCCAATAGTTGCAATGTAGCCCACCATTTTCATCAATCAAGCGTTTTGTTTAAATTTTTTGTAGGGTGGGTAACGGGTTTTTGTTGCCCACCAAAAAGTTTAAGCTATGCCCATGTGCAGTATAAGTATAGTCAAACAATTAAGATTTGAGATGGCTGAGGTGTCGGGCAATTATATTTTTACCCATCCACAAACCAACACGATATTAACTTTACCCATCTTACCTAATCAGAAAAATTTAACATTCATTCATTACAGAATGATATCTGAAGTGCTTGACAAATCGGGTATTATTGCTAAAAAAACATTTAAAGCACTTTTGAATAAAGAATTATCTCCCCTGATGGCGCTGATTAAAAAAAATCAGTGTTAATCATGATAATCAGTTTCATCTGCGTTCTATCAGGGCCTCAAAAACCTGCCAAATGAGAAGCCATAATACTGTGCGCTTCACAATACTTTTTCGCCTTTGGTGGAATATCCTGAGATTTTTTCGTCTTCAAACCGATTTCGTAATGGAGATTAGTCTTTCATAAGCTTGTTGTCGCAATGCTTGGGGAATATAAGTTGTACTCATTGGGCTTCGTAAGAATGTTGCAATAAGGAAATATCATGACCACGTTTTTTGAGCAAAGCGATTGCTTTTGCCCGAATCAAAACAGCTTGATCATAACGATCAAGCAACTTTTGAGCCTGATTTGAAGAGGCCTGATTCAAGTGAGTTTCATCTTGTTTGGCAGACAACGTCTCCATCGTCACCAAATCTACTCGATCCATGACGGTATGTACAATGCGCCATAAATCTTGATCCTCAAGACGGTCTAATTTAGACAACGTGGTAGCAAGAAAGGGAGGCAATGAGGCATCTGTACTGGCTTGAGGTTGTGCTTGGCATTGGCGTATATAGTTTTGAATAAAATCTGTCACTGCAATTCGCAATTGCTGTTTTGAAATCTGATAGGTTTGCAATTGTTGAGTTAATGATTCCGGCAGCTCAATCGTCAAAGTCGTCATAAATTGCTCCTGTATTTAAAACCAATCTCACGCTTCGAGCTAAGGCACAAAGGTGCTAAATTGCTATCTTAGCGACTTTGCGTGAGATTATAAAATTAAAACTTCCTCAAAAACCCGCCAACTGAGAAGCCGTTGCAATACCATGCGTTTCACAATACGTTTTCGCTTCTTGTGTAAAATCACCTAATGACAAAAAAGCAGACAAAATCGGTTGCGCTGGGAAAAGCTTCCCATAAATATCAACCTTTTCCTGAAAATCCTCAACCATTTTGAGGCCCGTTTTGATTTGCCTTTTTTTGACTTCCACTAAAACCGTTCGCCCACAGGCCGATTCCGCTACCACATCAAGATTCAAAATCTTGCCATCTTCACGTTGAATCGGCACACGTACCAATACTTGGCTCAAATTCAATTCGCTTGTCTCGCTCGCATCCGGAAAATAATCTGTTAACATCAAACGGGGGTGAGCTCGAAAAGCCGTGGCTAACAAATATTCCGCATATAATCCCGCATAATAATTGAGAGAACCTTGCAAAGAATGAGTCTTCTTAGTCAATTCTTCAATCTTATCCTGAAATTCTTGCGTCATATTAGGAACTACCTTGTAAAATTCCTTCTCAAAACGATGACGCACAATCAGATTAAGCGTACCATCTTGTAAACCTCGGAAATCAACATCAGCAGTGCCTCGATCAATTAAATCAGAAGCCACTAATATCTTGAGCTGACGGTGAATCTCTGAAACATCAAGTTCAAGCGGTATAGCCTCCTTAAGCTCAGCCGGTTTTCAATAACGAAAAGGATATTGCATTGGATACCTCTTTGTTTGTTATATTGCTCGAAGCGATTTTCGTTCCAAATTTATTTTGCGCCTTTCGTTCCAAATTTATTTTGAGACAAAAAAACCTGACAGGTTTTCAAAACCTGTCAGGTTTATCCTACCCATCAAAACAAGATTGACGGAGTACTAGTGCAGGAGAGCGAAAGTTTCAATACCATTGGAAAACCAGGGCAACCACAAGGGATTGCCCGTAGGGGCAATCCCTTGTGGTTGCCCCTTTTGATGCTTGCTAAGTGGTATCAAGATTGGAGCGATCCTGCACTAGGGTGTTGACAGAGAGCTTTTTTTAACCGATATTTTTAGCTACGCTGAACTTCGTTTAATGCTGATTTTGTGTTTGTCAAAAGCCTTAAAAATGGGGTTAAACAACCCCGAAGGGGTTTTCAGGCTAAAGTTTCGCTCCGCGAAACTTTAGCCTGAAAATGTGAATAGCCCCAGGTGGAACGAACCTGGGGTTCCCTCAATCAACACCCTACCTTAAGCCTGATGCGGCACGTAATCAGGCGGTGTGCTTGCCTCACCTTCTCCGAATAAAAATTTGTTCATTTCCTCTTTAATCAGTTGACGGGTTTTGGGATCAGCGGGAGACAAACGATATTCATTAATCAACATCGTTTGCTGTTTCTTCCACATTTCCCAAGCCTCTTCAGAAACCGTTTCATAAATTTTGGTTCCCAATTCACCAGGATAAGGCTGCACTTTTAAACCTTCTGCTTCCCTACCCAATTTAACGCAATGAACCATGCGACTCATAACAATAATTCTCCTGTATTAAATAAAGTTAATTGTGTCAGCAATCTAGCCACTGGGGCAGCTAAACCATAAGCCTGCGGCTTCTCAAGATTGTGCCAAACTGTCTCTTTTTCCGCTACAGTTTCACAAACATCAGCCTGAATTGGCATCAATACCGGCGTAATATCTAAATGAAAATGAGTAAACGTATGACGTAAAGACTGCCAAGTATAGCACTTTGGCGCA
>QNEL01000774.1 GCA_003645185.1 Candidatus Parabeggiatoa sp. nov. 3
AGTGCTAAGTATAATTTGATATGAATGAGTGGGTTATCGAATGATTGAAGTGCGAAGCCCGATACCAGCACCAATTGTTGTTTGTGTTCTTTCTGGAACAGAAGTTGAGTGCGTAACATCAGTAATAATGTTGGGCCAAACTTTTAAAAGGCCCTATTTTTTTTAATTAACGATTTACCATTAAACATTTCATGCAAAAGTGCAAAAGTTTTTGCAAAAACGCGTGAAATATAAAATAGTTTTTGGTAAAAAGGAGAATTGTGTGATTTTAACAACATTAGAAGGTGTTCCGGGCAAAACAATTATGGAACATTATGGGTTAGTGCAAGGTAGCACCATTCGCGCTAAACATATTGGTAAAGATATTATGGCGGGCTTTAAAAATATTGTGGGCGGCGAACTGAAGGGCTACACAGAATTATTGCAAGATTCCCGTAAAGAAGCCATTGAGCGCATGGTTCAACAAGCAGAAGAATTGGAGGCTAATGCGGTAGTCAATATTCGCTTTGCGACTTCTTCAGTGGCGCAAGGCGCTGCGGAATTGTTTGCTTATGGCACAGCCGTTAAGGTGGAATAACGATGGATATTTTACTGCAAATTATCATTCCTCTTGTTTTACTGATTCTTGGCTACTTATCTGGGAGTTACTTAGAAAAACGACATTATCAAAGTATCCGAGAGCGGGAACGTAAAATGCTTCATGTCCCTCTTGTAACTTTTGGGGCTAAGCAAACGCTACCCAAGGCCCATGAGGCCCAATTGTTTGTTGGAACGGTAGTCATTTCGATTGACTATTTTAAGAAAATATCGGCCATGTTGAGAAATTTGGTTGGTGGTAGAATAAAGGTGTATGAAAGCTTGTTGGATCGGGGACGTCGAGAGGCACTGTTACGGATGAAAGAAGACGCGATGGCGTGGGGTGCCACTCAAGTGCTGAATGTGCGGTTAGAAACAGCCACAATTGGCGGCCGTTCAGGTGGTAGCACCGATCCCGGTTCTGTTGAAGTGATTGCGTATGGTACAGGAATCCGTTAGATGTTAACAGCAATATTATCTAAGTATAAAAAACCCAAAAAAGTGCCTGAAGGCAATGTCAGTGCTCACCATCCATTAACCAATTTTGCCTATTTATTGGGCACAGTGCTCATTGTGAGTCTGCTGATTTTATGGACACTCGGATTGTTCGCGCAATGGGTAGCAACTCAAATCAGTCCTGAAACGGAGAGTCAAATCGGTGAGATGTTGCTTCCTATGCTGTTATCTGAGGAAGAAGCTATTGTGGATGACAAACGTATCCAATACCTTGAGGGACTTTTAGCATCCTTACCTCAATCTGATGAAAGCATTCGTTTACCCCTAACGCTTCATTTAGTCGATAGTGAGGTTATCAATGCGGCCATTTCAGTTGGGGGACATGTTTTTATTCATACGGCGTTACTCAAAGAAGTTGAATCAGAGAACGAATTAGCTTTTATATTGGGGCATGAATTAGGGCATTTTCAAGCCTACGATCCGGTTAAAAGCTTAGGCCGCTCACTGGTTTTTATCGTGGGTTTCATGGCCGTCGGCTTTGGCACGTCGGAAACGGGTGGTATACCGGATATTGTTTCACTGACAGGAAATATGACTCAACTGAGTTACAGTAGAACTCAAGAAGAGGATGCTGATCTTTATGGTTTGTATCGGATCATTAACCGTTATGGACATGGAGGGCAGAGCCTGGATTTCTTTAAGAGGCTTGATGAGGCTTCGAGGGAACAAGGCAAATTACGATTACGCTTATCTCAATATTTCTCATCACATCCTCTGAGCAAGGATCGAATAAACTATCTTAAAGAGGTGGCCGAGGAAAAGGGATGGGATATGGAAGGCCAGCTAACACCATTACCAAAATGGATAGCCTGTCCCAATATGGAGTTTTGTGATTTGGATGAAGAGGAAGGGGAAAAAGGAAAGGAGTAATTAACTTATTACCACCTATAGATTTTCAGGTCAATAATTTCACAAGGGCTTACGCTACGGTATGCCCCTACAATACGATTTGGTGTAGGGGCTGCCCTTGCGTGTTCGCCCTTATAATTGAGTACAGCGGATCGGGGGATTGATCGGATTGATGTGGGGGTAATTTTTTGTTATAGAGAATAATTGCACAAGTCTTTCCACAGAGCTGTTCCGTTCCATTTTAGTCTCAATATACCATCGCATCAATCCGTTCAATCCCCAGATCAGTTGTACTTATGCTTAGCGATAGTTAATTGAGTACAACGGATTTGCGGATTAAACGGATTTTTTCCTGATATTATTGAATTTTTTGCGTACAAAAGCTTTTGCCTCTAAATCCGTAATGTTATGATAATCCTTCCATTTTTCATTCCCCATTGCCTATGCCAAGTATCTACGATTTAAAACCCGCTTTTCAAAATCTATTGCGCCCTCTTTGCGGCCGTCTTGCACATTGGGGTATTACGGCTAATCAGGTGACTATCGCTGCCGTGTTGTTATCGCTGGGTATGGGCGCTGCTATCGTGTGGCAACCGCACACGGCCTGGATTTTATTGTTTTTAGCCCTTGTATTATTTGTGCGTATGGGGCTCAATGCCATTGATGACTTATTAGCCCGTGAACATGATATGCAAACGCCGCTAGGTGCGATACTGAATATTTAATCCCGTTAGTCTTCTTAAATTTGTGTAATCTTGTTTAGGATTCGTGATCAACATGAAACTTTTGCAAAACTCTAACGTCAAACCATAAATCAATAACTTACGAGTATTTAATGGCATGTCAGTCATTGATTTACTGTTTATGCAATAAGTTTTGTAAGAGGCTCTTGAGATAAAGATTGTTTAGATAATCAACATAAGATAATTTGTTACGCTTTCCTCAATCAATATTTAATTGAAATATGTCTTCATCAACTTTTACTCAAATCTTATTCGGCTCCCTTTTAGATAGCCCTGC
>QNEL01000775.1 GCA_003645185.1 Candidatus Parabeggiatoa sp. nov. 3
ATTTTCAGGTATTTTAATAGAAGCAATCGGGGCAACCACAAGGGATTGCCCCTACAACCGTACCCGTAGGGGCAATCCCTTGCTCATGCCCAAAATACCTGTTTATTTGTGCTTCAGTACTTATATAGATTTTCATATAAGTAGGTACGCAAAAGTTTATTAACATTTTGTAGAAGGCTGGTGGGCAGCAAAAACACGCTACCCACCCTACAGAAAATACAAAAAATGTTAAAAGATTTATGCGTACCTACTTAAATATTCATAATTAACAACTCATTAAAAATGGCCCTCCCCAAAATCCGTTATAATCAGAGTTTTAGCAAAAATTTTGCATGAAAAGTTACTCAGGCAAAATTTTTATTTCCAATAACACCGTAAAAACAATCGGTTATATAAAAATAGAGCGAAAGCCTTTTTTATTCTGTACTTAGCAACAACAACCATTTCCAGATAGGCATGACGGCAATGTTGTTATCAAGGCTTGCTTCATCATCATACGTCACGATCGTGCCTGAAGTTATGGATAATGCTTTCATGGCGCTTTGCAAACCTCGTAATTCCCGCTGAAAGGTTTTTTCATCTGAGATATCCCAGCAAACTTGAACCTGTTTGATCTCATTTTTAATCGGGTGTCGGGCAAAAAAGTCAGTTTCATAACCTGCCTTAGTGCTAACATATTCAATCATATAACCCTGACGACGCAATTGCATGAAAACCAAGTTTTCCAGTAATGCACCATAATCCGATGAATTGCGAAAGCGCATGGCATTTAACAAGCCAGTATCTATGGTATAGATTTTGGCAGGATTTAGCATCCGTGATTTTTCTGAGCGGCTATGGATTGGAACTCGGTAAAATAAATAAGCGTCGGTTAAATGATCAAGATACTCATACAGACTGTTCTTGGTAGACTTAACGGCCATCGTTTTTAGGCCATTATAAAAGATAACATTTTTAAGTTTTTAAAACCTGACAGGTTTTAAAAACCTGTCAGGTTTGGGCCGAAATATTTATCTGAACTCCTATAAAAACCGGTTTTCACGCTTCAGTCCGCTAAAAATGAACTCAATCTGATGGGTTTTCCTCTATCGTTAGCGTTCTTGATTGATGGCTACGTTGTAACATTTCTTGGGCATGAGCGAGGGTTTGCGAAGTGATTTCCACACCGCCTAGCATACGCGCAATTTCTTCAAGGCGCTGTTGATTATTTAAAGCTTTAATATAAGTATGCGTACTGTCTTGCTGAAACATTTTACTGACTTGTAACTGATGATGACCTTGACAAGCCACTTGAGGTAAGTGAGTAATACAAAGTACTTGATGTTCTTGGGATAAATGATTTAACAACTGTCCGACAATTTCGGCAACGCCGCCTCCAATACCGACATCGACTTCGTCAAAGACTAAAACGGGTACACCGCTACGTTGTGCCGTAACGACTTGTATGGCTAAACTAATCCGGGATAATTCGCCGCCTGAGGCCACTTTATTCAGTGGTTTAAGCGGATGGCCTGGGTTAGCGGTGACTAAAAATTCAATGAAATCGCTGCCCGTAGCCGCCGGAGGCGCTTCTTCATCAGCACTGACTGCAATGTCTAATTGTCCCCCTGGCATACCCAGTTTATGCATTTGATTGGTGATTTGTTCAGCTAAGTATTTCGCCGTTTGGACGCGCTGTTCATGCAAGGCTTCAGCCGCAAGCTGATAGGCTGGTAAAGCTTCTGCGAGTTCAGCTTCCAAGTGGCTCGCGTTTTCTTCATAATTTTCTAATTCATTTAATTCTTGAGAAAGTTTTTCATAATGTGCCGGTAAGTCGGCAAAACGAATTCTGTGTTTACGTGCTAAATCCTGAAGAGTTGTTATATTTTGTTGAACTTCTTGTAATCGTGCGGTGTCGATATCCAAATGATGTAGGTAATGACGTAATTCTCCTACAGCTTCCTGCGTTTGAATAATGGCATTGTCTAATAAGGTTGTTATGCTATTGAGTTGAGGATCATGTTGTTGTGCCTCTTCCAACATCAGATTAGCTTTGTTCAAGCAAGAGAGCGTTGATCCGGTTTCATCGTTATCCAGTATCCCTAATGCTAATTGACTGTTTTCTAATAGTTTTTGAGCATTCGCGAGTCGGCGATGTTCATTGTCCATAAGAGAAAGGGCCTCTGTTGTCAATTCAAAGGGTTCCAATTCTTCTACCTGATAACGCAAAAAAGCGATTTTCGCTTCACGATCTTCCCCCCCTAAATTTTCCAAAGCCTCCTTAAGCGTTTTCCACTGTTGATAAGTTTGCCTCACTTTTTCTAAAAGACTGGGATCAGAGGCCATGTCATCAAGTAACTGACGTTGTAGATCGTTTTTAAGCAAAGATTGATGAGCATGTTGGCTATGAATATCGACCAAATGTTCGCCTAATTGACGTAAAGTTTGCATCGAAACGGGCCGATCATTGATATACCCCCGCGAGCGCCCATTGTAATTAATCACGCGACGCACCAGACAGTCCTCACCCTCATTCAAATTTTGTTCTTGCAACCACATCATAGCGGTAGAAGGCAAAGAGAATACGGCATGAACATGAGCTGTTTCACAGCCTTGTCGCACCACCGTGCTATCGGCCCTCTCACCGAGTACCAAACTTAAAGCATCAATTAAAATAGATTTACCCGCTCCTGTTTCACCACTGATAATGGTGAGTCCGTTGTCAAAGTGCAACTTCAACTGGTCAACAATAGCAAAGTTTTCAATCTGTAGATAATGCAACACGTTTTTTATTAGTCAGTTATAAGTTTAAATTATCACTTGCAACACGTTTTTCTAAGCATCGGTTTTGACACCTAAAAACCTGATCTTGAAATGATTCGCATTGTAAATAGTAAGCGAATAGTGGAAAAATATTGAGGTACAAGTGGCTAAGATTCGATTTCAAAGTATCATTTGTATATCATTTAAAACTAGCATGG
>QNEL01000776.1 GCA_003645185.1 Candidatus Parabeggiatoa sp. nov. 3
AAGAGTGATGAAGCGTAAGTAATTGGGTGATGGTGGGCAGCAAAAAGACGCTACCCACCCTACAAGGAATGGTACTTTCATTAAATGTTACCAACAAAACGGTTAGGGATAACTATTTTTAAATTTATTTTTAAAATCAATAAGTTATTAATTAACGCGCTGTAGAGACGCGATGCTCGCGTCTCTGCCTCGCGTCTCATCGCGAAGCGTTTCATCGCGAAGCGTTTCTGGCATTGATTTGCATTGCAGCGCCGACTGGCACATCACGTTTCTGGCATTGATTTGCATTGCAGCGCCGACTGCATGATTAACTTTTGAGCCCGTTTTTTATCAAAAAAAGAATCTGGGTGCGTAACATCAGTTAATAAAGAAAATGGCTCATCTGTGTAAATAGCTGAAAATGTTTCGGACGTGCTTGCAAACCTCGTTCAGCACGAGTTCTGTTCGATTACCCGGTTTCACCTCATTTCCGACATGAGCGAATAAAATAATGGCGAGTCTATTTGTGATTCAAAAACCTCTGAAGCAAATTGTAGAAGAACAAGCGTTTCCTGATTATGCACAGTGGTGGAACTTAGGAATGAGGCTTTAATAACTTGGGAAACTTGTCAACCAAACCTGACAGGTTTTCAAAACCTGTCAGGTTTAATTAATATTTAGCGTAGCCCACCTTCGGTGAACGATAGAAGTTTTTGCGCGCAAAAACATTATTTCACGCGCTACGTTGCGCTTCGCGAAACGACGCTGCGAAATGTGAAATCGGGTTTTATTGAATTCTCATTCAATAAGGCTGAAATCAAAGAGATTTTATTTGACAATCCAAAACGTATTATTGATAAGTACTGAACCATAAATTTTCAGGTATTTAAAAAAACAGAAAGGGGGCAGCCCTTTGTTGTAAAATACCTGTTTATTTGTGCTTCAGTACTTAACATAGCATTTTCCTTTTGCATGAAATACATCATTTGTACGTCGGGGCAAGCCCTTCTGGTTGCCCTTTTTTGACCATTTTTGTATTTAACCAAAGCGGGAATTGCTATAATTATATTATCCTCTTGAAGCTTTAACAGGCAACCCATCATGACAAAAATTGGCTTCATTTTAGTGTGTTTTCTGATGACAGACACGATACTCTTAGCAGCCAATGAAACCGTTAAAATCGGTTCCAAGACACATACAGAAAGCGTTATTTTGGGTGAATTTGTGACCCATTTAGTGACTCATCTGGGAGGAAAAACCATTCATCTGCGCGAATTGGGTGGCACTCAAGTGCTTTGGAAGGCACTCTTGAGAGGTGATATTGACATTTATTCAGAGTACACGGGCACCATGACGCGAGAACTGTTTGCCGGCAGCGGATTGGAAACAATTGAAGACATTCGTAAACGATTGCTTCAAGATAATATACTCATGACAAAACCGCTGGGTTTTAACAACACTTATGCGATAAGCATGAAAAAAACCGTCGCGGCAAAATATAGCATTCGCAAAATCTCTGATTTGCGGCATTATCCTTTCCTCAAATTCGGATTTGGCGAAAGTTTCATGGCTCGCAACGATGGCTGGCAAAGTTTGCGTCAAACCTATCAACTGCCGCAAACCAATGTGCGTGGACTTAACCATGCGCTCGCTTATCAAGGCCTAGAGAAAGGGGCGATTGATGTCACTGATGCTTACTCAACTGATGGTGAAATCGCCTACTATGATTTGCAAGTCTTGGAAGATGATTTACAACATTTTCCCAAATACTATCCATTGTTCATCTATCGCGCCGACTTAATTGAACGCATGCCCCAACTCATCAAAGCCTTACAACAATTAGAGGGCAATATATCAGAGGCTGAGATGACGAAAATGAATGCCCGCGCTAAATTAGACAAAGTCCCAGGAAGGCAAGTCGCCGCAGATTTTTTAGCTGAAAAATTCAACATTCAAATCGACATCCCTGAAGAAACGCTGTTCAGCCGTTTGTATCAACTCACGATTGAACATCTCATTTTGGTCAGCATTTCACTGTTTGCAGCGATTATCGTCTCAATTCCATTAGGCATTTTAGCCTTTAAATCTAGCCGACTGGGTCAACTCATTTTAGGCATCGTCGGCATGATTCAAACCATTCCTTCCTTAGCCATCTTAGTGTTTATGATTCCCTTGTTAGGCATTGGCAATTTGCCAGCCATTGCAGCCCTCTTTTTATATAGTCTCTTGCCTATTGTCCGTAATACTTATGTGGGATTGCATGAGATATCGCCCCAATTGAGAGAATCCGCGCAAGCCTTAGGCTTGCCCTCAATGGCGCGATTACGATTGATTGAATTACCATTGGCTTATCGTTCCATTTTGGCTGGCATCAAAACCTCCGCCATCATCAATATCGGCACCGCAACCTTGGGCGCATTAATCGGTGCCGGTGGTTATGGGCAACCCATATTAACTGGGATTCGTTTAGATGATATGAGTTTGATTTTACAAGGCGCGATACCCGCCGCCGTGTTAGCTTTATTAGTCCAAGGGTTATTTGAATTAGCCGAAAGAGGGATAGTGCCGAAAGGCTTGCAGGTGAAATCAAGATGATTTCCCACTCAGCGATGTGTCATTTCGAGCAACGAAATTGAATATGCTATCATCGCTCGCTCAAAATGACAGCACCGTTTTCTAGGCGCGCCTAACCCACAGATCACAACGAGGGCTAGGGTTCAGTTATCAGTTCCACGCAAAAGTTTTGCGCGCAAAACTTTTGCGTGGATATCAGTTATCAACACCTTGTTATCCAGTATGTTCAAGGCCAACTTATGTATCTGACAAACTATAGAACGCTGATATTTTTTGCCCCAGTTTTTGCGTGCAAAAACTTTTGCTGCATGACGGCTTCTATTGATTAATAAGTACTGAACCATAAATTTTCAGGTATTTAGAAAAAGAAAGGAGAAAGGGGGCAACCACAAGGGATTGCCCCTAC
>QNEL01000777.1 GCA_003645185.1 Candidatus Parabeggiatoa sp. nov. 3
ATTAATGACTTTGGATGTGGGCATTTCGACGGTGCCATAAACATATCTGGCAGGAATCTTTGATGCACGTAGCAGTGCTATCAGCAGACTGGCTGTGTCAAAGGCGTTGCCGCTTTTCGTCATAGTAAGCCGCCACGGCATTTTTCTCACTGTTCTGTTTTCTCTCACCCTAACTTCATAAGAGGGATCGTCATAAAAAAGGGTCAATTAATCTGTTTTTTTGACGAAATATTTTCCCAAAATGTCAACCACCTCATAATCCTCATTTAAAATGACAGTCACTTTCATTTGGTGAGTACCTTCCTGCCATTGGGCTAACCAATTCCCTAAAGTACCTGCTTTCTTTTTCTGGGTCTTAGCACTTTCCCAATCAACACCCATTAACTCAATAAACCATTTTGAATTTAGCCACTTGACATTGTTCATCTTTACAAAATGTAGCGGCGTACAACAACCCGGTACTTCAAAAAAACGAGCGTCTATATAGTGTGCTAGCTGAATTGTTTTCTTAGACTCTTCACGAAAAAGTAATCCCATCTCGGTTTTCTTGGTTATTTTTAAAATGAAGCTATTGTAAGCTTGTTCAAAACTTTCGTGCCGTTCTTTATCTTCTCTAATATCAAGAAAAAACCCCCTCTTAAACCATGAAAATATAACCCTTTTATCGGCTAAAAAAAATCTAAATGGGGGCGATTTTTGGGTCTCATTGTAATGAGTATAAACGCCTTCTTCTTCCTCCCAATAGCCTAATTTACTCAAACGTGTTTCTATATCACGTTGAAAATAAGACTTCTCATCAGTTTCAGCAGAATGTTGCCACCAAAATAAGCCTGTATTTAAGTCATAAAGCAGGAAAATTGAAAGCCAATTAAGTTCTTTATTGATTCGATTAACATAACTAAATAGCTCCAGATGAGCTTGCATTTGAGTCAGTTGCCCGTCGCCATTTCGGCGAAAATGAATTATTCTATTTTCTTCTAAACCTTTAACCGATTTAATCTTAGAAATGTGGATTTTCATTCTTTCATGTCCTTTAAATAAAAAGGGACATTATAAGTTTATGCCCCTTTTTTACTCAACCTAATACTTCAAAAACTGACTATCTATCAAACTCAATACCGATCTCGCCTAGTTTCTTGCGAGCTCGATAAATAGGGGCTTCAATATACCCAGTCTCACTATCAGGATCAGCATCAACTTCAAGGTCTTTATCCTTGAACTGTCTAAAATATCCATCCACCGCGTTGTCCTCAAAGTCTCGCTCTGCTTCTTCTTTGTTACCTTTATAGGCAACTCCATAAGAAGGATCGTAATAAAGAGTGGTCAGCTTGCCATCCTCAATGGCCTGTGAATCAGTGATCTTAACAATAAAATGCTGACCAAAAGTTTTTTCAGAAGGCGTAGGCGAGTTCTGCCCCGCGACTCCTTCTTCACTGATTAAATCAGCATAATTGTTGTTCTTATTGGCCGGAACCATACCATCCACACTGTCGCCCTCATCTTTGAGAATGAGCCTCCATTTATAGGCACCCGTATCACTAAGAGAAGGCGTTTTGAAAGTCCAGTTCTTACTCAAAGCTTGGAGGTGCCCCCTCAAACCCATACCCCAAACATTATCAACATAGGACTCCTTTGTGCTGATTACAACTTGCTCTGAACTGATCCCATTGGCTGATAAGGTTGCACGGAACAGTTTTTCAAAGGTGTCACACTGCCCTTTGCCCATGGTTAAAAGAGCACTTAGATCATCACAAGCCAAATCTTTAAAACCATGTCCAGATTTGTAATAGTACAAAGGCTTATTATCCCAATTGGTGATTTTTTGGGTTTCAAACAGTTTCCAAGTTTTCTTGAGGGCCTGTTTTTTGGCTTCTCCCATTTTGCCCTTCGCACCCTGATTTGAGACAGCTAAATGCAAAGAGGTGAGATATAAGGTGTCAAATTCAGGAGTGTATGGCTTGTTTAGGGTGACATAAACCGTGTGCTTGCTACTACCAAGAGTTTTGGTTTTGGGGAGACTGCCTTTTTTGTATTTGACAGTCCAGTCAATTGTCATTGGATTAAAAAACTGAGTTTGTCTGGTTGCTAAATGCCGATTCGCCAACATGGGTTTAGTTATGACATAATTTCCGCTCACCACAGCACGTTCATCTTTGAAAGTGAAGGTTTTCCCTTTAGGTGTGGTTGCATTACCGGTAATTGTAACCGTTTGTGATAGCGTTTTCGGTTTTTGAGTGATGCGGAATTTCGCCTCACTGATTTTCATTCTAGCCCAACTGACGTAACCCAAACGGTTTTTGTCGTTTTCCTCGGAGGTATTTTGGTCTTCCCAAACCGGATTTTCAATTAATTGGGGTTCCTTTCCAACTTCATCTCGCCAAATTTGAAGAGAATTGGCCGGATTTTTGGCACCAAACGCAAGGCTAAAAATATCAAGGCAAAAATTCTCTTGTCTTTTGCCTTTCCGAGTTTTTTCGGGTCGCAGTCACATTCGGTGCGTTTCTTCTTCTTGCGCTTTTTAGCCCCCTTTTTCTTGATCTGCTTTTTGACGACTGCCTTTAACAAGGTTTTTACCATGACTCTGAAAGCGATGAGTGCCACGGCGGCTAGCGCAAAACTGCCAAAGCTTATCATGGCGACTATATTGAAGTAGAGCTCCATCACTTGGATGACCATATTGATAAGGGCTGCCATCGGATTTTTGGAGGCGTCGCAAGATAGGCCTTCTAAGGCGCCGCCATTTAATCCGCCTTCTAGCAAGTATGCACCGGCACCTGTGATGCTATCTTGAATGATGTAGCCTGAGCCTTGCCAGTTGCCATGTTGAATTTCACGTTGTGGGACGATGGCATGTTGGCCGGCATGAATGCCGTTGATGATGTCGGTTTTGACTTCTTGACTGACGGCTAAAAGCGGTAAAACCGTGTCAATGTTTTCGGCCGTTATGGCGTAAATG
>QNEL01000778.1 GCA_003645185.1 Candidatus Parabeggiatoa sp. nov. 3
CACGCCGAAATCGGGGCGAACACGCCGAAATCGGGGCGAACACGCCGAAATCGGGGCGAACACGCCGAAATCGGGGCGAACACGCCGAAATCGGGGCGAACACGCCGAAATCGGGGCGAACACACAGGTTCGCCCCTACTCTCCAAATTTCTCACTTCAAATCTCCTCATTTCTCATCCCTTTAGCATAGCTAATATTTCCTGTCTGCCTTCTGCCAACCCTGCCAGCCCTTCTGCCATACCAGCCTCTCTTTCTTGACGCGCCTCTTCAGCCCCTACGCAATGCCATGTAGGGGCAATCCCTTGTGGTTGCCCTTTGCGCTAAAATATCTGTTTATTTGTGCTTCAGTACTTATTAGATCATTAAAAAGAAACTTGTCCAAAAATCTTACACCGTAATCTTAATGTATTTTTGTTAACCTACTTATCTAAATTATTGCCCATTAGTCTGCGTATTTTTTGACGGAGAGTATAAAGTTCTTGCTCTTGTAAAGCGATACGTTCCAATATCTGGTGGTTGATTTTTTGCAATTCTTCAACCCTTTTTTGAGTACGTTGATAAATGGCTCGCCGTTGACGCATCATAACGAGCTGTGGCCGATTAAGATGTAACCACTCAATGTGAAACCAACCACGAGGTGTCAAGCCCGCTAAATAACCCTCTTGCGATAAAGTGATATGACTATTCAAGTTATCTTTTAACGGATGAAGTAAATGCCTGTGAGGCTCTGCATCAAATGACGGCCAATAAGAGGCTTTATAGCGGTTACAAGCAGGGCAGGCATAAACTAAATTATCCCATTCATCAGTTCCACCATGCTTGAGAGGCTAAAAATGGTCAATTTCTAATTCATTGCCTACATCAATTTCACTGATATCACAATAACCGCAAGCAAAATGATACCGTTCACGCACAGCATGACGTATTTCATTTGAAAGACTCATTATGTTGCCAAAGAATGCGTTGTCAATTGTGTGAAAGCATTTTGAATCATCGCATAGCGTTGTTCAAATTCGGCCAACCATTGTTTGGAATCAGCTATTAACAAGGCTTGTTGCTTGAATAATTGTACTAACGCTTTGTTTTCTATTTGGGCTTTTTCCAAAACGCTGTCTAGGGTAATTTGCTCGGTTTCTAATCTTTTCAATGCTGTCGTCTCAGATTCAACCCTTTCTACCATTGCTGTCATGTCTGCCAGTTCTTTTTGTTCTGTCTCAGTCAAATGGTTACCCATTAATTTGTGAAGGCGCAATTCTGTAAAACGTTGTTCAATTTCAGGTGTCCACTTTTTTGTCATTCAATACTCCTTAGCCTAATCAGGGCAGTTTGTTTCATTTAAACGCTAAAGACGCTAAAGACGCTAAAGACGCTAAAGACGCTAAAAATGCTTTCTCTCAAGAAAAATAGACTTTTTGACATCTCTTGCGCCTCTTGCGCCTCTTGCGCCTCTTGCGTTAAAAAAACAACCTACGAGCTAGTGTTTTTCCGAAGCCAAGCGTTGCTTTATCTTTTCACGCTCAGTTTTAGATAGCATCGCTAATACTTTCTGTATGCCTTCCTGTCTGCCTTCCTGTTTACCCGCATCTCTTTCTTGACGCGCCTCTTCAGGTGTCAAGGCATAATATCCGGTTTCTGCGGTTTTGCTTATCATGGTATCAAAATTTGGAATGATTTCGTTGATGTTTCTTTTAGATTTCCTTTAGAATAAATAAACTAGAAGTGGTAGTTATGTCATGTAGACGATATGATAGAACGCTGATGACGCTGATAATCATGATCTGCGCTGATTTTTGTTAAGTTTTAATCCGTTTTTTAATCATTTTTAATCAGCGTAAATCATGACAATCAGTGCAATCAGCGTTCTATCAAGACTTTCAGAATAAATTGGCTCAAAATGTTTTTGCCTTTATTTATAGATTTGATTAAAAAGGGAATTACTCGTTACGATGAACTCAAAAAACAAGTGCCCGATTGCCTTTTATTAATGCAAGTATATAACCAGTTTATTATAAAGTTATGCATATCATAACGCGCGCCCGCCTTACCGAATTCGCCGAAAAATATCCTGAGACAAAAACAGCATTAGATACTTGGTATCGGAAAATGAAAAAAACCAATTATGAGAGTTTTAATCAATTGCGTTTAATGTTTCCAAGTGCTGATCTAATAGGAAAATGTACAGTCTTTAATATTGGGGGTAATAAAGTTCGACTCATTGCTGTCATTCATTATAACCGGCATAAAATTTATATAAGGCATGTTTTGACACATACTGAATATGATTTGAACAAATGGAAAGTAGGTTGTTAAGATGACTCATTTGCTTGAAAATACAATCAATTATTGGCCACTCGTTGCACAAGTGTTTTCGGTTCCACAAACAAAAGCGGATTACCAGCGAAGCGTGAGTTTGCTGGATGAATTACTTGATCTCGTTGGGGATGATGAAAGTCATCAGCTCATCAGTCTCATAGATACACTGAGCCTATTAGTCGAATCTTACGAAAATGAACATTATCCAATAGATGATGTCTCGGCTAAAGAGGTTTTACAATCGATCATGCAAGAACAGGGGTTACAAGAGAATGACTTGCCAGAAATAGGCGATCAAGATCAAGTCTTGAGCATTTTAAAGGGTGAAAAAGAATTGAATAGCCAACAAATTCGTGCCTTGAGTACACGTTTTCAGGTTTCTCAACGGGTTTTCAGTTAAACGCACCATATCGAAGGTATTTTCCCTTAGTACTTTGGCTCATGGGATTGAGCGCCTTGATTGTTTGATAGCTATTCCAAGATTGCGAGTCACCCGAAAAATCAATCCGTTTATACCGCTAATCCGCTGTACTATCCTTTTCCTATTATTAGGGTGTAATTAAAAGTGATCTACTTGTGCGATGAACAGGAACAAGCCCGGGAGCCAATCCGTTTATCCCCGTAATCCGCTGTAC
>QNEL01000779.1 GCA_003645185.1 Candidatus Parabeggiatoa sp. nov. 3
GGCTTTGCGAAAATCTTGGACTTCGGGGCGTTCATAATGAATAAAATGGGTAAGCAACGCATCCAATTTGTCGGCATCCGCCATTGAAACACGTTGAACTTCAAAACCCCCTTGAATTAAAACAGCAGTTTGCGAATCCTCAAATAAAATATTGTCATTGGGATAGCCTTTGATAAACTTGTTTTGGATTGCCTTATCTAAATCATCATCGATATCCTTGCTCTCCCAATAACCCCAAGGCAAGCGCAACGCATCTTTTACCGTACCATCGGGATAAACGGTGGTATTATGCTTGGTGCGATATTCTAATTCAGGAATTAAAATAAAGTTTTTAGTGGCGCAATAAGCATTCAACAAATTTTGAAAAGCCACTCGAATAGACGTTTCTTTGCGCGAACCACCGTATTGAATGATTTTTTCAACTTCCAAATGGTAATTTTGAATCAGTAAACGAGACATAAGTTATCTTCTATGTAGGGTGGGTAACGTGTTTTTGTTGCCCACCTATCTTAAAAAGTTTAAGCTATGCCCATGTACAGTCTAAAGTTTTTTATGCATAGCTTGGAAATCAGTCATCCGACTGTAGAAACGCACTGCCGTGCGTATGTAGGGCTCCCTACGTGTTTTTGTTGCCCACCAAATCTATCTACCATCAAGGCATTTTTCCAATAATTGCCATCATTTCCACGCTAACCGTACACACCCTTTGCAATAATTCAATCACCGATTCTTTGTAATCGGCAAAGCGATAAGTGTTGAATTTCTCGGCAAGAGTAAATCTCATCGTTATAGAAAATATAAAATATTTAACGACTTGAAATATAAAGATATTCTAGTTTTGACGCGAGATGAGACGCGAGGCATCGCGTCTCTACATCGCATTATAGAAAACTGATAGGTGGTAAGATTAAGTTGTCATGTCATTTGGCATAACTATCAGCTATGCTATACTCAATGCGAGTAAAACTCAAAACTGCCATGAACAATGACTGTTCACTATTTCAGAAGTTCAGAATTTTGAAAGAGATTCCAACAACAATTGCAATTTTACCACATTCTAGTACGGCGGATTAGGGGATTGAACGGATTTGTAGGTGGTAACGGGTTTTTAAAGCCCACCAAATACTAATCTAAAAGTTTAGGGAATTGTAGTAGGGGCCGGTAACGTGGTTGCCCACCATTCCCCTGTGGCAGGCTCGGATGATTATTTTTTTTGGACATCCTTATGTTTTTTGAATCCATTAATTAAACAAAAAGGGTTTAACAAATGGAATCATACGCGCTAACTCTTCTCTGTTGTGTTTAAGAAGATCATGCCCCCAGATTTGGTCCGTTTCGTTGACGCAATCTTCTGCCAATGCTTTTCCTATTTCTTCAAAAGTCTTACCATTTGCGATATGCTTTTTTAATTTTTCAGGCTCAGATTGTGTGCCAAGAACGAATACTCTTGCCTTCAGTTCATCTGGAATCTGATTTTTGATATTAGCCAAACGTGTTTCATCCTGATCGAAATCAATCAGCAAGAGCATCATTCTGTTCTTATATACTCGGCACGGGAATAAACTTTTGCCTGAAAAACTTTTGGCAACCCCAGGTTGCCACCTGGGGCTATTCACGTTCAACCCCTTCGGGGTTGTGCATTTTAATTTTTTTATGATCAATTTTGTACGTAATGCTTGTGGAAAACTAAAAGCTAAAAGTTTAAATTGTGCCCGCGTGCAGTATATTTGTGCATTTCAGAAAGATGATTATCCCTGAAGGCATTCAGTACTTTTATCCAACCTCCTGGAGGGGGTAGAATTTGAATCACACGATCATTAAGATTAGGCTCAAGAAGAAATCCGTTGGCAATCTGGCGATTAGCGTCGTCTTCTGGCAGCACCAAAAGGTGTTTGTTGTATTTATTGACGCTCATAGTGCTATATCACCACGAATCAAGGTATCGACTAAATCTCCTTTAACAGACATTTCACTGAGCAATCTGATTAAAGTCGGCTCTAAGTGATTTTTTCTGTAAAGAACTAAAGTGTTTTCATTTGAAAACTTGCGAATCGCTTCGGAATGATGAGAGGTTGCTAAAATTTGTCCACCCTTTTCAAATGAGCGTCGGAGTGATGTAATAAAATGCCCAACCTCTGACAGGGATAGAAAGCTATCCGGTTCATCCCAGAAGCAAAAAAGTGGGCCATAAGATTTATTGGCAGCCAAGACAACAGCGCAAAGAAAAAAGCATTTTTCACCATCAGATAAGTCTTTAAAGTCAACACGCATTTCTGCCTGATTGGCTTGAAATTGGACACTGAGAATTTTGGACTTTTTTCCTGTGAAATCGTTTTGAAAATCCGCGATATCTGGCATCACTTCTCGGAGATATTGATCAACCTGCATATAGGCCGCAGGGTAGCGAATGAGTAAACCGGAAAACCAGTCCCCAAAATTGCTGCAATCTCGCTTTGGTTTTAACGTTTCACCTTTGGATTCTCCGGTCATCAGGCTTGGGCGAGGAGCCAAAATGATCATGCGTGCAAGCCACATTTTAAAGAGATGAAGCGGATCAGCCTCTGATCGTCTTTGAATGACTGGCAGGGCAACAAGATGCCAATCGACCCTAAATTGAGCGTCGTGCAGTGTTACAGAAGCGCCTTGTCTGGAATAGATGGGTTCATTTGAAACAAGCAGTTGCTCTTCAAAAATTCTAAGCTCTTCAAACTCTTTTGGCCATTCCAAGGCTAGGCTATATTGGTATAATTTATCATCAATCAAGACTTCGATTTCAAAGCGAATGGGCACATCAGTTCTTCCACGCGCAAAATCCTGAATTTGGACTATAGAGCGTAGCGTATGAATTGATACTTGTTTAAAGTAGGTAAAACATGATATTCTATCCATCCCTCATTTATTCAAACTGACTTATGTGGAATATGAATTCAAGTCGTGGCAAACCATTA
>QNEL01000780.1 GCA_003645185.1 Candidatus Parabeggiatoa sp. nov. 3
ATTGGCTCAAATTTAACACCCCAGGTTAGGTGTCTTAAGTTAAGACGACATTCCATATCATTCCAATTAAGTAAAATAGAGGCAGAATATGATTCTAATAATGTGTAAGTTGAGATATTATTTTCTCTCACTTTTTATACTTTTTGTTTCTAACAACGCCCTGGCTGATTGTGCTTGGGGTGGAAAACCCTTTCTTAAAATTGTTGAAGAAGTAGACTTAATTGTACGAGGACAAATTCTGGCTTATCCATCATCATCTTCTCTAGAAATGGAGGTTTTAGAAATATACAAGGGAACGACTGATGCCTTGAAAATACAAATCTTTCCGGATTCATTTTTCTATTTTAGATTAGAAAGCTTTTCGATAGGATCCGAATGGATTTTTGCCGTCAAACGGATGGAGGGTGATGGTGTATCTGATAAGCAATATATATTGCCAAGTGATTATTGTGAGGACAGCTATTTTTTGAAGGTAGAAGACTCTGTGGTTGGAAATTTTACCAACACTGAGAAATACATACAACAAAGAGTCAGCTTGGATGAGTTTCGGGATATGCTTCTGATATTTATTCCTAATGCTCAAGCCAGTTGTAGTGGTGGAACCGTATTTCTTAAACTTCTTGAACAAGTGGACTTAATTGTACGAGGAAAAATTCTGGCTTCTTATCCCAAAGAGTCACATTTACCCTATTCTGTAGACATGGAGGTTTTGGAAATATACAAGGGAACAACTGAGGCGTTGAAAATCAATATACTTGCACTGACAAATTACATTGCTGCCAACGCTTTAATAGGAACAGAAGGGATTTTTGCCGTCGACCGGATGGATGGTGATGGTATGTCTGATCAGTATATAATACCAATAAAAGGAAGTCAATCTTATCGGAACAAATTTTATTTGAAGGTAGAAGCCTCCGTGGTTGGAAATTTGAGCAACACTGAGAATTACTACAATGCACAACGAGTGAGCTTAAATGAGTTTCGGAATATGCTTCAATATATTGATTCAAAGCCTTCACTGACTGACAATGAAAGGGTGCAAGTTGGTAGGCAACAATGTATTGATGATCCCGCTTCCTGTGGAATCAGTAACGACGACTGTCCACAAGAGGCTTCATACGATCCCACGACAGGAAAACTACACATTCCTTGTCTCAAGGTGCCTAGTGCATCTGGTGGTATGACGACTTATGAGGTTAATTTCAGTCAACGAATTCCCTCTTTTGTATTTGATTTGGATTTGAATAGTCTAAAAGTCCATTGAGAGTCCAAGCGGGAGGTTTGGGTGTGATTAGCTGTCTTAAAAGTTAAGACGACATTCATATAGACTCACATCACTAGACTTGTCCCTTAATAAATTTGAACTATCAGGTAATCAACGTGGTGGTAGCGCCGATATTATACAAGTTTCATTAGGAACACTCTACAGCGAGACTTTTACAAAAGCGGATACTGATCCCTTTGCAACAATTACTAGAACAATTTCTGTTCTTACGTCAACTTCCGCAAGTTTGGTATTTGATCATACGGGGGGGGTGGATTGATCCGGATATATTTTAGACAATGTGAAATAGATATCTTGATCCAAAGTACTACGAGGTGCAGTACGAAATCAACGGGAAACGGTTCATTCCTTGGATTCTGTTAGATGCCATTAAACCCACGAAAAGATTTGCCTCAGGTGAGATTCTTAGAGAGGAAGTCAAATTATTTTTTGACGGTAAACAATGGATATTTTCAAAACAAACACACCACAAGCGACTTTTGCTAAGCAAGCACTTGGTAATTTTCATAGATTTATAGCAAATTATGAGGAAGCACTTCCTCTCTTGGAAGCCGCAAAACAGCAACCTGTGGCTCTTTATGATATTCTCCATACGCATATTGCTTTGTATAAATGACATAAAGCGCAGGGCAATATTCAAGAAGCGAAAGCGGTGCTGGAAGATTTGAAAGAAACCATTTCTGAACAATTCAGCGATTTCAAACCTTTTGTGGATGAAGTTCTAAAAACAAATAAGATTCCTCTCTTATTTAAGCAACCTCTGTATGGGTAGACTGTCGATTTTGAGTTTTTATGATAGGATAGAACGCTGATTTAACTGATTAAAATGATTGGCGCTGATTTTATTTATAAACCTTCGGGGTTTCCAAAACCTCGAAGGTTTTTTTTTGCGTGTGTGCTATATTAAGTCATTATGTTGAAGCGGGAATTGGGGGCTTCGCTCAATTCGCTCAATTAAATAAATGTTGGAGTTCGCAGATTAAAAATGCTTTAATGCCTAATTAAATGTTTATTTCAAGCAAAAGAAGCTATAATAAATACTCTTTTATACAAGAATTTCAGACAAGCAAGCGACAACATCAAGGCTTAGAGGATATCTTATCATGGAGAAAAAAATAACTTGGAATGATATGAAAACAAAGTTCCCCGATGAATGGTTGCTTATTACTGACTTCGATTTAGATCAGTCGGGGCATCTTGTTGCAGGTGTGGTTGAGAGACATTCAAGAAAAAAGGATGATGTGTATCAATTGCCCGCATTAAATAAACCAACCGCCTTTAGATATACTGGTGAATCCACTTTTTCTGGTTTGAGAGATCATGCAAGAGAACATAACATCTTATGATACAACAAAACATCATATTCATATTGATATGATTGTAACAAATCCAAAAGGCATTATTTATAATGTAGCGGGAATTTTAGATACTGGTGCCCCAAGAACTGAATTTTCTGACCAGTTTTTGGTACACAGCGGATTTATTGAAACTAAAAGTGAACAAGTCAAGTTAAAACCGGGTTTACAAACTCAGAAATATGGCAAGATAATATTACCATCAGTTACAATATGTCATCATCAAATTAATTTTTTTGAAGTTTTTGTTTCCCATTTCGAGCCATCTTGGGGTATTGATGCCTTAGTTGGACTTGATTTTTTTCGTC
>QNEL01000781.1 GCA_003645185.1 Candidatus Parabeggiatoa sp. nov. 3
GGGTGTTGACTGAGAGCTTTTTTTGGCCTATTTTTTTCATGCTGATTTCGTGTTTGTTAAAGGCCTATAAAATACCCCTTAAAAAAGGTTATTTAACAACCCCGAAGGGGTTTTCAGGCTAAAGTTTCGCTCCGCGAAACTTTATTTCACGCTAAAGTTTCGCGGAGCGAAACTTTAGCGTGAAATCCTGAAAATGTGAATAGCCCCAGGTGGAACCTGGGGTTCCTTAAACAGCATGAAAAATACATCTCAAAAACACATCTCAGTCAACACCCTAGTGCAGGATCGCTCCAGTTTCCATACCATTGAAAAACTGGGGCAACCACAAGGGATTGCCCCTACGGGCGGTTCGTAGGGGCAATCCCTTGTGGTTGCCCCTTTTTAGGCTAATCCTTGTCGTTATAAACAAGCGAACAATGACAGAAATAGCGCAATTAGAAAACGGCCGTCTGATTGAATATCTCCCCGACAGGATTGCACAAGGGAGTATGAAAGAGGTGTATTTGACGAAGGATAAAGAATTTGTGCTTTGTTTTTATAAGCATGATCGGCATCAAACTAACAGGCTACGTCGTCTACAACACATCTTAACCACATTTAACCCCACATTGCCGGATAAAAAACACGCCGATTATTGGCATAAGCTATTTTGTTGGCCGACTGCCATCATTACGCAACCGACATTAGGGATAATGGTACCGGTTTATCCGGGCCCGTATTTGTTTGCATCGGGGCGATGGCAGGGCCAAGAAAAAAAAAGTCGCTGGTTTGTCAGCCCCAAACTGCGAAGCTATTTACCACAAACAGAACAAGGCAATTGGATTAATTATTATAAAATCAGCATCTTACTGGCACGCGCCGTCAGCCGTTTACATCTCGCCGGTTTAGCGCATTCTGATTTATCCGATAATAATGTATTAATTGATCCCGTTTCAGGGCAAATGATCTTGATTGATCTGGATGCGTTAGTGGTGCCGCACATTTTTCCACCCGATGTCGAAGGTACGCCAGGTTACATTGCCCCCCAAGTGCAGACGACTATGCGCTTAGCAGCTGATGATCCTAAAAAACAAGTGGCCAGTATTCTGACAGATCAACATGCACTGGCCGTACTGATTTATGAATATTTGCTCAACCGCCACCCATTACGCGGCCCGAAAATTCATTCAACCCATTCAGCAGAAGAAGATGAACGATTAAGTCTAGGCGAAAAGGCTTTATTTATTGAACACCCCTTTGATAGTTCAAACCATCCCAAAACGGGCCTGACAGTGCCCGTCACCGCCTTGGGTTCAAGCTTGACAAGTTTGTTTTATCAGGCCTTTGTTACCGGATTACATAGGCCGCATAAGCGGCCAAGTGCATACCAATGGGAAAGCGCCTTGATTCAAACGTGGGACAAACTCCATCCCTGCCCCAATCCCAATTGCACGCAACAATGGTTTATCGTCTTACCCGAACAAACCCATTGCCCCTTTTGCCACACCGCGATCAAAACACCGATTCCCATTTTAACCCGACGGGCCCAAAAACGGCCAGGGCAATGGATGCGAATAGGGGAAATCGTGATTTATGACGGGCAAGGTTTATTTAAATGGCATGTTTTTGACAATATTTTTCCAGGCCCCAGCGTAGATAGAACACTTCAAGCCTACTGCGTTTTTTATCAGGAAAAATGGTTATTGATTAATCAAGCGTTAACATCTCTGACATCAGCGGATGGGCATCGCGTAGACATCAATCAAGCAGTAGAATTAAAGGCAGGGGCACCCATACGTTTATCACAAGAAGCGCATGGGTGTCTTGTTGAAGTTTGGGCGAACACGTAGGGCGAACCTGCCCTTCTGTGTCTGCCCTGCTGTGTTTGCTCTTCTAGTAATGGTATTGAGAAAAAACTTGGGAAAATCGTGATAGGCAACACCTACCCAACATCACAACACATTAAAAACCGTAAACCAAATTCATCGTAGTCGTGGTGTCTGTTTTCTCGGTGCCTGGAGTAACCTCGCTATTGTTTCTGATCTCAAGGGCTAATCTCAAAGCCAAATTACCCATGAGCGTGACATCTAAGGCGCTAACCGATTTAGTGTAGATATTCTCCTTACCCCCCTCTACCAGAAGGTCTTGAGTAAAAGTGGCCTGATCTGTGAATTTATGGCTAAAATTCAAGACCAAATGAAGAATGGCTTCCGTGTTTTCACCTCCCTTGAATGTCAGCCCAATACGCTCATCACCAGAGAACTCCCCAGCACCACTCTCAGCAGAGTCTTTTAACTTGCTTTGCCTCACACCAGCACCAATTTCTACTTTGAGCTTAGTGGGATCAGTCTTAATCAAATGGTGTCCATACCCACCTACCAGCGAGGCTTGATATTCGTAACTACTGAACTGATCATCTTCATACCTTACTGTACCAAATATGGTACTAATATCATTGGGTAACTTGTAATCGCTTTGCAGCTTTAGCCCATAGCGTTCCGCCGTTTTGTTGTCATTTTCTTCGGATTGCAAAGCACCCAAGTTAGCTTTATGCTCCCATTGAGCATGTCCATAACCAAGTGATAGTCCAGCATTTAGATCCTGAGTCTCCGTATTACCACTGTTATAAGTGATACCTAAGCTACCTTTACCGCTAAAACCGTCTTCTGCTAACCCGGTTTGAGTACAGAGCAAAATGGCTATTCCAAGAGCGAGTCTTTTTTGCATGAATGAATATTCTCCAAAAGGTTAGAAAAGAAATTCCCCCGTAATTCAATTGTTTAAACAAAGGGGGCATTAAGCATTAAACCTATAAATTATCTCAGTATTTAAAATAGTTATCCCTAACCGTTTTGTTGGTAACATTTAATGAAAGTACCATTCCTCGTAGGGTGGGTAGCGTCTTTTTGCTGCCCACCATCTAACTATCCAACTTTTCGAAAGTCAATTAAA
>QNEL01000782.1 GCA_003645185.1 Candidatus Parabeggiatoa sp. nov. 3
ATACTCAACCCATTACCGCCGTGGCTTTTAGTCAAGATGGATTAATACTGGCTTCGAGTTCAAAAGACAAAACCATACACTTGTGGGATATTCACTCGAAAACCGTCATCAGAACGTTTGAAACACAGCCCGATGCCGCCAATTCTATCGCATTTCACCCCGATGGCAAGATATTAGTTTCCAGTTCAGATAGGGCAGTCAGCCTGTGGGATATCCAATCTGGTAAGTTGCATATAAAGCCCTTTAAATGGCAAGTTTATAAGATGGGAGCCGTCGCTTTTAGCCCAGACGGTAAAATGCTGGCAATTGGATCGTCCGATCTCAAAGTGCGTCTTTGGAATATGCACTCTTTTAAAATGTACAAACAACGCCTGACTTGTACAAAATATCAACATATCAACACGCTGGATTTCAGCCCCAATAGCAGACTGTTGTCTTCAGGTTTCCGTCAGGGTTTGATTTGTGTTTGGGATACTCAGTCCAGACAATTGATTAAACGGTTTTCTAACACCATTAAAGAAAATGCGTTTAATTCTGTCGCTTTTGATGCTGAAGGAAACAGGTTGGCTTATAGCGTTTACGACAAAATTTATTTGTGGGATGTGGGTTCAGACAAAGCGATTGAATTACCCATAACGGTGCCTGAGACTCATTACATCACCACCGTAGACTTTAACCCGACTTCTGCTCAACAACACATTCTGGCTTATGCCTCTAGTGAGGGTACCGTGCGTCTGTGGGATACCCAGAACAATAAACGGTTTGGCATATTGGCGGGCAACGCGGAGGGAAACTGGTTCTCATGTATAGAACAACAGTGTTTGTGTTCTGATAAGCCGTGCGTTCCTTTTCCTACGGAAGAACCAGCGCCCACTGAGGAACAATTACCCTCTCACACGATTGAAGAAATTGAGCCGGAACAAACTCCGGAAATTGAGCCCGAAATCGAGCCGGAACCGACTCAGGAAATCGAGCCAGAACCGTCTCCAACTCAGGAAATCAAGCCAGAAAACGAACCGTCTCCAACTCAGAAAATCGAGCCAGAACCGTATCCGATTCATGAAATTGAGCCAGAAAGCGATTTGCTTCTCTATTGGTTAATACTGATTATTTTAATCTGCATTGCTATTGCGCTGTTTTACAGAGCGTTCATTTGCAAAAAAAATGCCGCTTTATTTATTCCCTTGCCGCAATTACCTCAAAAACATCGGCTATTAAAACGTGCTCGCTGCCTGACTCAAGTGTTATCCAAAAACCAAGTGTCTGCAAAATCCGTCGAAGAAGCGATTGCCTTTCTAAAAATGGTGCCAACAGAACAAACTGAAATATTGGCAAAACGTTTAGGCGCAAAACAGTGGGAAAATCTGGAAACGGAATGGTTCAAAGTACATTTGCCTGACCATTTTCCGCTTAATCTGGCATCTTGTCTCCTGTATTTTCCAGCAACCGATTTAAAGCAATTACCACCACCCATTGCATTGCAAAAAGTGGTTATCATCACACTTAATCCTGAACAGCTGCAAGTCTTACGCCCTCACGGTGAAGAAACATCAAATTTATGGATTGTACCCAATCATATCGAATTGACAAACTGGTTGTTATCGCCTGATCCGGTACAAACCTTCACATCGCTATTAGCGGCACAACTGAAGGGCAGACAAATTTCGCCCTATCAAACACGTAGTGGCGTGAATAAAGACGCTGTATTTTTTGGGCGTACTCAAATTTTAGATCATATTATTAACCGCGAACCTGCGAATTATTTAATCGTAGGCGGGCGGCAATTGGGTAAATCGAGTTTACTCAAATACCTACATCGGCATTATCAAAACCATCCACAGGTACAATGCCATTATGTGATTTTACATGGTGACACCCTGCAAGAACAGTTAGCAGTCACATTGGGATTACCCAGTGAGAGTGATTTAGACACCGTTTTGAGAGAAGTATTGGAAGCGCGAACAGGGCAACGGCGATTGTTTTTAATCGATCAAGCCGATCAATTCATTCAAAGCGACATGAAGCAGGGTTATCGCACCTTAAATCATTTTCGCAGTGTCAGTGAACAAGGGCACTGTCATTTTATTATCGCCGGATTTTGGGAAGTGTACTACGCCTCAGTTTTAGATTATCAATCACCGTTAAAAAACTTTGGTGAGGCAATCACTATCGCCGAACTAGAAGCAGAAGCGTGCTACGATTTAGCCAGAAAACCGATGAAAACCATGAACTTGCGCTATGAGTCAGAAACGTTAGTAGAAAACATGCTAAGCGCGACAGGGCAAAGGGCTAATTTGATTGCCATTGTCTGCAATGAAATGATCAAAAGCCTCAAAAATCATCAGCGAGTGTTGGGAAAAGAGGATATGGCACAAGCCATCAAAAGTGAGACGGTACGCGACGCCTTAAAAGGCTGGGGCAAGTTAAGTTTTAACGATCAAGAAAATCGCCTAGATCGTATTATAGTCTACGCCACGATCAAAGCGGGTGAATTTCAACTGGGAGAATTAATGAGTTTGCTAGAAACACACGACTGCACTTATACCGCAGAACAAGTGAAACACTCATTAGAACGATTAGCCTTGAGTTTTGTGATTAAACGCGAATCGTCTGGGCAGTATCACTACAGCGTACCCCTATTTCGAGAGATGTTGCTAGAAGAAGATGTAGACGACTTATTGCGGTGGGAATTAAAGGAAATGTGAGGGATGCTATCCCTTAGCCAATGCCACATTCATTCGTTTTCGAGGTTCAAGTTTTTTTTTAAACTGTAGTGATCAATAGGATGTTAAACAAAAAATGAGGGTACGAATAAATTTAAACATTTGATAGAACGCTGATATGTCACGCAAAAGTTTTTGCGCGCAAAAACTGTATTTAGCTTCGCGCACCGAAGGCTCACGCAAAAGTTGCGCGCAACTTTTGCGTGA
>QNEL01000783.1 GCA_003645185.1 Candidatus Parabeggiatoa sp. nov. 3
TATTTAAAAAAAACAGAAAGGGGGCAACCACAAGGGATTGCCCCTACATGACATTGTGTAGGGGCAATCCCTTGTGGTTGCCCTTTGTTGTTAAATACCTGTTTATTTGTGCTTCAGTACTTATTAGACTTTGAACGAAAATCTCGCAAAATAAATTTTGCACTCCAACGCAAAATAAATTTTGCACTCCAACGCAAAATAAATTTTGCACTCCAACAACGCAAAATAAATTTGGAACGAAAATCACGCTGAAGCAAAATAAATTTTGCACTAAAAGCGGGCCTTCAAAATTTATCTTGATAATGAATTGAGCTTATCGCTTTATAGTACCTATCCTTTCATAAGCAAACAATCCTTGTAGTTATAAATGACAATTAAAGCAGTGGAACTCTTTGCGGGTATAGGCGGATTTCGTTTCGCTTGCGATGAACTTGGTATCAAAACGATTTGGGCAAATGATCTAGATGATAAGGCTTCTAAAATCTATCAACAAAATTTCAATAGCGGCACTTTTGTTCAAGACGATATCAAAAAACAACTTGATTCTATTCCAAATCATCAGTTATTAACGGCAGGGCTACCTTGCCAACCGTGGGTGCAGGAAAAGCTGCAACAATACACAGCGACATTCGTTGTGACTGGAGATTAATGGACTTTTTTTATGATTCGCTCTCCCAATCTTCAATTTGTAAATTGGGAACACGGGAAAATTCACGAGTATTATGAGTTACAAGCGTCACGTTATGTGCTAAAGCGATGGCCGCAATTTGCAAATCATAAGGCCCAATCGGTGTACCAAGACGAGCAAGATGGGCGCGAATTTCTCCAAAAATCTTTGCAGCTTTATCATCAAAAGGCAAAGAAACGAATTGATTGAGAAATACGCTTTGTTTAGCCAAGGTTTGAGCAGGATTTTTGCTTTTCATTGCACCATAAAATAATTCCGCTTTAACCACTGAGCAAATGAAAACTTGTTTTGATGAAATTTGTTCAAGCTTGCGCCTGATAGGTGATAAATGATTATTCAAATAAGCAATACAGGCGTTTGTGTCAAACAAAAAACTCATTTGAGAACCTCCCGTATTTCATAATCACCTTGAGGCGCACGTTCAATAGGATCATCAGCAAGACAACCAGCCGTTTTTTCAAAAAAATATGGTGGCCAGTCATTGTTTTTAACCATGCCTTGTGATGTTGTTTCATCCAAAGGTAACATAATAATTTCTACTGAGCCATTTTGAAATGCTGCGGGTACTGGAATCGTCAGCGTATCTGATATCTCATGATAAATTTTTCTGAGTGCTTGCATAAGAAGTTTCTCATTGCTATCCCAAATTAATATAGAACGCTGATTGTCATGATTAAAAAATCGGCGTGAATCAGGCCATAATCAGTTAAATCAGTGTTCTATCCCAAATTAATATAGAACGCTGATTGTCATGATTAAACTGATTTACTTTTTATATAAATTTGGTGGGCAACAAAAACACGTTACCCACCCTACATAAAAGAAGATGGTGGGCAACAAAAACACGTTACCCACCCTACATAAAAGAAGATGGTGGGCAACAAAAACACGTTACCCACCCTACATAAAAGTTTAATTTATGACCGCGTGCAGTATAGTGGTGGGCAACAACGTTGCCCATCCGATAAGGATTATCTAACCATGTTGTTTAAGTTGTTGACGACTGTGTCGGTGTTTAACTCGTTATTGGCATTTTGAGGCGCTTTGGGCGTGGCTTGCTTGCCTTCAACCATTTTTTTCATCTCTTCGATGGTTTGGTAGGTTTGGTTGGCTAAGTTTTTGACTTTTATCACTTGATGCTCTGGCATGTCTTCTTCAATAGATTCGCGATTCAGAGCCTTTGCCAGTAATTTGCTCTGTTCGGCTATCAAGCTTTTGCTGATTTCTTGAACCATTTTGATGCAGTCATCAGTACGCAACATTCTGTCTGGTTCCTCGCTGACAATCGGGGTTGTTGTCTTGCCACGGGGTGAGGAAACTAAAGTGGGTTGGGTTACCGACATCCTTTGGGAGCCTGTTCTTGCAGGTTCTGCCTTATTAAACGATTTGAGTTTTGGAAAATATTGTTTGAGCATGTAGCTCAGTAAACTCACCAATAAAATGATGACGATGGATACCAGTAGTATCTGGATAATTAAGTTTTTGATTTGGGCGTTGATAATCCCTTTCTTTTCAATAATCCCTTCTTCTACAGTGTCTATGTCGATACTCGTATTGATAATCCAGTTGAGTGCTTCATAACGTTTGACGTAAGCCCATTTTTGGGCCTCTATCGTTAATCCGCTGCGCTGTTTGGGCCAACTGTATTTGAGAAAGCCACTGCCATTTTTGGCTTCTACCGTTTTGACTAATGAATCCAGTAAGGCTTTCAGTTTGCCCTTTTCTACTGTTTGCGCTTCAAGTGAGGGATTTTCGGGATACACAAGTAGCTTGAGTTCGGGTTGAGTTCTGGTTATCCAAAAAGTACCGTTGCCGTTGTTGTATCTCAATTGTCTGATATCATTGAGGATTTTGTCTATGGCATCTAGTCCTGCCTCATCAACAAAGACTGCTGTGCCTATTACCCATTTCCATTCTGAAAATAATCTGACATGAGCCAGTTGCAGTACGTCTTCTTCTAGCCCCTTTTCGGTTTGTTTGGGCCAGAGGTAGTCTATAAAACCTTTGCCGTGTGTTTCACACAGTTCGACGGATGCAACAAACAGATTTTGTTTTTTGCCGTTGGCCGTGTTGTATTTGGGATCATCTAAAACTTGTCCATCAAGTGAGGCCTGAGTTGGGTGCATGATCATTTTGGGCGGTAAAGCGGTGTCGATGATCCAAACGTAGCCGTCGCCATTGTCATAGCGAAGCTGTTTTATTTCCTGCATGGCTTGTGTTTGGGCATCTTCAAGCTTCAA
>QNEL01000784.1 GCA_003645185.1 Candidatus Parabeggiatoa sp. nov. 3
GCTAAATGTGAAATGGATTAAAGTCTGGTGGTATCTCCTTTCTTATCCCTATAACGACAAGGATTATTTATTCGATGCGGATTTATGTCTCGTACTATCGAATTTCTTATCCCTATAACTACAAGGATTATTTGCTTATAAAAGGATTAAAGTCTGGTGGTATTTTCTTTCTTATCCTTTTTTATAAACAATCCTTGTCGTTATTAATCCTTGTCGTTATTTTCCTTGTCGTTATTTCTTATGATTACCAAGTTGTCGAATTTAATTGATGCTTATGCCTACCACGCAAAAACGTGTTAAGCGCAAAAACTGGGGCTTCAAAAAGTGAAAAGTGGGATACCTGCTTTGATAGCCATTTGAAAATTCATATCATTTCGACTTATTTTTTTTAAGTAAACCATAGACATTGATGGGTATATTGAGATAATATCATGCCCGTTTTTTCTTTAAAGCGGTATGATCGTGTTCTATATTACTGTATTGTTAAAAACAATAGGTTACTTTTGCCTTTAAAGGCTTCACATAAAAAATCCCCCTTGGGACTTTTAATTAATTTAAATGAGATGTCTATGATTTTCACCCGCTATGCTTTCCAATTCACTCTCAAAAAATAAGTGTTTATAGGAAAGCTTAGTTTCCATTAACCATTGAGATGAGAAAACGAATATGCATCATTATACGACTGAAAATATTCGCAATATCGCCCTTGTCGGTCAAAGTGATACCGGTAAAACAATACTGACCGAAGCCCTATTACATCAAGCCGGCACAATTAAGACTCAAGGTAAAATCGAAAGCGGTAATACCGTTTGTGACTTTGAGCCCCTTGAAAAAGAGTATCAACACTCCCTCAATACTGCTGTTGTCAGTCTTGAGCAACACGACAAGCACATCAATATCCTCGACACCCCAGGTTCTCCAGATTTAATGGGGCATTCCCTCAGTAGTTTGTCAGCTGTCGAAACGGCTGCTGTAGTCATCAATGCCGCATCGGGTATCGAAATGGTTACCCGCCGTATTCTAGATCGTGCAGCAGAACAAAAACTGTGTCGCATGATCATTATTAATAAAATCGATGCACAAGAACTCCACTTGCCAGAATTAGTTGCCAACATTAAAGAAACATTCGGCAAAGAATGTCTGCCAATTAACTTGCCCGCTGAGAATGGCACAAAAGTCGTTGACTGCTTTTTCAATCCCACCGGAGAATCTGATTTTGGAACCGTAGCCGCCGCGCATACAGAAATCATTGACCAAGTTGTTGAAGTCGATGACGAACTGATGGAAATCTATCTCGAACAAGGCGAAGACATCACGCCAGAACAACTCCATGAACCCTTTGAAAAAGCCTTGCGTGATGGACATCTCATCCCCATTTGTTTTGTCTCCGCTCGCACAGGTGCCGGTATCCCAGAATTACTGGACATTTTTACACGCCTCATGCCCTGTCCACTAGAAGGCAACCCAAGGCCATTCCTGAAAGGAGAAGGTGAAAAAGCCACCCCCTTTACCACAGAATCCGATCCATCGAAACATGTCGTCGCCCATGTCTTTAAAGTCACCGCCGACCCCTTTATCGGCAAACTAGGCATCTTCCGTATTCATCAAGGCACCATCAGCAAAGACACGCTCTTATACATTGGTGATGCTCGAAAACACATCAAAATCAGCCACTTGTTACAACTTCAAGGAAAACAACAGATAGAAGTTGAACACGGCATACCAGGCGATATTTGCGCCGTAGCCAAAGTGGAAGCCATTCATTTCGATGCCGTCTTGCATGACTCCCACGATGAAGATCACATTCATATCCAGGCCCAAACCTTTCCAGCCCCCATGTACAGCCTCGCCGTTTCCACTAAGCGGCAAGGCGATGAACAAAAAATCAGCCAAACCTTGCATAAATTGACTGACGAAGATCCGTGTTTAAAACTGGAACATGATGCCTCGCAGAATCAAACCGTGTTACGCGGGATGGGTGAATTTCATTTACGAGTCCTACTCGATAAAATGCGTCAACAGTACAACGTCGAAGTAGACACCAAACCCCCCAAAATTCCTTACAAGGAAACTATAAGCATCCAAGCTGAAGGGCATCATCGCCATAAAAAACAAAGCGGCGGATCCGGGCAATTTGGGGAAGTGTTTTTGCGCGTTCACCCCTTAGAACGGGGAGCCGGTTTTGAATTTAAAAACGCCATCGTCGGAGGCGTTATCCCATCCGCCTACATCCCAGCTATCGAAAAAGGCATCCAACTGGTTTTAGAATCAGGAGCCATTGCCGGTTATCCCATGCAAGATGTCAAAGTCACCGTTTACGATGGCAAACATCATCCCGTAGACTCCAAAGAAATCGCCTTCGTAGCGGCAGGCAAAAAAGCCTTTTTAGATGCCATCAACAAAGCTAAACCCCTAGTACTCGAACCCATTGTCAAAGCAGAAATCACCACACCTGATGAACATATAGGTCACATTACAGGCGATATTTCCAGCAAACGGGGCCGTATTCAAGGCAGCGATATGCTACCCTCCAAGATGGTATGCGTGAAAGCCGAAGTGCCACTAAGCGAATTAAGCAACTATCCAACAGAACTGAAATCGGCCACCGGTGGCCATGGTTTTTTTACCATGGCATTAAGCCATTACGAACCCGTACCCCCCAATATTCAGCAACAACTGAGGGCAGAATACAGGCCAACAGAAGCCGAAGAATGAACAATTACCCTACGTTTGTATCAACGTAGGGGCAATTACTTTATTGCCAGTAGAGACGCGATGCTTCGCGTCTCTGTTTCGACGCGATTCCTCGCGTCTGTGTTTCGACGCGATTCCTCGCGTCTGTGTTTCGACGCGATTCCTCGCGTCTATGTTTCGTCTCGACACCTCGCGTCTGTGTTTCGTCTCGACACCTCGCGTCTGTGTTTCGA
>QNEL01000785.1 GCA_003645185.1 Candidatus Parabeggiatoa sp. nov. 3
ATAAAGGGCGAACACGCAGGTTCGCCCCTACGACCCGATATGTTGTAGGGGCGAACCTGCGTGTTCGCCCATAAGAAATTCAGCAAACAATAAATCTCCAATTTATTTTGTGACGATTCCTTATTGCATATTATTCCCAATCCCCGTGAACGAAATTATTTTTGACTCATAAATTTAGATAGGACTTTTGCCAAACTGACTTAGCCTACAAATTCATACATTATGATAAATCCCATCATTAGCCAAATTAAGGCCCAAAACAGATGTGTAGGCTTTGGCTTTAAAAAAAACAGCCAAATGAGAATTAAAACTAGAATACTGAGAAACAAACCAAGTACGATTAAGCTTATTATATAAGTTGTAGATAAAAGAAAAAACAATAACGGACCTAATGTAGTAATGAGCAAATACATTAATATATCATAAATAGAACATTTAATATCAACACAGTGTGAATACTTATTTGTTAAGGCATATCCACAAATTAAGTCAAAGAAAATGAATATACAAATAATTAATAACTTATAGTAAAAATCACGTTTTGATTCATTGTTCAAAATATAGCTCTTCCAAAGTTGTTTCAACACTAGCCAATTAAACGAAAAATGTTTAGCGCCATTAAACCTGGGCATGATTGATAATTATATCAAGCCCAGGTTGACTACCAAAGAACATTTCTATCTTTCGGCATCTGAAAATTTAAAACGAGACCACATTGCTCAACTTATTCACTACAACTACAGTATTCTTCAGTCACATCTGGATTTTCTCGTTTGGAATGAATTGAATGAAGCTGGGTTATAAGTACTGAAGCACAAATAAACAGGTATTTTACCGCAAAGGGCATTCGCCCTGGATTGCCCCTACAAGCAGCTCGTAGGGGCAATCCCTTGTGGTTGCCCCTGCTTCTATTTATTAATTAAAAAAATACCTGAAACTTTCTGGTTCAGTACTTAGCAAAACCCACCCTAATTAATTAAATCCATGCTAACTAAGCTCACTAGATTTGCTTATTGATGTCTACCAAGTAAGGCTTCCCAATAAGTCCTTTTTTCTAAAGGAATCCTAGTTAATATTTCCTGACTCGTTTTTGATAAACAAGTCATCTTTTCTTCAGTTTCTTTAGAATATCGTTTAGCTAAAGAATAACCCCTTTTTGAGTTGATCATCGCTATTGCGAGTAAGGCATCACATCTGAAATAGTTGTTTTCAGAGCTATCTGTTAATATTTTTTCCAAAATGGGTAAAGAAGAAGAATCACCTAAATGTCCCACTGCCAGAATGGCATAGCGTCTTTTGGGCATATTTTGATGTTTTATTTGTTCTATTAGGAGAGGAATGACCTTTCTACCTGCCAATAGAAGCGGGTCCATCAATTCGTCTTCAGCACCATTATAAGAATAAAATATTTCAAGTGCATTTTCTGGAGAATAAGGGGTTCTTTGCCAGTACAAACTCATTAGAAAAATGGATATCAATAAAACCATAGAAATAATGAATGTGACTAAAATTTTCATTAATTTGATGACATACAAGGTTGCACTTATTTTGATAGGTTGAACTATGTGTTAAAGGTATATGTTTTGAACATAGAATCCTATCAAAATAAGTATGATAATAATCTACTACCGAACTTCAATCTCTATTATATCATCGGGGTCTCGAAGCAAATCATCCAACAAACGAGTTGTGTCTTGATTTCCAAAAATGCCACCACCGATATCTATACAACCGGCCGAGCCTAGAAGCATACCACCATGCAAAAAGAATCCATAACGGCCAAAGGTTTGAGTATCTTGATTTGGAACTAGAACAACACGCCAATCTCCCCAATCACCATGACGGAGATTTCTGTAGAGATCATGGATAAAATTCGGATCCGAAAGCATACTAACATCAGCGGTATAGTTTCCTAGAGGAAGAGGCCCTCTATATCCTTGATCTGCACATGCTGACACATTCATACAGTCTTCGCTACCAGAAGTGGCCGATAATTGATAATCCGAATTTATAGTTAAAATTCCATTTTTGATATCAAAAGATAATTTGATATCTCTAGCCGGAAATCGGGTAGTTGGAAGAAACATAATCGGTTCGCCAGTTCCACCATAAAGAAGACTCAAGAATATAAAATCTAGCCAATTTGTGCCTTCCAACCCAAACGGATCAACAAACGAAACAGGCCGCCCCGTCACATAAGCATACCGATTCAACGTTTGCCCTTCTGTAATACGCCCAAGCAGAATATCCTGATTGACGAACCTTCTGATTGAAGGGCTGTAAAACAGGGCCCGCATGTGGTACAAACCATTGCTGTCGGTCATCACTCCAGAATTGCCATTAAACAAAAACTGCGTTCTTGAGGCATCCCCACTGAGCTGCAACCCATAAGGCGAATACTGGAATCTTTCCAAAACCAGCCCTGTTTCATCCGTCAAAGCAACTGTACTTCCACGGTAATCAAAGTGATAACTGCTATACTCTCCAGCTGTTTCTTGCCCAATCAAGCCTAAACCATACACATAATAAGTCTGTGTACCAGAAGCTTCGGTTTTAACCAGCACTTGACTTAAAGCGGGTTGTGAGTTGATGACGTATTGGGTTTGGTTCACGCCAATCCGCTGATTTTCGGCATTGTAGCGATAAAGCGTTGAGTCAGCTTGGATTAACCGATTGTGTGGTTCAAAAAAAAAGGGTTTAGTTATTATAGCGAAACCCATCCTACGCTGGCTCGCTTGGTAATGAGCGAAACCAGATAAAATATCAAGGTAGCATTCCGTCTGCTCTCATATCTTCAATATCTTGAAGTGCTTTACCTGACAAAATACGATTGATATACCGTTTGAGTTCTGTTTCAACAGATTTAGAATTCCTGATTCGTCTAAGAAGGTTTTGTACCTTTTTTTGCTGAAATTGTTCTTGAAA
>QNEL01000786.1 GCA_003645185.1 Candidatus Parabeggiatoa sp. nov. 3
GCAGCCCCATTTTTGGTTGATTGAACAAGGTGGCGAACGCTGGCAGTTTTTAAAATCTTTGGCGCGCTTACACCACACCATTCAATTTTATGAACCCCTTGATCTCAATACCCTTGAAGATGATGAGATTTGGGAGGCCGTCGATGCGCTATCAAATTCGCTCAAAGCCCTTTTTCAACCCTATCACGGTTTACAACTCGCCCTGATTGATGAAATCACCTCTGATGATAGTCAACAACGTCAAGTGGGTGTGCATTGTTATTGGCACAATAGCGCCTTTTTATGTGTCACTAACCGTAATAACCGTAAGGACATGGCCAAGATTTGGGATAAGGTGCCAGACGTTAACAAAAAGTGGTTCCGTGCGCCTACGCCGCCTATTTCAACTTGGGCATGGCAGGAATCGCTGTTATTGTATCATCCTCAGCGAGCCTATCAGGATTTTGTCTATTTAATGCCGCTGGGTTTTCGTTACCATCATCATGATATCATTCAAGCCAATCCGTTGCCCGCTTTATTAGACAGTGTGCGCTGGAAAGCAGAACGAGTTGCCAGTGTTTTACAACGGACTTATCAAACATCGGTGGCACCAACGAATTGGCAAACCGCTGCGGATGAGGCGACGTTTACACAACGGATTGAGCGGTTAGTCCAAGAACTGTGTGACAATTTTACCTTTAAACCGCCCCTGACGGATACGCAACCTGTGGTGATTCCACCGCAATTTGATTTACAGCATGATCATTTTGCGCGGCAATTGGCAGAGCAAACCGTCACTCGTTCCCTAGAAGTGGCGCGGGTTTTAGCCTTATTGAAAGACAGTGCCCACCATCGTTTATTATTAGAAGGGCCATCGGGCAGTGGTAAAAGTGTGTTATTCGCGCAGATCTTTCAGGCCGAAATGGCACACGCCGTATTTATCAGTATGGATGCCAAATTGGAACCGTTAGAAGCAGCGCGAGAAACCAATGTAGGGGCTGACCTGCGTGTCAGCCCCCTGCGTGTCAGCCCCCTGCGTGTCAGCCCCGATGCCGAAAAACCCAAAGCCAGTATCGCGTTACGAGTCGGCATGTATTGTTTAACGGTACTCAATCACTTAATGGATTTACCGCAACCTAACCAAGTTTTATCGTTGCCCGAAGTGCAAGATGCCATTCGGGATAACTTAGCTTATTTTGCCAATAAACAGCCCAAAGCGTATTTTGTGATTGTGGTGGATGGTTTAAATCAAGCCATTGATCCGGGTAGCATATTGGGTGCTGTGCCGACAGACGTGTTAGGGAATTTATATCTTTTGGTGAGCAGTCAACCGCAAGAACGAGTGCGTCAGCCTTTGAATATTTATACCCAATCGGCGTGGACATTAGCCGATATCGGCACCTTGGCACAAGCCGAAGCGGAAGCCATCGTTTGGCAGTATTGGACAGAACCCCTAGCCGATCAAGCTACCCCCCAACGCACTGATTTACCAGAGCGTTTACTACAGCAACTCTGCCAAGCCAGTCATAATATGCCGATATTCTTAGCGGAATGGAGTAAAAATTTACGGGATTTGTGGGCTGCGAATTCGCCACAATTTGCCACACAAGCCACAGCCCATTTCCAACAATATCATACAACGGCATTGCCCGAATTTTTACGCAGTCGTTTGGCAGAGGTGAAACACGATTTTAATCCGCCCCATTTATTGGATGCCTTATTGTGGTGTCTGAGTTTAATTCAAAAAGCGGTGACTATCCAAACCTTATCCGAAGCCATTCAAGCCTTACGTCAACAAGGGTTATTAAAGGATTTACCCGCCGTATCGACTTTAGAGATTGAAGAAGCCTTGCGCCAATCTCGGATAGGGGGTTTTGTGCAACGGCGGAAAATAGGTTTTGTCGAAGGTTGGCAATTAAGTCATGAAATATTGGGGCAGTGGTTTTGTGAACAACACGGGCAAGTGGAGGAATTGCCGGGTTTGCGGTTGAGTTTGGTGTCGTTTGGGGCCGTGCCTTTGCCGGAGAGAGCGAGTGAAGCGGAGTTTGGACAATGGCTTGAATGGGTAAAAGAAGGGGATTATGAACATTATCAAAGTCTTGCACCTGAATTACAAGTCAGTGTACTTGATAGTTTGTTAGCCCATTTGCCTGAAAAAGAGGCAGATCATGCTTTGGCATTAGCACACTTAGGTTTTGTGTTTTTGTCTGGTACAGGCGAACAACAACGTGGATTTGCTTTGGAATCCGCTTTACAGCGGGCATCACAACAAGATCATTTTCCGGCTAGAATACGGGCGGATGTATTACAAGCTTTAGGCGATATTCAGAAAAAGCAAAACCAACTTGACAAGGCGTTAGAATACTTTGAACGATCCCTATCGTTGAGCGAACAACTGCTTTCCGACTCTTTGATCCCGCAAAACCGTCGTGAATTAACTTATACCCTCAACCGTATCGGGGATATTTATCGTCAACAAAACCAATTAGAGCAAGCCCTCGAATACTTTAAGCGTTCCTTGGCGTTTCGAGAACAACTGCTTTCCGACTCTTTGATCCCGCAAAACCGTCGTGATGTGGCCGCTACCCTTATTTATATTGGAGATATCTATCGTAACAAACAACCTAAAAAAGCATTGGAATATTATGAACGTTCTCATTCGTTTTTAAAACAATTGCTAGAAGAATCACCTATTCCACAGGCCGTTAATGATATGCAAGCCATTTCATATAGATTGAAAGCGGTGCGACGTGAATTAGACTTATCAACAACTAACTGATTTTAAAGGCTATTTTTTTGAGTCATGAGTACAGCGGATCAGGGGATTGAACGGATTGGTGTGGAGGAGAGTTCTATTCAGTGGGCACTTTTTTTTTCAACATTCCAGGTTCAAGTTTTTGCGCGCAAAAACTTGAACCTGGAATAGAGTTCACAGAGTACCACA
>QNEL01000787.1 GCA_003645185.1 Candidatus Parabeggiatoa sp. nov. 3
TAAACAGGTATTTTGGGCAACCACAAGGGATTGCCCCTACGGGTACGGTTGTAGGGGCAATCCCTTGTGGTTGCCCCGATTGCTTCTATTAAAATACCTGAAAATTTATGGTTCAGTACTTATGTCAATATTATTTATAACGCAAGAGACGCGAGAGACGCAAAGATATCTTTTAATTAATGGTGGGCAACAAAAACCCGTTACCCACCATTTCACGCTAAAGTTTCGCGGAGCGAAACTTTAGCGTGAAATACATTTTATTAATTTAAATGGGGCCGGCAACAAAAACCCGTTACCCACCATTTCACGCTAAAGTTTCGCGGAGCGAAACTTTAGCGTGAAATACATTTTATTAATTTAAATGGGGCCGGCAACAAAAACCCGTTACCCACCCTACATTTTATTATAAATGGGGCCGGCAACAAAAACCCGTTACCGGCCCCCTACATCAAATTTAATTTAAATGGGGCCGGCAACATAAACCCGTTACCGGCCCCCTACATTAATTTAAATGGGGCAGGCAACAAAAACCCGTTACACACCCTACATCAAATTTAATTTATATATAACCGTGTGCAGTATAAAAACTACCCAGTTGAAACGTCGCCATATTGCAACGCATGTTCATCCAATACCTCAATAAAAGCCTCTGCATAACGTTCTAATTTATGGGTGCCTACTCCGGGCAATCGCGCAAATTCTTCATGGGTATGAGGCTGTCTTTGTACCATTTCCTCTAACGTGCTATCATGAAATATGGCGTAGGGCGGTACAGTTTGCGCGATTGCTAATTCCATACGTTTATGACGCAAGGTTTCCCAAAGAATTTTATCATGGCCCTCAAATGCCTGACGTGAAGAACGGCTATATTTTTTATCTGTTTTTTTCTGGGTTAAGATATCTTTGCGTAACTCAATAGGTTGTTCACCGCGTAGCAAGGGCCGGGCTTTTTCAGTGAGTTGTAAACCGCCATAACCTTCGACATCAACCGTGGCAAAACCTCTTGCAATCAGTTGTCGAAATATAGAACTCCATTGCTTCTTATTCAATTCTTGACCAATGCCAAAAGTACTGACGCGATCATGTTTAAACTTTTCGATGCGCTCATTGCTTTTACCGAGTAACACATCAATCAAATAAGCCACACCGAAACGCTGGCCTGTTCGATAAATACAAGACAGGGCTTTTTGGGCGACATCTGTCGCATCCCACGTTGCTACTGGTTCCAAACAAGTGTCACAGTTTTGACAAGGATTGGACAATTGTTCACCAAAATAGGCTAATAAAGCTTGACGACGGCAAGTTGTCATTTCACAATAGCCCAGCATGGATTCCAATTTATGGCGTACTATCCGTTTATGTTGTTCATTGGCCTCTGACTCTTCTAGTAAATTGCGTAATTTGACCACATCTTGTAAGCCATAAGCCATCCAGGCATTCGCGGGCAGGCCGTCGCGCCCGGCCCGGCCGGTTTCTTGATAATAGGCTTCGATACTTTTTGGCAAATCTAAATGCGCGACAAAACGGACATTGGGTTTATCAATACCCATACCAAAAGCGATAGTTGCGACGATAATCAAACCGTCTTCGCGTAAAAATCGCATTTGATGGTGTTGTCGTGTGTTTTTATCTAATCCCGCATGATACGGTAAGGCTGACCAACCTTGCCGAGTTAACCACGCGGCAATTTCTTCCACTTTTTTCCGTGATAAACAGTAAACGATACCCGTATCGCCACGATGCTCTGCATTAAGAAAGGTCAAGAGTTGATCACGCCCTTTGTCTTTTTGCACGACGCGATAACGAATATTGGGGCGATCAAAGCCGGCGATAAACACTTTTCCATTTTCCAAACCTAAATGGGTTATGATATCGCGTTGTGTTGGGCCATCGGCCGTGGCCGTGAGTGCAATACGTGGAATAGTCGAAAAATGTTGATGTAAAATAGAGAGTTGTACATACTCTGGTCGAAAATCATGCCCCCATTGCGATACACAATGCGCCTCGTCTATGGCAAAAAGCGCGATTTGTGCCGTATTCAGAAATTCTAAAAAACGGGGTGTCATCAATCTTTCGGGCGCGACATAGAGCAAGTCTAATTCTCCTTGACGTAATTGCTGGGATACCGCACGGGCCTTATCATAACTTAAACTCGAATTGAGACAAGCGGCGCGAATGCCAAATTGTTGCAATGCGCTCACTTGAGCTTGCATTAAAGCAATTAAAGGCGAAATGACTATCGCAATACCTGGACGAATGAGAGCGGGAATTTGATAGCACAGCGATTTGCCACCACCTGTTGACATTAACACTAAGGCATTGCCATCCGCTAATATGTGTTCAATGATATTTTTTTGTTCACCACGAAAATCTTGATAGCCAAAAATTTTTTCTAGTATATATTGTGGGGTCATTTTTCGGTAGGCCGTTTAAGTTTTTAATTTTTTTGATAATGAGTGTAGTGATCAACAGGTTAAACGGAAAGGAGCGCAAAATCTAAAAACAGATGATAGAACGCCTCATGTCATGATTGTCATGATGCCACTTAACAAGTTTTTGCGCGCAAAAACTTGTTAAGTGAACCTTCGATCTGCGAAGCTAAACGCTGATTCATTAAATGACATGTTCAACATCGATCTTCCCACTACTCTTTTAATTATCCGTTTTCTGTTTTCCGTTTTCAATGAAAATGTTCAATGTTCATTAATAACATAAGAAATGATAAACCGTGAAAAGGTGAATAGATGAATATATTTATACCGCACATGGGCATAGCTTAAACTTTTTGATATCGATTTGGTGGGCAACAAAAACACGTTACCCACCCTACATGGATTGATTGGTGGGCAACAAAAACCCGTAGGGAGCCCTACATAATCTGATGGTGGGCAACAAAAACACGTTACCCACCCTACATGGA
>QNEL01000788.1 GCA_003645185.1 Candidatus Parabeggiatoa sp. nov. 3
TAATAGAAGCAACCATAAGAGGGGCAACCACAAGGGATTGCCCCTACGGGCGCGGTTGTAGGGGCAATCCCTTGTGGTTGCCCTTTGCGATAAAATACCTGTTTATTTGTGCTTCAGTACTTATTTGGGAGAGTGCCTAGTGCAGGATCGCTCCAATACCATGGTGAAAAGTGATCGTTGATCGTTGCAATGCTTTTCACTTTTCAAAGGGCGCATTCCCAAAAAAAAGGGTTTTACGCAAAAGTTTATGCTAAAAAAACTTTTGCGTAAAACATTATCAATCTCAATCGGGCCTTCGCAATAAATTTGTAACAATAAATCACATTATGTGGAATTGACACTCTCTTGCACTAGGGTTTTATCCCCGCGCCGCCTTTGAGTTTTTCTTTGCCTTTTTCCAATTGTTCAGCATAATACGCCTTCACTTTTTGCGGGTCAAAAGTCAAAAAGGTGCCACCCGATTCAAAGTGTTGGATAAATACTTTGCCTAAAGCATAAGTTGAAGCCCCACCCAATAGAGACATGCTTATCATACCCGTCATTTGTCCATAGATGGGTATGCTTTTTGCCGCAGTGCGAGCCAATGCGAAAGGAATGCCGGAACCCAGTAACGATGCGATTAATGATTTGCCTAGATTTTTAGAAAACTCAACACCATACAATTTAGCAAGACGGTGCAACATTTTGACTTGAAGACTTGATAAAGCGACTACATCCACTATTGGAATCGGCACGATGCCCACGGCAACTGAACCTAGCATATATCTATTAACAATATTATTCGCGTCATTTGCTTTCGTTTCTATTAGTGTCATTTTAACAATTTTCCGTGTGGTGGTTCAACAATTAATATATTGACAGTACCGATTTGGGGAATCAACGGATTGTTTATGCTGAATAATCAGCTTCAATCAGGCCATAAATCTGCCGTCTAAAGCATTCCATTTAATGGTTAATTAATCAAAAAACTTCCAATCTTCGACATAGCTGCCCACAATTGATTTAGGATATCCCGGATCAGCACGGTAGTCTACCATATCATAACGAATATGCTCATCTCCTCTAAAAAAATAAACTTTTCCATTTCCCCAAGCAATGGCAGCATCAATCCTATCAAAAGTCACACCAGCCCAATGGGCTTTAATCGGTTGCGGATAACCAGAATCGGCCTGATTGTCGTTAATATTATATCGAATATACTGTTTTCCCATAAAAAAATAAATCGACTCTGGCCCCGCATTTAAGGCAGCATCAATGCGCTCAAAACTCACCCCCGGCCAACCTGAAGCAATAGGCTTTGGATAATCCTTATCCACTGTCTTGGTATCGATATCAAAACGAATATACAAATTGCCTTTGAAAAAATACAGTTTTCGACTCAGATCATTTCCCGTAAATGATTGAGTGTATGCCCCCTCTAATGCCGCATCAATTCGTTCAAATCCCTGAGTTTGAGATAAAGCAGGCCATAATGTACTGATTTGATTGGGTTTATAGGTTTTAGCGTTTTCTATCTCATAACAAGTATATTTGAGTCCTCTCAGAAAATAAACATTTTGATCAACATTGACAACTGTTGAGATGGGCATAAAAGTTGTGGCCGTTTTATAGGCCTCTAACAGGGCATCCGCTTTTGCTTGATCATTGATCAGCGTCCAAATCCCAACCGCCTCAAGCGCGATCACTTGCGGATTTTCTTTTACCGTGTTCAACCAGTCATCGTAATACGCTTTATCAAAGGAACTCAAAGCGCCCAGTTTTAATTGATCGCCCCCTTGCCCCAACACCGTACACTCAGAATTATAGTGTAATTTCTCTTGACTTTCTTGCGTGTTTGCCGCACTTCCGCTCACCAGCCCCGCGTAACTGGCATTAATGCTTTGTCGGATATCTTGTTTACTCATCCTCGTTTCCTTTGCAATGGTAAAAGTCAACATCGCCTTGCCACCAATCCAAGCGCGTTTAATGTAATGGGTACCATAACGTTCAAAAAAATGCTCGTATTCCCTTCTATTTTGATGATCAAATGGCGTTGGAATATTGATATTGAATACGGTTTGCTCAAAAAAGGCCATCACATCAGGCAGATAAAGCGTCCAAAAAGGAATAAAAGAAGTCCGCATAGCATAAAAAGACTCTTCTTCAGAACGCAATTGTTCAGCTTGCCCTGCGTTAATATCAATACTGAAAACGTTATGACTGGCCGCCACATTCGCATCAATGCTTAAACGTTTATCAAAATGTTCCCATGATTCCTCAATAATAATCTGCCCTATCGCCTGATTAGCCGGCATAGGCGGACTTTCATTGACTTCATAACCGTCTGGCACTGAATAAGTGCGCCCCGTTTCAATGGCGTGAAAAGTGCGCCCCGATAATGCCCTTTTGAAAAGCACTTTTTTTAATTCATAAGCCTGATGAGGCCGCAAACGGATGCCACGGCCAACCACCTCCAATCCGATAATAGGAGGCAGTGTCTCATTGTCAATAGATTGAGTTGTCATTTTTCAGTTATCAGTTATAAGTGATCAGTTATCAGTTATCAATGCCTTGATATCCCCTATTGGAAAAGCCAAGATATTTATCAGACAAGCCATACACACATTTATGTTGTTACTATACTCGGCGCGGGAATAAACTTTCAGGCCAATGTTCGCGGAGCGAACATTGGCCTGAAAAACTTTTGGCAACCCCAGGTTGCCACCTGGGGCTATTCACATTCAACCCCTTCGGGGTTGTGTTTTTTAATCGTTATGCTTGTGGGAAACTTAAAGCTAAATCCCGATTGCATAACATACATAAATCAGATCAGAAAAATATTAAAACGCACAACCCCGAAGGGGTTGAATATGAATAGCCCCAGGTGGCAACCTGGGGTTGCCAAAAAATAAAAGTTAAGTTTATTCCCGCGCCGAGTA
>QNEL01000789.1 GCA_003645185.1 Candidatus Parabeggiatoa sp. nov. 3
ATTTATTATTAACTGATGTTACGCACTCAACTTCTGTTCCCGAAAGAAGACAAACGACAATTGGTGTTGGATTCGGGCGGCTCACTTCAATCATTCGATATCCCACTCATTTTGTAAGAGTATAGGCATCAAGACAAAAGGTTTCGTGCGCTTGTATAACCTTGATAAGAATCAGGGTGCGTAACATCAGTTATTAAAATACACTTAATAATGAAAAGGAAGAATAGACTACCTATGTTGATATTTTCAAAGCGAAACCCACGACGGGTAAATACATGGCAAAACCGCACATCTTACTCGCGTCAAACCGTCAAACCGGTATACACTAATTTATTACGTGCGTTGTGCGTACCAACACACTCAGATCAAACGTGGCTTGGTGTCTTGAAAAACGGCCTTAACGTTCTGGGTTTTCATCGATGCCCCAACACGCACGTAGGGATCACTTTACAGTCACTACCAGATAAAAAAAGGCTTTATGAGCAAAGTGCGTTTCTGCGACGCATTGGGAAGCCTTTGGTTCTGTGGCTTGGGTTGGTTGGACTGGGTAATCTCCTCACCACTCCTGTCGCTTTGGCCGGGGATGAGGTGAAAAAGTATGGTCATGTTGCAGACCTGGGCGAAAACTCTAGTCATGGTGCGAATTACTTGCTGGGTTCAAAAATTACCGTCACCCAAGATATAGTTCTTACCCACGTCGGCATTATTTTTCGCACGACCAACTATAACGCCCAAGTAGGGGTTTATTCCGATGTTGCAGGTAATCCAGATACATTATTGGCCGATACAGGCACGTTTGCAGTCACGGCTATCGGTCCCGTGGAAACGCCGGTACAGTCTCAGGTCTCGTTACCAGCCGGGAACTACTGGTTCATGGCAGTTTATAGCAGCACCGCAAGCACAGGCAAGAGCGATTTAGGTGACAGCTATAAATATACTGCCCATTCTTTCGGTATGCCCCTACCAAGTCCGTTCGGCCCTACTAGTGATGGCAAAAACAGCTTTAATTATTATCTAGTAGGTCGTGTTGATAGCGACAATGATGGGGAGTACGTGTTAGAGACGCCGCCAAATAGCCAATTCACTACTGTCCCTGTAAACATGGAAAAATTAATTGCCTATTGCGCGGACGAATCAGGGTGTCAAATTACCCTTAGTATAAAGGATGATCCTGGTAGCGTAAATGGTCCACACCGTTTCTTCTATTCGGACACGACGAAGCAGTGGAATGTGTCATCATTGCCAAATCCCGCTACTGGTCAAGATAAGAATAGTGTCACCGAACATATCTTGCAGGCAGGTAATTATGCTTGTTATTTCACCGATGGGGAATATGTTATTAACCAAAACCCTACCGATGATCAAGCACAACTAGGATTGCTCAAATGGTCAGGGGCCGGGCCGACGCAGACATGTGTTTTGACGATTGACGATTAGCGATTAGCAAGCGTTAAAGCTCGCGTAGGGTGTATAAGCGAAGCGTCATACACCATTTTTTGGTTAAAGGTGGATGGCGGCGGTGCCTTATCCACCCTACTCGTACTTATCAGACAAGACTTGTGAGATGGCGCCACAGAAATAAGAGTGTGTGCGACTACTGGCTCATCGCTAGCGGGTTCGGTGTATGACGCTTCGCTTATACACCCTACGAGCTACGAGCTAATCATTTAGGAGCATAGCAGAAATCCACCAAGTAGCTTGACTTAGGTTGGGTAATGCGACATAACTTATTAAGTTATAATTGTTATTGACAGGCTGGTTGTTTTTAACCTCACCGGTGAATGCAGCCATATTTATTTTCAATACTTTAATCATTAGGTCAATTATGAAATACATCAAATGGGAATCTTCCCTAACTTTTCAAATACCGCTTGGGTGGCGATGGTTTTTGTCGCTGGGGCTGGGGTTGTGTGTTTCGGCAGTCTATGCTGCTCCTCGAACTAACATTGCTGAAAGCACCCTAACTTCGGAAGGCTGGACACAATGTTGGAGTCAGCCCTTTAATCAAAAGGGTACCCCAATATCCACAGTCCTTTCAAATTGTCGTGGAAGTGAATTACTCATGGGGTGTCGTCCAATAGGTGAATCGACTTTTACTGTCGTTGCTGATGCACCGCGTGCAGATGTGATTTATGACACGGGGGATGATTTGTCCACAACTCATTCTGCCAACGGTACGGAGTGGTATTTTAACAAGAACAGGTCATGGGGATTTGCTAATGGAGGAGATTCTGTTAATAAAAATACCTGTGACACGGCGGCGGCAGCTGTTGACAAACGTATGTGCATACACACAAGAACTAATAATATTCACAGCGGATGGCGTTGTGGTGTCACTGCATCTCTGAATGGTAAAAGTAATTGGGAAAGTGTGCTTTTCCACCGTGAAGATCAGTGCGCAGAACTTGAAGCTGGGCCTGATGTGCTTAACCGTACAGTTCCCGTAAACATGGAAAGATTTCTTGACTATTGCGCCGACGAATCTGGTTGTCGTGTTACCCTTGGTAAAAAAGATGTTAACGCCGTTTCTAACGATTGGGTGAATTTACTTGATCCTGCCACCTTAGTCTATAATAAGGCGACTAAACGTTGGAATGTGGGCTCACCGATCAACGGAAATGGTACTGATGCTGATGGTGTAGCTCAACATATCATGGGGTCATATCCTTGTTATTTCATCGATGGGGAATACACCTGCGGTGATGAGGCGTGTAATGCAGGCAGTGTAATTAAGACCGATGATAAAGCGCAAATCGGATTGGTCAATTGGTCTGGTGGCCCAAATACTACATGCGTTTTGGTCATCCGCGATGATATTAATGACTTATCAGACAAGACTTGTGAATAAGAGTGTGTGCGACGGGCTAATCGCAAGAACCACTCACTCAAGGTTCGGAGTATGTTATTATACTTGGGA
>QNEL01000790.1 GCA_003645185.1 Candidatus Parabeggiatoa sp. nov. 3
TAAACAGATATTTTAGCGCAAAGGGCAACCACAAGGGATTGCCCCTACATGGCATTGCGTAGGGGCAATCCCTTGTGGTTGCCCCATTTCAAAATACACGAAAATTTATGCTTCAGTACTTATGTTTGGTTTGCCTCACGCAAAGCCGCAAAGTCGCTAAGTTTCAAGAGTCACTGACGCACGCGTTCTTAGCGTCTTTGCGTGAGTATTCAAATAGATATGACAAAGTCGAATTAGGGTTTATCCGCATCGAATAGCCAATCCTTGTAGTTATAACACCATTTTTACCCTTTCATGCTGACTGAGTGCTTGATATACGGCATCAAGTTGTGTGCGGCTTTGGGCTGTGAAGGTGATTGTGATTGAGGTGTATTTGCCGCCGCTGCTAGTACGTTGTGTGAGACTCTCTTCTTTTAAGTCAGGGCTATGGCGACGTATGATGTCTACAACTAATCGCTCAAAATCTTCTCCTGTTTTTCCCATGACTTTGATGGGCAATTCGCATGGAAATTCAAAAAGTTCTTCATTTTTCCCTTTTTCTAAAGGCGTTAGGGAGATTTTAGTCATGAGTACGTAATTTCAGTTTATAGTCTTGATAAATTTGGAATACTTGCGACCAAACTGTGCCAGGTTTTCCGCTACCAACCTGTTTGTCATCAAGCATAATCACGGGGAGAATTTCACGAGTAGAACTAGTGATCCATATTTCAGAAGCTGAGCGTAATTGGGATTCTGGAATATCGGCTTCACGACAAGGGAGTTGGGCGGCTTGCATGGCTTCCAAAATGAGATCGCGGGTAATGCCGGGTAAAATCAATTGGCTTTTAGGTGGCGTGATAGCGACTCCGTCAACGACAATAAAGACATTGCTGGCGGCCCCTTCCATGATATAACCATCACGGATTAAAATCGCTTCGGCTGCCCCCATTTCAATCGCTTCTCGACGCTGTAAGACGTTGGCTAATAAAGCAATTGATTTGATATCGCAGCGTTGCCAACGCATATCCGGCCGGGTAATCGCTTTCACCCCCGAAGAGGGGGGTTTTGGTTGAAGCGGTTCACTCATGATAAACACGGTTGGCTTCACTTGTTCTGGAAAGTTGTGATCCCGTTTTGCAGGGCCGCGTGTGATTTGCAGATAAACAGATTGATCTGATTGATCATCACGTTGGGCGACAAGGCTTTCTAAGGTTTCAATCCACTGTTGTTGAGTCAATGGATTGTGTAATTTGATGGCTGCTAAGCTATTTTCTAAACGTTGTAAGTGTTCTTGCAGCCTAAAAAGGCGGCCGCCGTACACTGGGATGACTTCATACACGCCATCGGCAAATATAAAGCCTCGATCAAGTACTGATACTCGTGCTTCGGAAAGCGGTAAGAATTTACCATTGAGATAAACGATCATATTGTAAATACCAAACCTGACAGGTTTTAAAAACCTGTCAGGTTTAATTAGGTTTAATTAATAAAAAAGAAGATAAACGATCATCTTGTAAATACCAAACCTGACAGGTTTTTAAAACCTGTCAGGTTTAATTAGCTTTAATTAATAAAAAAGAAGTAAAAAAGAATCTATCAATCTTTTCCAAAAAGAACCTTTGTCAATGGATGAAAGCGCAATGATGGGACGTTCTGAAATCACTTCTTGATCTAAGCTAATTTTCAGGGTGCCATACGTTTCGCCTACCTTGACAGGTGCGGTAATGTATTTGTCAAGAGACAAAGTGGCTGTCAATTGCTTATATTTGCCGGTAGGCACTGTGACATATAAAGGCTGTTCCAAGCCGAGTGGTAATTGATTGGTTGTTCCATGCCATAGAGGTTGAATCTCAAGCGGTTGATGAGCTTGATAAGGGCGGTAGGTTTCAAAAAAGCGAAAGCCATAATCAAGCAGTTGTTGACTTTCTTGTATCCTCTTTTTTTCGCTTGTTGCACCCATAATGATTGAAATCAAGCGCATTTCGCCACGTTTTGCAGATGTAACTAAACAATAACCCGCTGCGTCTGTGTGACCTGTTTTGACACCATCTACCGTGGGATCACGCCGTAATAACTTATTACGGTTTTTTTGGGTAATCCCGTTATAGGTGAATTGACGCATAGAATACCAGCGATAATATTCAGGAAACTCGCGAATCAAGGCTTGTGTCAAATTCACAATGTCGCGGACTGAACTGTAGTGTCGTTCATTAGGGAGGCCGGTGCTGTTGGTGTAATGGGTATTGGTTAAACCCAAACGTTGTGCTTGCTCATTCATCAACGCGACAAAGGTTTCCTCACTACCGGCGATAAATTCTGCCAGTGCGACACTGGCATCGTTACCCGATTGGATAATCATGCCTTTGAGTAACAGTTCAATGGCAACCTGACTATCCACTTCAAGATACATACGTGAACCGAGCATACGCCAAGCTTTTTCACTGATTATCGCTTTATCTGTGAGTTTGAAGCGGCCGGTATGCAGTTCCCGAAAGACGATGTAAGCGGTCATTAATTTGGTCAAACTGGCCGGTTCAAGACGTTCATCAACATTTTTTTCCATGATGATCTGGTTACTGTGAAAGTCTTGCAAAATATAAGCAGGTGCTGTGACAGGTGGCGGCGTATTATGCACCGGGACAGCTTGAACCGGGTACAGAAAAGTCAAACCTAATAATAAACTTAATATCTTCATATAATGTCTGAATCAGAATTATCAGAATTTTAGAATTGACGGAATAATAAATGAATAAAAATTATTTGCACTATTCAACGTTTATAGGCATCAATTAATAAGTACTGAAGCACAAATAAACAGATATTTTAGCGCAAAGGGCTCATCAAGTGGGATTGCCCCTACATGGCATTGCGTAGGGGCAATCCCTTGTGGTTGCCCCATTTCAAAATACACGAAA
>QNEL01000791.1 GCA_003645185.1 Candidatus Parabeggiatoa sp. nov. 3
CATCATAACTACGGCGCGACAAGCGGAGATCACCAAGTATAGTATGACGTAATAAGGGCACCAATCGTACACTACCCCAAACTTGAGACGGTGCCATTTCTAAACCTTTCAAAACAAGACGTTCAAGTGGTGGTATTTTGCGACTCATCGTTTTTCTGATTGGAATGCGTTTTCTAAAATTTTTTTTTTGATTATAACTTGACAACGCCAAAAAAGTTAAGAGTACAAACTTGAGTTTGTCTGGGTTTCCGTACAAACTTGAGTTTGTCTTGGTCGAAATGAAACCACGGGGTGGAAAAGTGAAAAAAGCGCCTACTCACCAAACACGTAATCCATGCGACACTCGCTCATCAACCTCCCAAACTGCAAGTTAAATCCGGAATAATTTCAGTTTGAAAGATTTGTTCGTGTTGTTCTGGTGTTAAGCGATATTTATCCGGATTATTAGCCATATTCAATCGTTATACTCCATTAACCGTTTAAATTCTTTGCCATACAGACGCTGAATCTTGGAGACGTTATCTTGCTCTAAAACGTTTAAACGTCTTCTTTCTTCAATAAAAGTGGTTTTTTCGGTTTCCCATTTAGTAATGTCGGTTGTTTTCGGTTGAATTTTGTCTCGTTCTGATCTGATCCATTTCACCCGAAAACCTATTAATCCGCTCAGTATCTCACGGGCGGATTCAAAATTAACACAATCATCTTGTGTCCATTCTTGATTATTATCAGAAACCATGGTTGTTTTATAAACTCTTAATTAAAAAAACAATTTAAACAAGACGTTCAAGTGGTGGTATTTTGCGACTCATCGTTTTTCTGATTGGAATGCGCTTTTTAAAAAAATCTGATTATAACTTGACAACGCCAAAAAAGTTAAGAGTACAAACTTGAGTTTGTCTAGGTTTTCGTACAAATTTGAGTTTGTCTTGGTAGAAATGAAAAGTGAAAAAAGCGCCTAGCCACCTGACACGTCATTCATGGCTACGCTCACTGACTTCTCCCTATCCTACGTTTGCTATACTGCAAATGGGCATAGCTTTTCACTTAAGAAGTTTTGCGCGCAAAACTGTATTTAGCTTCGCTGATCTTCGATTCACGCAAAAGTTGCCTGCAACTTTTGCGTGAAAAACTTTTTGATATAGATTTGGTGGGCAACAAAAACACGTTACCCACCCTACAATTCTCGTGCATTCATTTAAAAAAAGTTAAATGTAAAGTGCTTGTTTTGAGACTTGCATTTATATCGGCTCTCCTAATTCCCCTAACTCTATCATTTCGTTTTCAAAAAACAACTGTTTGACAACCGGGGAGTGCGTCGTGAAAATATATTGATTATTCGAGGGTTCCTCCCTCAACGCTTCAATTAATCTCTCTTGCCAAACGGGATGTAAATGCAATTCAACTTCGTCAATGAGTACGATAGAGTTTATGGCCATTTCGGCTACCATACCGACTAATATTCTTAAAACTTGGTGTTCACCAGAACTCATTTGTAGTAGATCATATTCGATATTGTTCTTTTCAACAATTAAAGTATCAAAGTCTGGGCCCGATTCCAGTCTGATTAATTTAACCGGAGCACAAACTTGATTAAATAATCTTTGGATTTGATGCCAGTAAGATTCACCATATTTTTCGGGATTCCAATGAAAATTTTTTCTATAATAAACACTTAACCAAGATAATACATCATCAAAAGGTAAATTCTCTAAGGGTTCTAGGGAAAGATTTTGAACGGCCCGAAGTGAGCGTCGTTGATCGAGGTAACACACGCCACCGACACGTTGAAATAAACTGGGTGGTATCAATTTCATGCTGACGGCTTGAGCTAGTTGTCCTCTCGCACCAAGCACTTCGGTTAAACTATTCGCCGACTCAACCAAAAATTTTCTGGATCCGTAAAAATCGTGTGGAAATTTCCAAACGACGAGGGCTGGCTCAGAGATTGGGGGCTCATCGCGCTTAAATTGGAAAGGCAGTTCCTTTTCTAAAGCCGAAAAAACGTCATTAATCGCACGCGCTTCATCTTCTTCTCTGGAATATGCAAGCTCACAAATGGCGGGCGCTCCGCTACAGCGAACAATTTGGCCCACCGAAAATTCTAAAGCTTCTCTTAAACGTGGATGAGAGGGATTCTCCAGCAGACGAACAACCATCAAAATCGCATCCAAAATAGAGGTTTTGCCACTGCCATTAGGGCCCACAATCAAGTTGATTTTTTTAGGTTGAGATAGACTATCGGTAAAATCAAACGCGCTATTTTCAATAGCACGAAAATTCTGAATTTTGAGGGAGTGTATTTTCATATTCAATATCCTATCATGATTTATTTAGAGTAGGGTAAATAGGGATTGAAGAAGACTGATAAATCAGAAGGATAAAGATTGAAATCTGATTTTGTTATATCTGTTTGTGCTTCAACTCTGTATTTTTCAAAACAAATATGTACTAAAAATGGCTTCGATCAGTAGAGAATAGCGGTTAGTGCCCATTTTATTTTCCTTTCCAACGCAAAACGATGACTTCTTCTTTTAAGTATTGTTGAGTTGATTTGTGCCTTACCACCTATCAGTTTGATACAGACGCTTTTTTTTCTTTACGGCGAACACAGAGTACCACAGAGTGCCACAGAGAATAAGTAATTCACTTAAGAAGTTTTTGCGCGCAAAAGCGGCAATCGGTAAACTATCAGGAGTCCAAGACGCAATCAAAGCGTGAGGTATATAAGAACAATAAACCGTTTTATCATCTAAATCAACCCAAGTCGCGTCTTCATCATAACTACGGCGCGACAAGCGGAGATCACCAAGTATAGTATGACGTAATAAGGGCACCAATCGTACACTACCCCAAACTTGAGACGGTGCCATTTCTAAACCTTTCAAA
>QNEL01000792.1 GCA_003645185.1 Candidatus Parabeggiatoa sp. nov. 3
ACGGAACCCATTGGCCCGGGATAAACCCAGCCATAAGCATGTCCGCCGATTGCGCCATAGACGGGACAATGATTTAAACACGCGCCGCAACGTATGCAGCGTAACATGTCGTGAAATTCATTGCCTAGCATTTCTGATCGCCCATTATCGACTAAGACGACGTGAAACGCTGTTGGGCCGTCTAAATCTTCAGTACGGCGGGGGCCGGTGGAAAAGGTGGTATAAGAGGTGATTTCTTGCCCTGTCGCACTGCGGGCCAATAAGCGCAAAAAGGTGCTGGCATCTTCTAAAGTCGGTACGACTTTCTCTATACTCGCTACTACGATATGCACTGGTGGTAAGGTGTTGGTTAAATCGCCATTACCTTCATTGGTGACGAGAACCGTTGAACCGGTTTCCGCTATCAAAAAATTAGCGCCTGTGATACCGACATCCGCATTTAAAAATTGCTCGCGCAACACGCGACGCGCTTCATTGACTAACTCAGGAATCTCAGTAGAATGGGCCGTCTGATTTTTATGATGTTTTTCAAATAAATCAGCCACTTGTTGACGGGTTTTATGCACCGCTGGTGCAATGATATGACTCGGAGGCTCCTTTGCCAATTGAATAATATACTCTCCTAAATCCGTTTCGGTCACCTTAAACCCTGCCTGTTCTAAGGCTTTATTGAGTTCAATTTCCTCACTGATCATGGACTTGCCTTTTGTCACACGCTGCGCTTTGGCTGCTTGACAAATTGAGACAATCTGTTCACAAGCCGCTTGTTTTGTATCGGCCCAATGAACCTCTCCCCCATTAGCCTGAACTTGTTTCTCAAAGTGTTCTAAATAAAAATCCAAATGCGCTAGAGTATGTTCTTTAATCTCAACAGCGCGTTGTCGCAAGCTATCAAATATCGGCAAAGCCTCAACAGCAGCCCGACGTTTATCAATAAAATGGCTTTTAGTTCTAGCCAAAGCACTCTGCAAAGTGGTATTTTTTAAGGCCACCGAGGCCTGTGATTTAAAAGCATGAGCTGTGGATTTCACGTTTTTTTATCCTTTGGTTTGTGTACAAATGTAGGGTGGGTAACGGGTTTTTGTTGCCCACCATTAAAATGTAGGATGGGTAACGGGTTTTTATTGCCGGCCCCATTGTAAATCAATGTAGGGTGGGTAACGGGTTTTTGTTGCCCACCATCTTGTAGAATGGGTAACGGGTTTTTATTGCCGGCCCCATTGTAAATCAATGTAGGGTGGGTAACGGGTTTTTGTTGCCCACCATTCCCTCACTTACCCCCTTAATCAAAAAGGGCAGGAGAAATTGTTATGTTAACCCCCGTTATTTTATCAGGTGGTGTAGGCAGCCGTTTATGGCCCCTATCCCGCGAGTATTATCCTAAACAATTATTAGCGTTAGTGGGTAATAACACCTTATTACAAGACACCGTTTTGCGGTTAAGTGGATTACCGGAACAATCAGCACCACTGATGGTGTGTAATGAAGCACATCGTTTTTTAGTGGCTGAACAATTACGCCGTATTGAAGTCTCACCCGCTAATATTATTCTTGAACCGGTTGGACGTAATACCGCGCCCGCTGCTGCTGTGGCCGCTTTAGCGGCCGTTAATCCAGATGCCCTATTGTTAGTCTTACCGGCCGATCATATGATCGCCGATACGGCGGCATTCCGTGAAGCGGTGACGGCCGGCATACCCTTGGCACAGGCGAATTATTTAGTCACTTTTGGCATAGTGCCGAATCGTCCAGAAACCGGTTATGGTTATATCAATGCCACAGATGCGATTGAAGATACGGTGGCTTTATCTGTCGAACGTTTTGTCGAAAAACCGGATTTGGAAACGGCGCAACAGTATATTGATTCCGGCAACTATTATTGGAATAGCGGCATGTTTTTATTTAAAGCGTCTCAATACTTAAAAGAATTAGAGACGTTTAATCCAGATATTGTGGGCACTTGTCGCATCGCGATGGAGAATGCTTTGGAAGATAAGGATTTTCTGCGTTTAGATCCTGCCTCATTTAAAGCCTGTCCCAGCGATTCTATCGACTACGCGGTGATGGAAAAAACAAACGCGGCTGTTGTCATTCCATTAGATGCCGGTTGGAATGATATCGGTTCCTGGTCGTCATTATGGGCCGTCAGCGATCAGGATGATGAAGGTAATGTCGTTATCGGAGATGTACTGACGCACAATGTACACAAGAGTTATTTACGGGCCGAACATCGTTTATTAACGGCAATCGGTGTCGAAGAGTTGGCGATTGTAGAAACGGCAGATGCCGTATTAGTCGCGCATAAAGATCAGGTTCAAGATGTCAAAGAAATCGTTTCTCGCCTGAAAGCCATGAAACGCAATGAAGCCGATTTACATCGCAAAGTTTACAGGCCCTGGGGTTATTACGAAAGTCTTGATATTGAAACCCGTTATCAGGTTAAACATATCACCGTGAATCCAGGGGCCAGTCTGTCTTTACAACTACACTACCATCGTTCTGAACATTGGGTAATTGTAAAAGGCACAGCGCGGATAACGCGGGATGATGAAACGTTTGTTTTAACGGAAAATCAATCCACCTATATTTCTATTGGTGTCAAGCATCGTTTAGAAAATCCGGGTAGGTTGCCTTTAGAAATTATTGAAGTGCAATCGGGTAGTTATTTAGGCGAAGATGATATCGTCCGTTATGAAGATGTTTATGGGCGAGAATGATAGACTCAGTGAAAAACAAGGGCAAACACGCAGGTTTGCCCCTACTATTAGGGACACGATAAGCACGTATTTTCTTAATCAAGTTTTTTTCTAAATCCTGTTTACCCTCAAATACGATACAACGATAACTTACCCCGGGCAGCAACCGAGGTAGCAAACCGTTTAA
>QNEL01000793.1 GCA_003645185.1 Candidatus Parabeggiatoa sp. nov. 3
ACTGAAACAAGCGGTAAAGATTGGGGATAAGGAAATTCAGCGATTAACTTGTGCTACTTGTCATGCGGTTCATGATGGTCAAATTGATACTGCTTCTTTAACCAAGCAAGTCAAGAATCAAGCAGAACTGTGTAAAACTTGTCATGCCAATTATCATAGCAAGGGTAAAAAAGACGCTCATAAAAAAGGTATTCATCCGGTTAATATTAAGCTGAAAAAAGCAGTCAAGATCGGGGATAAGAAAGTTCAGCGATTAAGTTGTGATACTTGTCATGCGGTTCATGATGGTCAAATTAATACTGCTTCTTTAACCAAGCAAGTCAAGAATCAAGCGGAACTGTGTAAAACTTGTCATGCCAATTATCATAGCAAGGGTAAAAAGGATGCTCATAAAAAAGGTATCCATCCGGTTAATATTAGATTGAAACAAGCAGTCAAGATTGGGGATAAGGAAATTCAGCGATTAAGTTGTGCTACTTGCCATGCGGTTCATGATGGTCAAGTTAATAGTGCTTCCTTAACCAAGCAAGTCAAGAATCAAGCGGATCTGTGTAAAACTTGTCATGCCGATTATCATAGTAAAGGTAAAAAGGATGCTCACAAGAAAGGTATTCATCCGGTTGATATTAGACTGAAAAAAGCAGTCAAGATTGGGAATAAGAGTATTAAGCGATTAACTTGTGCTACTTGTCATGCGGTTCATGATGGTCAAATTAATACTGCTTCCTTAACCAAGCAAGTCAAGAATAAAGCGGAACTGTGTAAAACTTGTCATGCCGATTATCATAGCAAGGGTAAAAAGGATGCTCACAAGAAAGGTATTCATCCGGTTGATATTAAACTGAAAAAAGCGGTAAAGATCGGGGATAAGAAAGTTCATCGATTAACTTGTGCTAGTTGCCATGCGGTTCATGATGGTCAAGTTAATACTGCTTCTTTGCGGGTTAAAAATGAAGCTGAACTTTGCAAAACTTGTCATGCTCGTCAACATGCTGATAATTTAAAACATGCCAAAGCAAAAGGTATTCATCCGGTAAATACGACTTTGGATAAAATCGTTACCATTGGAAAGCGACGAACTAACAAAATGAGTTGTAAAACTTGCCATAGTATGCATCAAGGTCAATCAAATACGCCAGCTTTAATTGTGCAACATCGTGATGGCCAGCTTTGCGATTCTTGTCATAAAGAGGCAACTCAAATAATTGATACGGATCATGATTTACGTCGTTCGGCCTTAGACAGCCATAATTTGCAGAAAGAAGGCCCAAAAACTGCTGGCCTTTGTGGTAGTTGCCATAGTTTACATTCTGCTAAAAATCCCTTTCTTTATAACGCAGCTCACCTTCAGCTAGGTGGTAACCTACTTGAACGGGATAAACTTTGTTTGGCTTGCCACAGTGACGAAGGTATAGCCAAAGATAAAGCAATTGATAATTTTAGTCATCCTTATCAAGATTTAATCCTACGTTCTAACAGTGAAGTTTTACCCCTTTTAGATCAGCACGAAAAAATGAATGAATTTGGTAGAATTGCGTGTATAACTTGTCATAATCCTCATAAATGGCAGCCAGGCCAGCGACAAAATAAAACAAAAAAAGAAGGTAACGTACTGAACAGTTTTTTACGCCATAAAGGTGTTAAAGGCACATTTTGTGTTGATTGTCATGGTTTTGAAGCTAGATTGAAATATAAGTATTTCCATGATGAAAATAGTCGTCCACAATTGGATTTGGACATTCGTTAAGTTACCCAATCTGAGGGGTTGGATTCCAGTATGTTGTTTAAGCATAATTTGCGTTATTTTCTATTACCTTGTGGCATTATTGCAATAGCTATATTTGTGCAATGGATGGATATTGATATACGTTATAGTCGTGCAGGAATAGAAAATGGTGAATATTGGCGTTTAGTCACTGCTCATTTTGTTCATCTGAGTTGGAACCATATGTGGTTAAATGCACTGTCATTACTAATAATATGGGAATTAGCAGCAAAATCATACCGTTTTGGGTGGATTATAATTTGTGGATTTGGAATGAGTTTAGGATTGTGGTTATTTTCTCCCCAAGTAATATGGTATGTAGGATTATCCGGAATATTGCATGGATTATTGGCGGCTACTGCGTGGCAACGTTACCCAATTCTGCTGGTATTACTCATGGTAAAGTTGGTATGGGAGCAATTGTATGGTGCATTACCAGCTACCGCGAATTTGACCGGCGGTACTGTAATTGTTGATGCTCATCTGTATGGAGCAGTAATTGGTATTTGTTTACAAATCATAACGAATTTGTCATCTTTGAATGTTATAAAAAAGGTGATGAATCCACCCTAAGTTCCTAGAAAAGTGAACAACCACCTGCTAAAGCACCGCTAAAGTCATCTGAAATTATAAATAAGCTAAAGCTCACTAAAGCTGTCATCTCAAATTTTTAAATCAAAATTTTTAAATCATCGTCATTATGTGATTGTTTTTCGTAACTACTCAGCTTCTCATTTCAACGCTCCAGCGTTGGAACGCATAAATACTCCCCCAACGCCCAAAGCATTAGGGGAGACATTGAAAAAAGCCAGTCAACTCTGGATTATTTCAGATAGCGTGAAAAACAAGGGGCCCAACTTTATTGTTGGAGTAGCGGCGGTGCTGATTATGCCAAAAAAAGTGCTGAAGAATTTGGACTCAAAGATATTTTTAGAGCATTTCTGCCTAAGCCACAAATCATTATTGATGATCAAAATATTAATGATTGGAAAAGGTTTATTCAAGTTCATCCCCTATCCTGTCCTCAAAAAACACGAGATGATTATCAATCTGCACTTGAACCCTAACATTGTTTTATTTTGAAAGCGATAAAAAAATAGATTGACGAATTTTTTAGC
>QNEL01000794.1 GCA_003645185.1 Candidatus Parabeggiatoa sp. nov. 3
AACCACTTCGCTGCGGGACTGGATCAAACATCCCAGGGTGTGATTCACCTATCTAACTGCTGCTGATTATTCTCAGCCCTCTGTTAGTTCCATACTATGGAATACCATAGATTAGGTAACTATCTTTGCACAAATTATTGGTTATGTTTACGATTGTCTCAAAATACTCAAATCACCACATACAAGCTCGTTTATTTTAACTGAAGCGTACAAATAATAACGAGTGTCTCAAAATGTTTAAAGAAAAATGAACACGAGTTGTGAATGATACTCTTTCTAAAAATGAAAGTCAAAAGGTACTGATATTAACTTCTTACCCCCCTTTTCAACACAGAGGACACAGAGTACCACAGAGTGCCACAGAGAATAAGTCATTTCCTTGCACTTTGTACATTATATTTGTTTGTATTTTGTTATATTTAAATCAATCCTGTCATCTAATCAATCATCAAAAATACCCGATTCTTCAGCTATGACTGTTGTTACCGAAAATATTAAAAACACTCTGCCGATAGGTTATCAATTACAAGAATATGCTATCCAATCTATTCTTGGACAGGGTGAATATGCTATTACTTATCTTGCTCAAGATACCACGTTCAATTCTCAAGTTGCACTCAAAGAGTATTTTCCTAAAAAGTTAGCCACTCGGGAAAATAGCTATAATGTCCAACCCAAATCTCAACGATATGAAGACAATTTCGCTTGGGGTTTGGAGCGTTTTCTTGAAGAAGGGCAAAAGCTTGAAAACTTTCAGCATCCTAACATTGTACGAGTATTACGTTGTTTTGAAGCGCATTATACCGCCTATATTGTCATGGAATATGAACTTGGGCAAAGCCTGTCGAGTATTTTAAAACGCCGAGAAAGGAGCCGGGAAATGTTAACGGAAGCGGAAATCATGACATTTTTGCCACCGTTATTAGAAGGCCTACAAGCAGTACACGAGACAGGTTTTCTACATCAAGATATTAAACCTGAGAGCCTCTATTTGCGTGACAAAAACAACAGACCCGTTTTACTTGATTTTGGGGCTGCACGCTATGCTTTAGGTTCTTTACTTGGCAGCATCACTTTGATTGCTACTCCCGGTTATGCTCCATTTGAGCAATATCAAAAAGGCCACCAAGGCCCATGGACAGATATTTATGCCTTAGGGGCAGTATTGTACCGTATGATTGCTGGCACTTCCCCACCAGAAGTGTTAGAGCGGATTGATACCATCAAACGACGCTATCAACCCGATCCTTTAGTGCCTGCGATAGAAATCGGTCACAAACGGTATTCTAAGCCTTTTTTGAAAAGTATTGATTGGGCCTTGCAAATTGCAGAAGAAGATCGTCCCCAAACCGTTCAGCAATGGGGCCTCACACTTTGGCTTCAAAAACAGGGGAATAAATTCAATTTAACTCAATTATATCAATATATTATGCTAAGCATTAAACAATTCAATAGGTGGCTTTTAGGCAGTCTGATCCTCACCATTGGATTAAGTGTAGGCTACGTGTTTTATACGGAACAAAGCATTGCTAAGTTACAGCAACAAACTCAAGGATTACAAATATTGCAACAGCAATCAGAAGCCGAGAAAGCCACTTTACAAAAAGCCCTTGAAACCGCACAGGGGCAAGTTGAAAAAGCACGTCAAGTGATAGAAACTAAACAGCAGTCTTTAACACAATTACAAAATCAACACAATATACTGCAACAAAGCTTTGAAAAAACGCAATGGCAACTTAAAAAGACATGGCACCTGAAAGAAAAACGGAAAGCTGCGGGTAAAATCATTCAAGATCGCATAGCAGACGGCTATTATGGCCCTGATATGGTGTGGATACCTACCGGACGATTTCGTATGGGGGATATTCAGGGTAAAGGTGAGAGCAATGAGCGGCCTGTGCATTGGATCACTATCAAGGGTTTTGCAATCGGACGATATGAAGTGACTTTTGCTGAATATGATCGTTTTGCGAATGCCACAGTTCGAAAAAAGCCTTCTGATAACGGTTGGGGGCGAGGTAGGCGGCCTGTCATTAATGTGTCGTGGTACGATGCGACGGCTTATGCTTTGTGGTTAAGTCAAGAAACGGGCCTTCAATATCGTTTGCCAACCGAGGCTGAATGGGAATATTCAGCCCGGGCTGGGACGGTGACTCAATATTGGTGGGGAGATGAGATCAATTTTAAACTCGCTCATTGTTATGATTGTAGCAATCAATGGGCTGGTCAAAAAACAATGCCTGTGGGCTCTTTCGCAGCCAATTCCTTTGGTTTACATGATATGGTAGGCAATGTTCGGGAGTGGACTTGTTCAGAATATGAGGAAAGATATACTGGCAAAGAACAAGATTGCATGATTCACACAAAGCGTTTAGGCTATCGTGTGGAACGGGGCGGTTCTTGGAGTCATCACGCAAAAGAGATGCGTGTTTCTTCTCGTCACAAAAGCTTAGCCGAAGCTCACTACAGTAATGTCGGTTTTCGAGTGGTTAGGGAATTGTAGAGACGCGATGCTTCGCGTCTCTGCCTTTTAAATCGTGCCGTCTCTACAAATCGTGCCGTATCGTAGAGACGCGATGTTTCGCGTCTCTGCCTTTTAAATCGTGCCGTATCATAGAGACGCGAAGCTTCGCGTCTCTACAAATCGTGGCATATACAAATCGTGTCATATCATAGAGACGCGAGGCATCGCGTCTCTACAAATCGTGTCATATCATAGATTTGGCTGATTTCTTGTTCTGAAAATTTAAGTGTATGGCTAGTCGAACGGTATATAGATTGAAAAGAAGTGTCAAGCAAATATTTTTCAAACACCAATTTCTGACTCAAATTGAGTAAGAGTGGTTAGGAGTAACTAAGAAATCAAGTGCTAGATGTTAA
>QNEL01000795.1 GCA_003645185.1 Candidatus Parabeggiatoa sp. nov. 3
GGCTAATTTGGTTGATGCTGAATCTAATTCAGCAAAAGTCATACAAGTATTGTTATAAACAATAGCCGGTTTATCCGGTGTTTTTTTCACCGCTTCTTCAAATAACTGAAGAATACACTTATTCGTCGGATAATCCGTTGCGGTGTCGTTAAATTCAAACAAAATTTGGTTTAACTCAGCATTCGGCATGATCTGCAAGTTCCGAACCGGCACAGAAGGCTTATGGAGAATTTCACCTAACAAAAATTTAAAACGCGCTTTGATACGTTCCATTTCATCAGCGTCAAAAAAACCAAGGTTGTAGTCAAAATAGATATTGACATCATCGTGTTGATGAAATTCTTCGATAAAGATAGCCAGCGCATTTTGGATAAAACCATTGGTGAGATAAATTGATATAGCGGAATTGCCATTGAAATGGGTATCGTAATCATGTTTAGCATAAGACAGCGTGATGTCAAAAAGTGGTTGATGGCTGTGCAGTCCCGTTTGCCGATTGATTTCACCGACAGGAAAACGTTGATGTCGATAATCCCTTTGTAATTCTTTGCTAATCTTTTCCACCAGTTCGACAAAGTTTAAGTCTGTCCCAAAACGAAACCAAGCCGGGCTGGCTTTCGTAAACATGCCAGAAGTCTTTTTAAAAGCGGCACTATTCCGATTGAGAGTAAATAACCCAATGCTCAAATCCTCTCGGTGACACGTCCGCACAAAATAACAATATAATGCGCCTAAAATGACATGGAACGTGGATACTTTATTTTTGGAAGCAAAATCAATGAGCTGATTATAAAAAGGCCGTTTGAGGCGCAAAGTTGCGCGTTGACTTGGGATGGTTTTACCCTGAAATTGGGCCGCATAGCGGCGTACCATAAGCGGTTCTGGCACTTCGCGGTATTTTTCTTGCCAGTAGCGTTTGGCTTTTACAAATTTTGTCGATTCAAAGTAGGCTTGATCGTTTTGAATAAAATCTTGGTAACAGTAATATTGTCCACCAGCTTGCCCGGTTGCCAGAGCGTTATATTCTGCGGCAACACGTTGGACAATCAGAGAAATACCCCATCCATCAACGATAAGATGATGGTACTTTTTTAACCAGTAATAACAATTAGCTTCCAATTTGCATAATGCAAATTGAAATAAGAGTTCGTCATAAAGTTGGAAAGGCTTGACAAACTCACAGCGAATCCATTTGAGGGCCGATTCAAAGGCATTTTCTTGTGTGGAAAAATCCTGAAAGTCCAAATTGATGTGGACATTTTCGGCAAAGGTTTGGGTGGGCAGACTTTCGCCCTCGTGAAGAATGATGCGTAGTGCATCGTTTTCCGCAATAACGTGATTGAGGGCCTTTTCAAAAATGGCTGGCTCAATCGGGCCCTCTATCCGCACATAGCCACCGATATTGTACAGGGGTACATCGGGGTGCAGGATTTGGTCAAACCAAAAATCGAGTTGCGGGGAAGATAGGGGGTAATGCTTAATGGTTTGGTTTGGAGTCATGTTAAAATGCCTTTTTGATAGAATTTAGAACTTATACTTGGCACCAAAATAACAGTAGCTCTTGTGGGTAATAGCTAAAAAGAGTACAACGAATGACGTGGATAAACGAATAAATCATTGAAATTATTGGGTTTATTCGTTGTACTCGCTTTTCAATGACTTTTCACTTAAGACGTTTTTTAAGCAAATACTTCTTAAGTGAAAAACAAAACTGATAGATGGTAATGGGTAATAGGTAATGGGTTTGAGATCATGTAATATGGCTTCGATTGGTTTTATGATATAAATCAATTAAAAATACCATTCGTTTATTTCCTAATTCATTGTATTGTTCATAAGTTGACGGCGGCTATTATACTTAAATCATCAAGCTTTGTTCAAGACAAACCTTCAGTTTTTCAGCCAACACTTGCACATTCGGCTGACTCATCATCGTAAAATGTGAGCCCGGGACAACTTGAATATTCACCGAGCCTTCAGCATATTGACTCCAACCCCATGTCGGTTCTGCTTCCACTAATTCATCATGCCCTCCCATAAGCTCGCCAATAAACTCGCTGGCTTGAAAGAAAACTATTCGAGTCGGTTTGATGTTCTTTGGTATATAATCCATTTGACAATTCGCTTTATAAACGTCTATCAGTCCTCGAATGTGAGTGACTTCAGCGTCTGGTGGTAGAAGGGAGGCTTTTTTGAACTGTTCCAGAAGCTCATTTAATTGGCCTTCTGATTCAAGCCGTTGGAGCATTTCATTAGACACTTTGACGGGTTTTCCTAATCGGCGTTCTATGAGATGGGCCAGATTGGACAAACATTTCGCTTCATTCCAACCAAGCTTTTTCAGTTTATTAAACAAGTTAGGAGCAATCATCTCAATAATTGCTAACAGTGCAACTTCATGTCCCCGTTTTTGCAATTGTTGGGACATTTCAAAAGCCACTAGTCCACCAAAAGAATATCCACCAAGCCGGTATGGCCCTTCTTGCTGCACGGTTTGTATTTCTTTAATATAGTGCGTTGCCATGTCTTCAATGCTGGTATAAGGCTTTGATTTGCCATCTAATCCGACTGCTTGCAAGCCATAAAAAGGTTGCTCGTTACCGAGTTTAAGTGCCAATTCATAAAAATCAGTCACATTACCACCGATGCCGGGAACACAGAAAAAAGGCTGTTTGGTACCGTTGGGTTGAATAGCAACCAGAGATGACCACATTTTTTCGGTTGATTGGTTAAGAAGAGTGGCTAACTTTTCAATAGTAGGACTATCTACAATGGTTGATAAGGGTAATTTCTTGCCAAACTGTTGTTCTATTCTCGCCATCAGGTTGAGTGCTAACAGGGAATGCCCTCCCAATTCAAAGAAATTGTCATGGA
>QNEL01000796.1 GCA_003645185.1 Candidatus Parabeggiatoa sp. nov. 3
AAACAGATATTTTAGCGCAAAGGGCAACCACAAGGGATTGCCCCTACATGGCATTGCGTAGGGGCAATCCCTTGTGGTTGCCCCATTTCAAAATACACGAAAATTTATGCTTCAGTACTTATCGCTACGCTCGGCAACGAAGTTTCACATTCAACCCCTTCGGTGCCTTAGCGTTTTAAGCTTTTTCTGATCGATTTGCCGTCGTACTTTATGCAATCTGGAATGCTTTTAAAAGTATGACAATCAGTTAAATCCGCGTTCTATCTGAAACTCTCATCACCTTTATGCACTGGAAAATTTATGAACCATCAAACCCCTTACGCAATCTGGAAAAAATTATTGTTTTTCCCAGCTATCGCCATTGGCATAGCCCTCTTCGTTTTATTAATCAAAACCAGTGAAGGGGCTCAACAATTGCCCCATCGCGAACCGGTACAAACTGTCAGAGTGATCGAAGTGCCTGAAATTGATGTCATACCGCGTGCTTTAGCATACGGTAATGTTCAACCGGGCACCGTATGGGAAGCTATCGCAGAAGTCAGTGGCAAAGTGGTTGAAAGACACGCGCAACTGAAAAAAGGGGCGATATTGAAAGGCGGCGAACAATTGCTACGCATTGATCCGACTGACTATGAACTCGCGAAAGCGCAGGCTGATGCGAATTTGCAAACCATTCAAGCACAATTGAATGAATTAAAGGTTAAGGAAAGCAATACCCGTGTCTCCTTGAAAATCGAACAACAAGTTTTGAAAGTCGCGAGGAAGGAACTCAATCGGTTGCGTAAATTGTTGAGAAGAAATGCTGTCAGCCAAAATAGCGCAGATCAACAAGAACGAACAATGCTGACGCAAAATCAGCAAGTACAATCCTTGCAAAACAACCTCAACCTCATCCCAACACAACGTCAATTGCTCAATGCACAACGGAAATCTGCTGAAATACAATTAGAGAGTGCTAAACTCAATATCAAACGCACTCTGATTATTTTGCCCTTTGATGGGCGGATTGCAGAAGTGAATGTCGAAAAAAAGCAATTTGCACAACAAGGGCAAGTTTTGGTGATAGCCGATAGCATTGACATTGCAGAAGTCGATGCTCAAATTGCGATTCAAAGGTTTCGCCATTTATTGCAACACTCTTCAGAAGGCAACGCTAAGGTAGATTTGAACAATCTCCCAAAGCGTTTTGGTTTATCCAGCACAGTGCGCTTACAGGCAGGCGATTTCAAAGTGGAATGGCCCGCACGATTTGTCAGAGCCAGCGATGCCGTTGATCCACAAACACGGACAATTGGTATTGTGGTAGCCGTTGATAATCCCTACCGTCAAGCGATTCCAGGGATTCGCCCTCCCCTGATTAAAAATATGTTTGTCGAAGTTGAACTACGTGGCAAAGCGCGCCAAGCCAGTTTGATTATTCCCCGCTCAGCCTTGCACCAGCAACAAGTGTATCTCGTCAATCAAGACAACCGCTTAGAAAAAAGGCTGGTAGAGATTGCGTTTTTTCAAACCGATTTTGTCGTAATCAAAAACGGCCTGAAAAAAGGAGAACAACTGATCGTATCCGATTTAATACCGGCCATTGAAGGCATGTTACTCAAACCTGTGAATGACTCAGCGATGCTCGAAAGCTTATTAAATGCAGCACAAGGCAAGGGTAATATTAAATAAAGGATTCTACTGTTGGAGTGCAAAATAAATTTTGCGAAGAATGGAGTGCAAAATTTATTTTGCGAAGACGCGATTGAAGATAGGAAAATATTAATGAATGAAATCAGTTACTTGCAAGGAGACGCCACCTCTCCACAAGCAAAAGGGAATAAAATAATTGCTCATATTTGCAATGATCTGGGCAGATGGGGAAAAGGGTTTGTTTTAGCGATTTCAAAACGGTGGCAGGAACCTGAACAGGCCTATAAACAATGGCATAAAGCACGGGCCAATAATGATTTTGAATTAGGGGCCGTACAACTCATTCAAGTGACATCCGATATTTGGGTTGCCAATATGATTGGACAACAGGGTATCAAGGCAGGGCCCGAAGGGCCCCCTATTCGATATGAAGCCGTTGAACAGTGTTTGCATCAGCTTTACCAAAAAACAAATGTTCTAAACGCTTCGATTCATCTGCCGAGAATTGGCTGTGGATTGGCCGGCGGAAAATGGTCAAAAATTGAACCGATGATCAAGCAAATACTGTGTGCCAATCAGTTACCCGTTTTTGTTTACGATTTTGGGGATTAATGGAGTCTTGAGAAAAAAATGAAACCAAAATATACCCTAAATGATTTAACCGTTCGCCATCACCAAACCACCGAGAAGGATAACATGGCTTACACCCACAAAGTGTTATTCAATCGTCCCCTAAGTCTTCGAGAGCAGCAACAATTTACACGGCTCCTGATTAGTTTTTACGATGTTGTCCACTTTTCACAGCGTTTCGGTAATGGTTTTTTGGCGGAACCGTCAATCACTTTTATGACACAAAATCAAGCCAGTTATACATTCTATAGAGAAAATATGGGGGGCGATTGGAAAGAATTACTTTTTGCGATGTTAGCCACTTTTAGTACTGAAGTCGTTGGCATTGCACAACACGATGGGAATCCGGTTTTTGATCCAACACGAATACCGAAAAACAGTCCATCAGAAAATGCTCTTGACTTAAGTAGGTTAACAAAAATAAATTAACCCGTTGTACTAGATACTAATGGGTGGCAATTGGTTTGTTTCCATAGAGTAAGTACTGAAGCACAAATAAACAGGTATTTTGGGCATTCGCCCTGGATTGCCCCTACGGGTACGGTTGTAGGGGCAATCCAGGGCGAATGCCCCGGTTGCTTCTATTAAAATACCTGAAAA
>QNEL01000797.1 GCA_003645185.1 Candidatus Parabeggiatoa sp. nov. 3
CTTTCGAAAAGTTGGATAGTAAAAAGTTAGATGGTGGGCAGCAAAAAGACGCTACCCACCCTACGAGGAATGGTACTTTCATTAAATGTTACCAACAAAACGGTTAGGGATAACTATTTTAATCGCTTTTTTAATCGTTACAAAACTGGAGTTTGGAAACGATGTTAACATGCTAATCAGACTTCTTTAACTTCAATATAGCGTACCCAAGATTTAGGAATCGAACGTAATTTTTTTATTGTTAGTAGACATATTATAACCAAACAAAGAGAGTATAAAACCCATAATATTGTTATTATTACTGTTGAAATCTCAAATTGGTTTAAAATATTTATAAAAGTAGGCGGTATTGCAATAAATAATATATATGCCTGTATTGTTTGTTCCATTCCATGATTATTATAACCCAGTTTAATATTACATTTTGGACATTTTCCAGCTATAATTACTTCTTTTTCATGTAACAAAATTGGATTCAGATTACTTGCTTGAGTTAATAATTTCCATTTTAGATTAATATCACAGTTTGGACATCTATAATCCATTTTAAAGTTTCCCTAACTTGCGTATCATCGTTATACACAAGTATTTAAGTAATTGAAATAAAAAATTAAACTAATGAATGTATTGTGGAAGCAAATGAAAAGATATTAAATTTTTTAATTATCAGTAGATCGAAAAGGCGCATTTCTAAAAAAAAGTCATATCCATCTTGAAGGCTTGATATTTGTTCCAAATTTATTTTGCGGCCCGCTTTTCGTTCCAAATTTCTATGTACAGGACAAAAAATATAATGCTTTGATTTTTATATTAAAGATTAACTGTAGGGTGGGTAAGTTCGTTTCGAGGAACTCGAAACGAACTTGCCCACCATTATAGCTTTGATTTTTAGATTTCCATTGTCGGCTCGGCCTCGCGTCTCATCAAAAGGCAAAGCTTCGGGTATCGACGAAAACAGATAGGTAGGGAGCAACCCGATCCACCTATCCGTTTTCAAATCGGGGTTTAAAAAGACATACATTTACAAAGCAATTTGTATCACAGGTGGGCAAGTTCGTTTCGAGTTCCTCGAAACGAACTTACCCACCCTACATTTATATTTATTTTGTCCTGTACATAGTCCAAATTTATTTTGCGGTTTATGGAATGCATGTTATTTTGCTTTTATTTGTTTTCGATCTACTGAGTCTTAAAAAAAGGTTGCTAAAGCCGCGTGAAAAATATGAAAAAGCCATGCACTTTTAATCACACCCACCACTATCTACCATAAAAAGAATATTTTAAGCGTACACCTAATTGATATTCATTGTCCATTTTAGTATGAAAAATATATTCAGCGAAAACATTAATAAATAAATCTCTTTTTAACATGTAATTGATTTGGCTTGCTAATCCTATCGCTTTGTTGTTGTCAAGTAAAGTCGTTTTTTGCCATTGCACCACTCCGCTTAATTCGGCAAGCATACGAGAAGTTAAAGGTTTTTCGGTAGTTACAAACCAATTAATCGCCTTCTCATCATCCAACAGCAACACATCTGCACGAGTTTCCAATAGCCTTTTGTGACTAATACCTACACTAGCAACATAACCACTCTCACCAAAATCACGCCATAGTTTACGCCCTTCTAACATTATTTGTTGATTGGGATTGTATTCGTAATGGGCATAAGTTTTCAAGCCACTTTGCCTACCCCGAGCATATAAACGATAAAACCGTTCCCGAAAAGTGACTTGAGGAGTTAAAGGTTGATAAGTTTCATAGGTGATGCCGATTAATCCTGAACGTTCCTGCCAATTAATTTTAGAACTTGAATTAAATAGGAAGCTGTCTAATTTATTATTTTCTAAATCAAAACTCCCATCTGCGATTAATTTTATATCTTGGTTGGCCAATCCAGTTAAACCAAAATTAAGCCGTTGTTGTCCGCCGGCATAATGCTGTATTCCTAATTTGGCTATGGATTTATTTAATAGAGTGAATGAGAAAGGAAATTGACTATCTATACCGATTAAGGAACCTTGTTCTGAGATGCTGTCAAACAGCTCAACGCGTTTACGTTGCCCTGCATATAATTTGATGTCTAAATCGGCTTTTTTATAGGCCACTGCAACCCCATCAAGTGCATAAAAACCGGTTAAATCAGCTTGCTCAAATCTACCGGCTGTCAGTTTATAAGCTTCCCATTTTTGTCGCATATAAGCTTGATAAAATTGAGCTTCTATACCGGAAATACCCGTTCTTAGCGCATACGATAAACCGCCATCCCATTTTGAATCTTCATATTGAAATTCACCGAATTGCTCTACAAAGACATCATCTTTACCATAATGATTATCAATTTGGGCATTGGTTTCTAATTGCCCCCATAAACCGGCTGCATAAACTGAATTGGAAACAATATTCAGAATATATAATAACAATACAACAAAAAAATACCTGACAGGTTTTAAAAACCTGTCAGGTATAAAGCCGATATATTTATTTTTCAATGAAAAAAGTTTCTTCACTATGCTTATTTTTTTTCAATATTGCCCAACCGGTTAAGACTGATAGGGCAATTATACAACTGCCACAGCCTGAACAATTGCCCGCTTTGGGAATAGAACAATTAGAAGACATGGCAATATGGCTAACTGCAATACCAGTCCCAATCAGCCAAGGAAATAGTTTTTGAATGTGTGATTGTTGAGGTTTTTTCATATTTCATTCTGTGGAGAATATAGCGTTTCCCGATTGAATAAAGTACACTTTGCTTTCTTTCGGCACTGGGCTCGTTGAGTGGGAATGCTTCAATCTCAAGGGCAACCACAAGGGATTGCCCCTACATACCCTCTATTCTTGTAGGGGCAA
>QNEL01000798.1 GCA_003645185.1 Candidatus Parabeggiatoa sp. nov. 3
ATTTATTTTGCCGTGCTTTTTTCAAACCAAATTTATTTTGCCGTGCTTTTTTCAAACCAAATTTATTTTGCCGTGCTTTTTTCAAACCAAATTTATTTTGCCGTGCTTTTTTCAAACCAAATTATATTTTGCGATGACCCTTTTTTTGGGAATGCGCCCCCGTTTGCCCACCATTCATTTTATTTTGTTAAGCACGGGATGGGCCGTTGCACACGATTGTTATATTAATGAAGTCAGTAGTTATGTTTGCCCACCCTACCTAGCTTTTAGAATCAATAATTTTCTTTGTAATTACTAAATTTTGCTATCCACCCATCTTCTGTATATAACTCACCAGACAGGCCATCACTTATATTTATTACATTTTCCTTAGTTGATTCTGCATCCTCACTGCATGTCATGTCAATATCCTCTTCATGTTGTTCAAGCATCCATAGAAAATGATATATAACGTCATCAATCGAACTTGCTACAAGCTGCCTTACAATTGATAGCTGCTCATCACTAAATGAACTTAATTTTTTATTAAGCTCCATAGCTGGCGTAGACTTCAATGTTCCGGCCGCTATCATTTCATATTTTTCTATTGCTTCGTCTCTTACTTCGGACATCAAAATTTGTCCAAACTTTTCGAGTACTTCATCTTTAGTCATTTTAAATTCTTTACTTGTACCAAGGAATATTACTCGGCACTTTCACACCACAGTTTCTTAAGGCATTAAGAGATTGGGCAACCAAAGATATTGCCTTGTTTTTGCAAACACCGCCAGCTTGTAATGCATCAACTGCAACTCGGGTATGTTCTTTCATAGTGTTAGCACAACCACTCTCATTTAATTCTTTAAAAGCTTCGCGTTGGTATTTCATCATTGCAGCGTGATCCCATCCATTGTTTTTCATGCATTGCTGACTTATCGAAAAACCCTCTTGAAGATCATAGGCACCGTAACCCTTTATTTCTAGTCCCTTTTCGTCGTATTCGCTTACCCGGCCTTCGTCGCTGTACAGGAAGTCCGTAATTCACGCTTTCCGTTTTCTGTCTGCCCAAGGCATCATAAGTATAAGCGGCTGAAGTGGTGCCATCTTCAATCGAGAGCAGATTCCAGACGATATCGTAAGTTAAGCTAACCGTTTTGACGGGCTGCTTCTGAGCATCGGCGGCATAATAATCGACTCGCGTTAAGCGAGAAAGTTCCTCATATTGATACACCACCTTCTGGCCTTGGGGATCAATTTTAACCGTTTGATTATCAGCGGCATCATATTCATACTGCGTGGCTTCCTCATTTGGGCGAATGATTTTGACCAGATTATCGTTCTTATTATACTCATAACGAAGGTATTGCCTAATACTCTATCCGCCCACCACCCATACGTTTATTTACCAGCATTATCAATAAATTGCCCTTCTGTCCAACGCAGGAAAAGGGAAGAAGGGGATAATGGTGGGTTTAGCGTAGCACAGGTTCAAACTCGCACTAGACAGCCGACACGACCCTTCCTACGCTCGCTCTTTGATTTTTAAAGTCGAACTCAGGGTTTATAGATCGTCAAAACAATGACCAACGCCTTCTTGTTTCATGCGTATTTCTAACCACCTTTTTGCGGTACCAGCAGCAACAATAGATTGCTCAACAGTATAACTTAAAAGAAAATCACAACGATGATTTGTAAGATATATCGTGTAAAGACCACCCTCGTAATAAGCATCAATCAGTTCTTTGATCGATTCAAATTCAAATATATTTTTACTTTTACGCTTCTCAAAGAAGGCTAAAACAGGGGACGATTCTGGATAATCGCGAAGCCATTGCCAAGCTTGCTCATTTACTATGCCAGTAGAAACTATTAGTCTTTCAAATAATCTACCCGATACCTTGGTCATTGCAAATTTTTTTTCAATCAATTCTCGAATTGAAGTCGATTTTGCAACATCTAGTTGACGAATTTTTATGCCTAAATTTTTGGCACCTTCTAGCAATTCTGATTCTGGATTCCACATGATTATTTTTTCTTTTTCAGGAAATAAAACAAAATAACTCTCCATTAGCCCTGAAGCAAAAATAATACCCAATTAAATCCTCTTAAAATATGACTGACTTAAATAAATTGTGTCAATTATTTTTGCTTCCAACCTTAATATTAGACATTATACCGATTTTATTATAAGTTTATAAGTGCTTGATTTTATTCTCTTTATAAAAAAGATAATGTTATGTAAATCAGTGAGTTACGTTAAATCTGTATCAACTCTATTGATAAAATATTATCGGGTGGATTAGCATTGCGCAATCGATCCACCCAACAACTTCATTAATCAGGCAACCTACCTACCGCAAGTGACATCATCCAAAAGAATGTGACCAACTTTTTTCGTCGCTTTTTTTCCAACTTGCCAACCAACATGTGGGGCATCAGGTCCTGTTTTCCAGTTACCATGCACATCGACGCTGTCATGCGGAAAATCAATATTGACTTCCGCTTGATTTGGACCCTCCCATTCAACCGGGTGTGACTTTCCGTATACATCCTTACCCCAATCCTTCACCTCAAAATCCTCACGATTCTGTCCTGTCCGCTTAAAGGCTTCAGTAAGTGCATCTTTTTCCGTCTTACCAGTACATCGCCAATCTAAATCATTTGGTCCAAGGCAACCCTTATTCCAGCGAAGCCCTGTAGCATTATGCACCAACACCCCATCCTCACCAACAAAGTAGTTATGGGTATTAGCGACGGTGAGATTATACACCAAATCGCGGCGGACGCGAGTCAAGACTTCCTTAACAACAACCAAAGTGCCATCATGCAATTCCAAAACCTGCCCAACCGAAAGACTACTG
>QNEL01000799.1 GCA_003645185.1 Candidatus Parabeggiatoa sp. nov. 3
ATGATATTCTGAGACAAAAACACTGTGTCAATAGGTGTGTTTTTGAACCAGACACAAACTGATAGGTGGTAGAGATAAAACGGTTTATGGTTTGGTTTATCCTTTTTTATATCCAATCCTTGTCGTTATTGTTTTTTATATCCAATCCTTGTCGTTATTTTAACCGATCCCACACCACTCGCTCAAAACCTAAGGCTACCACCGTGATTGTCTGTATTGGCAATGCTGGTTCGTATTTGTTTTTCAAGCGTTTTTCATAGTCAAGCAATTGGGCTTTCCCTTCGGCGAACTTCTTTTTGACTTTGGGAAGTGCTTTTATTTATTCTACACTCATCTCTCTGGCTTTTTCACCGGTTAAACCCGCTTTGCCTAAATTCACATACTTAACATTCCAGTAAAAAATTTTTAAGGGCAGATTTTCGCCGTTCCGGGCGCACAATCATCGTTAAATCGGCAAACCGCCGTTCAAATTCCGTTTCGGAATCCATGATATAGAACGTATCATTAAACAGCAGCGTCAGAAAAGCGGTTTTAATCGTCAATTCATTGGCTGTACCATAATCCCGATTATCAAACACTTTGAAATAGCGTTTTTCGATAAAATCAATCAGGGGCTGCAAATCCCCTGTTTTGTAAAACGGTTTCGCCAACAGTCGTGATTGGTTTTGCTCTGTCAATTCTGGGAGTAAACGTTTTTTCAACACTTAATACATAAATTGCGCTTTTTTTTAAATTTGATAGCTAACAGGCAACACACATTTACACTGTATTTGATATCAAAATATGATTACAAATCATATGCTTATTCTCTGTGGTACTCTGTGGCACTCTGTGAACTCTGTGTTGAAAGCGTCTGGTGATAGCTAGTAAGAACAGTGGAGAGTATAACGGGTAGTACATAGGGCCTTAATATATAATACAGTCATTGATAACTGATAACTGAACAATGCCTAAACAACGTTTTACTCGCGGCGGATTAGCCGCATGGGCTGTCTATCATCCGATTGGAATCGTTATGATAGCATTGGCCGTTATCGTGCTGGGCTTGTTTTCATTACAAACGCTTGGTATCGATCTCTTACCCCATCTTATTTATCCCGAAATACGGGTACGTGTAGTTGATCCTGGTGTGCCGACGACAATCATGGAGGATAAAATCACGCGACAGCTTGAGGAGCAGTTGGCGATTACGGAAGACGCTATCAGTGTGCAGTCGCAAACTTCGGAAGGCAGGAGTAGTGTTGATTTGTCGTTTGCTTATGGTAAAGATATTGATATTGCTTTGCGTGATGCCAGTACGCGCTTAGATCGCGCTAAGCGTTTTTTACCGACTACCATTCAGCCGCCGGTGATTTATAAACGCGATCCGTCGCAAATTCCGGTACTCACTTTAGCGGTGAGTTCTCATTTACGTGATCCGGTTGAATTACGCACTTGGGTTGATAAGCAGTTATCAAAATGGTTTATCAATTTGCCTGGTGTTGCGGCGGCTGAAGTGGGAGGCGGTTTGATTCGTGAAATTCACGTTTTACCGGATCAACAACGTTTAGTGGCATTAGGCTTGAGTTTGGAAGATATCGCGAATGCTTTAAAACAAGCGAATGTGGAAAGCGCCGGCGGCCGTTTATATATGCCCACTCAGGAAATCAGTACACGGGTGCAAGGGCGCTGGCAAGAGGTGGAAGAGATTGCGGCTGTACGCTTGTCACGGGCCGGGGGGAATGGTTACGAAATTTTGTTAGGTGAAATCGCTGAAATTATTGATACCCATCAAGATGAGCGGCTGCGTGTTCGTTTTAATAACCTCCCCGGTATCAAGTTGTCTATCCAAAAACAACCGCAAGCTAATACTGTTAAAGTGGTTGATACGGTACAACAACGCATGGCATGGCTTTCAGCACAACGCATTTTACCGCCCGATGTTCATGTGGATGTGGTTGATAATCAAGCGGTTTATGTGCGACATGCTCTGAATAATGCGGCCTATTCGGCTTTAATTGGGGCACTGTTGGCGATGTTAGTGGTTTATCTGTTTTTGGGCAATTTGCGACAAAGTTTAATTATTGGTACGGCGATTCCCTTAGCGATCACCGTCACCTTTGTACTGATGGCTTGGGGCGATTTAAGCTTAAATATCATGACTTTAGGGGGTTTAGCTTTAGGGGTAGGGATGGTAGTAGACAATACGATTGTGATGTTAGAAAACATCACGCGCCATCAACAAGAATCAGACTCTGCCACAGAGGGTGCGATTCAGGCTGTAGGCGAAATCACGAGCGCGATTGTCGCTGCGACAACCACCAATTTGGCGGCGATTGTGCCGTTTTTATTTATTGTTGGATTGGTAGGGTTATTGTTTCGGGAACTGATTTTTACCATTTCATCCGCGATGCTCGCTTCTTTGATCGTCGCCTTAACAGTGGTACCGGCATTAGCGGGTAAACTGAAAACGCATCGCTCTGTGGGATTACTGTACCCTATCGAATCGCGCTTAAAAAAGAGTTATCTCTGGTTAATCAAATACTTACTGCGCTGGCCGCTGATCATCATTATATTATTTAGTGTTGGGCTATGGTTCAGTCTACCCACCTTTTTGAGCGGCCAATCATTGTTTCTACCGGATTTAGACGATGGGCGAGTACGGGTAATGGTAACGGCCGAGCCGGGCATCGCCTTAGCAGAAATGGATAACACTGTGATGCAAATTGAGCAACTCTTGCAGACACAACCTGAAGTCGTTTCGGTATTTACTCAAATGGGCGGTTTTATATTTGGACGTTCTCAATATGAAGTCAGTCATCGTAGCAGTTTAATGGTGCAATTAGTGCCACTGACA
>QNEL01000800.1 GCA_003645185.1 Candidatus Parabeggiatoa sp. nov. 3
TGAACACTCATTGGCCTCTCGTTGATATTTTAAAATGGAACAATTGAACACTCATTGGCCTCTCGTTGATATTTTAAAATGGAACAATTGAACACTCATTTCACCCATATTGACCTCTAAAACGGAACAACGGGACATTCAAAAATATTTAACAAAATCAACTACTTATTTTTATTCTTTTTTCTGACATAACAGATGAATGCCGATCAATTTATCAGATCAAATGGGGCAGGCACAAAAAGACGCTACCCACCCTACAGTAGATTATAAAACTTAATATCTAATAAAATCAATAACTTACATCATCCACTTCTTACTGACATAACAGGATAATATGAATGAATTAATGGCATTTGAAGATGAAGTCAATGAGGAAAAAGAGATGGGTTCACGAAATCACAGTTTTGTGCAAGCTAAGATACCTGCTTTACTTTTTAATGATGAGAGATTTTCAGTCTTTGTTGAGTTAAGTTTGGATACCAGTCAAATTGATTTAAAGCCATTTGGGCTAAAGGCGAAAGAGGAACTTAAACCCGATGTGTGCGTTTATCCTAAAAGCGTTGGGTTCAATGATGATGATGATGAGCTCAAGATGCAGGATATGCCACCTTTAGCAGTCGAAATTGTTTCTCCAAAACAAAATCTGAGTGACATTTTAAGCAAATTTAAAGCTTATTTCGCATTGGGTATTAAGTCGTGTTGGCTAATCGTACCCCCCATCAAAACGATAGCGGTTTATTCTAAGCCAAATCACTTCAAGACTTTTGGTATGGATACGAGCGAGATCATTGATGAAATTATGGAAATTCGTTTACCCATTCAGAAGATTTTTGGATGAGATACGATTTGAAATTTGTGGAAATGAGTCAATAAAGATTAATCAAAGCGATACAATATTTTCATCATATTCAATGAGGTAGGCACTCAATCTCATTTATAAGTCGTTAATGAGCTTCTTGCAAAACTCTTGAGCATAAACGATAAATCAATAACTTACATGCCATTATGTACTCGTAACTTATTGATTTATGGTTGAACGTCGGCGTTTCGCAAAAACCTCAATGGTATTAATTTGAAAACGCCAATGTCTGTCAACGACATATTGCTTATTATCAATTAATAATTTCTAATTTGTAAATGGGAAAGAGTTTAAATTGATATTGCTCAACAGGCCTTGTTTTATTCTGAACAGCATGATAAAATGCGCGTCCGTTGTTGGGCAGTCACTGAACTCCCACATCGTTTGGGCCTGTAGCTCAGTTGGTTAGAGCCGTCGACTCATAATCGACTGGTCGTAGGTTCGAGTCCTACCGGGCCCATCAAATTCATTTCTCATAAATCCATTATAAACATAATGGTTACTCCATTTCATAATTCACTTCCCTTGGATAAAAGTAAAACTTCAAAAATTGATAAAAAAGCTAAGAGAATATTAGCCCTTTTAAAACAAGGTAAAGATTTTACTTCGATTCAGGCGGATGTATTAAAAATTGAATCTGATTTGAAATCCAAACTAAATGATTAGAATTTATATGAAAGCCCCAAGGCACTACAAGCCAAGGGGCTTTTTTTATGCCCAATTCCCTTCCATTGAAACTGTTAACAATCGTCAAGGCGAAAAATATCCCAATGCTCAAATGCAAATAAATGATCGTCCAGCAGATGATCACCATGCTCAAGTTGTTCGCACTTTGCGCCAACAACCTCAATATCAATCCATTGCTAATCGACTGAATAACTTGCGTAAACGTAGAAACACGGCTGAAACAAGTTAAAGGAGCATAATGGAGTACAACGGATGACGTGGATAAACGGATTTTTTCAATCGTGTTTGTTATTTAATCAATTTGTTCATTTAGGAATGAGAATTCAATAAAACCCGATTTCACGCGTGAAATAACCTGACAGGTTTTCTTTCACCTGTCAGGTTTGGTTGACAATCGTATTGGGTTAGTCACCACCACCTGACTTGATACTGTTGGCTGTTGACTTATTAAATGTGTCATGAAAAAGAGGTTAATTCTAAAATGGAAGGTACATCACTACTTATTTGGGGGATGCTATTCGGAGCAATCGGCCTCGGATTTTTTACCTATGGGAAAAAGCAAAAGGCGGTAGTTCCACTACTTATTGGTATCTCTCTTTTCATATTTCCTTATTTTATATCGAACGTATACATACTTGTCATTGTTGGTATTATTTTAGTGGCGGTACCCTATTTTGTGAGAATATGAAACTTGATCAAAGACAAGTCGCCGTTGAAATTTTCATGTTATTTAATTAATTTTGCGAAAATATTGCTGTTGAAAGAAATCTTTATAAGCTTTTAACAGCGGCGCAAATAAATCAAACTCTCTTCGTTTGATTAGGGCTAACGATTTTCCCATAAATCGCGATATCATAACAAACGGCAATAAATGCCGATGAAAATTCGCGGTATATTTTAGCGTATTGAAATTTTCATAATAATTCGCTCGTCGCAATTTTTCTCGATTCCCTTCACGTACACTGCCTACACTGGCACTGCCTTTGTGATAAACCAAACTCTTTTGGCACCACCCTATCTGATAATCCTGCCGTTTTATGCGTTGGCTATAATCCAATTCTTCATAAAATAAAAAATACGCCTCATTTAACAAACCTACTTTTTGTACGGCTTCTACGGTTATAAACATGGCCGCGCCATACACATAGTCTAGGGTAATGTCCGGATCATGTTGCATTACGGTGTTGACAGGTTGTCCACCTAATACGGGTTTAATAATCGTGGTTAATGGAAAATAACGACATCCGCCGGCACATTGCACCGTATCGGGTTGATAATGATCAA
>QNEL01000801.1 GCA_003645185.1 Candidatus Parabeggiatoa sp. nov. 3
ATGATTTCTCCAAAACGGAAAATGCTCACGAGTTGGCACTCAAATGGATGAAACAAGAATTTGTCAAACCTTTCCAACTTTATGACGGGTTATTGTTTCAATTTGCATTATGCAAAGCATCGGCTAATTGTTATTACTGGTTAAAAAAGTACCATCATCTTATCGTTGATGGATGGGGTATTTCTCTGATTGTCCAACGTGTTGCCGCAGAATATAACGTTCTAGCAACAGGGCAAGCTGGTGGACAATATCACAGTTACCAAGATTTTATTCAAAACGATCAAGCTTATCTTGAGTCAGAAAAATTTGTGAAAGCCAAAAACTACTGGCAAGAAAAATATAGCGAAGTACCAGAGCCACTTATGGTGCGCCGTTATGCTATCCACAAACCGGGTAAAACCATCCCAAGTCAACGCTCAACTTTGCGCCTCAAACGGACTTTCTACAATCAACTTATTGATTTTGCTTCCAAAAATAAAGTCTCCATGTTCCATGTCATTTTAGGCGCATTATATTGTTATTTTGTCCGAACATGTAACCGAGAAGATTTGGTCATTGGATTACCAACACTGAATCGGAATAACGCCGCCTTTAAGCAAACGGTGGGCCTGTTTGTGGGTGTCATTCCGGCAAAGTTCCATTTTGGCTTGGATTTAAACTTTATTGAGTTGATTCAAGCAATTAGGGTCGAATTGCAAAAAAATTATCGGTATCAGCGTTTTCCAATCAGTGAACTCAACCGACAATTAGGGCTTCAACCTTCAAACCGAAAACAACTTTTCGATTTAACGCTGTCTTATATGGATCATAATTATGATGCGAATTTTGATGGTAGCATAGTCGAGTTGACCTTCTTACCACACAATTTTGAACAAAATGCTTTAGCCATCTTTGTTGATGAGTTTCATAAACAAGGTGATATTAAGGTCGATTTTGATTATAACTTTGGTTTTTTTGATGCTGATGAAATTGAACGTCTCAAAGCGCGTTTTGAATTTTTGTTGAGTGAAATCCTCCGTCAGCCTTTGGTACCGATTCGGGAATTGCAAATCATGCCCGACACTGAACTAAATAAAATCTTAGTTGAGTTTAACGACACCGCAACCGATTATCCGCGTGACAAAACGATTGTTGAACTATTTGAAGAACAAGTTGCCAAAACGCCAGATGCCATTGCTGTCATCTTTGAAAATCAACAACTTACTTACAGAGAGTTAAATACCAAAGCCAATCAACTCGCCCACTATCTGCAAACTTTGGGTGTGAAACCGGAAGTTTTGGTGGGCATTTGCGTTGAGCGTTCTTGTGAAATGGTGATTGGGCTATTAGGTATTCTCAAAGCGGGGGGTGCGTACTTGCCACTTGATCCGGCTTATCCCAAAGCGCGGTTGGCGTTTATGTTGCTTGATTCTCAAGTGCCGGTTTGTTTGATTCAAGAAAGCTTAATAGATACGTTACCAAAAACGAGGGCGCAGTTAGTTTGTTTAGATGTTGAAGCAAAAGCGTTGTCACAGTATCGTTCTGAAAATTTTGCCAGTGATGCTAAGCCTTTCAATTTGGTTTACGTGATTTATACGTCGGGTTCTACGGGAAATCCTAAAGGTGTACTGATTTCTCATCAAGGATTGTATAACTTAGCTCAGGCACAAGTTCAACTATTTGAAGTGCAATCAAATAGCAGGATTCTTCAATTTACTTCCTTAAGTTTTGACGTAGCGATTTCTGATATAGCTATGGCCCTATGTTCTGGTGCCACTCTTGAGCTAGTCACTCAAGATTCTATGATGTCTTCCTCAGAGTTAATTCATATCTTGTGCAACCACTCTATCACACACTTTGAAATTCCAGCCTCTATTTTGAGAATGCTTCCCGTTGAAAAACTTCCCTCTTTGCAAACTCTTATAGTTGGTGGAGAAACCTGTTCTCCCTCTGTTGTCACTCAATGGTCAAAAGGCCGACGTTTTTTCAATGCCTACGGGCCAACTGAAGGGACAGTTTGTGCAACCGTTTTTGAAAACACCACAGGTATATCAACACTTCCCATTGGTCGCCCCATCGCTAATACCCAAATATACATTTTAGATCAGTATTTGCAACCCGTTCCTATCGGTGTCCCCGGTGAATTACACCTAGGCGGCACCGGCTTAGCTCGCGGCTACCTCAACCGCCCAGAATTGACTGCCGAAAAATTCATCAAAAATCCCTTCAGTGATGTTCCCAATTCACGCCTCTACAAAACCGGCGATTTAGCCTGTTATCTCCCAGATGGCAATATTGAATACTTGGGGCGCATAGATAATCAAGTCAAGATTCGTGGTTTTCGGATTGAATTGGGTGAAATTGAAGCGGCGTTGGCCCAACATCCCTTTGTTACAGAAAGTGCCGTGATTGTTCATGAAGCGTCAAAAACGGACAAGCGTTTAGTCGCCTATCTCGTGCCACATCAAGGGCAAGTCATTGAAAATACAGCATTACGTGATTTTCTGAAAGAACGGCTACCCGATTATATGATTCCATCAGCCTTTGTCACATTAGAAAATTTGCCACTCACACCAAATGGTAAAATAGATCGTCGCGCATTGTCTCAATTATCCGTGAGCCATTCTCAATTATCAGAAAAAACGTTTGTTGCGCCTCGGACAGCGGATGAGGAATTGTTAGCTGGCATTTGGGCTTCCGTGTTGGGCATTGAACGAGTTGGTGTCCATGACAATTTCTTTGAATTGGGAGGGCATTCCCTGTTAGCACTCAACCTGATGGCGAGAATAGAACAACAGTTTGGCAAGAAATTACCCTTATCAACCATTGTAGATAGTCCTACTATTG
>QNEL01000802.1 GCA_003645185.1 Candidatus Parabeggiatoa sp. nov. 3
ATTTTGCTTTAGCTTTTCGTTCCAAATTGATTTTGCTTTAGCTTTTCGTTCCAAATTGATTTTGCTTTAGCTTTTCGTTCCAAATTGATTTTGCTTTAGCTTTTCGTTCCAAATTGATTTTGCGAAGTTTGGAGTGCAAAATTTATTTTGCGAAGTCAATAAGGATACCGTTTTTCTTTAGCAAATTGATCATAATATTTTCACCCTTTTCAAATACATTTCTAACGGGCGCATTCCCAAAAAAAGGGTCATTTTGCGGCCTTTTTGGAGTGAAAAATTCATTTTGCGGCCTTTTTGGAGTGCAAAATTCATTTTGCGGCCTTTTTGGAGTGCAAAATTCATTTTGCGGCCTTTTTGGAGTGCAAAATTCATTTTGCGGCCTTTTTGGAGTGCAAAATTCATTTTGCGGCCTTTTTTGGAGTGCAAAATTCATTTTGCGGCCCGCTTTTAGTGAATGTTATTTTGCGGATCGCCAAGATTGATAATGACCCTTTTTTTGGGAATGCGCCCTTTCTAACTTGACAATCTTTGTACAGGACAAAAAACGTAACCTATTGTATTTTATGGTATTGTGGTTGTGTGGACTCGTATGAATACTCACCTCAATAATTAATTCTTGAAGGTGGTGGGATGGTGGGCAAGTTCGTTTCGACGCTGGGCGTCGAAACGAACTTACCCACCCTACATTTATTATATTAATTACCTATAAAAATCAAATCAATATGTCAATCACTCGCCGTGAATTTGTACAATTAATGGGTATTGCCGGGGCAGCGGGGCTGTTACCCCAATCCGCATTGGCTACCTCAAAACCCTTGTCTGATCGCTATGATGTGCCAACATTCGGCCAAGTGCGTTTGCTCCATATAACCGACTGTCACGCTCAACTATTACCAGTCTATTATCGTGAGCCTCATATTAATTTAGGCGTAGGCGAACGACAAGGGCAAGTCCCCCATCTCGTCGGTGAACATTTTTTACAACATTTTGGCATTCAACCCAACACCCTTGAAGCTCATGCCTTCACTCATCTTAATTATATTGAAGCCGCTCGCCAATATGGCAAAGTGGGCGGTTTTGCCCATTTAGCCACACTGATCAAACAACTACGCGATAACTATGGGCGCGAAAAAACCTTATTACTTGACAGTGGCGATACTTGGCAAGGTTCGGCCACGGCCTATTGGACACACGGACAAGATATGGTGGGCGCTTGTAATTTATTAGGTGTGGATGTGATGACTGGACATTGGGAATTTACGATCCCAGCAGAACAAATACGCGCTAATATCAATAAATTTGAAGGGGAATTTGTTGCCCAAAATATCTTTGTCAAAGAAGAGGCCCTATTTGACGATGCACCGGCCTTTGATGAAGACAGTGGCCTCGCCTTTAAACCTTATACGATGCGCGAATTAGGAGGAGTTCGGGTAGCCATTATTGGTCAAGCTTTTCCCTACACGCCCATCGCCAATCCACCGCGATTTATCCCCGATTGGACATTTGGCATTCGTGAACAAGAATTACAAAGCTTAGTTAACACTATTCATCGACAAGAAAAACCCGCTATCATCGTCTTACTTTCACATAATGGCATGGATGTCGATTTAAAAATGGCAGCACGGGTAACGGGTATCGATGTCATTTTAGGCGGCCATACCCACGACGGCGTACCGCATCCACAAACCGTTAGAAATCGCGACGGCATCACCCTAGTTTGCAATGCAGGCTCTAACGGCAAATTTATTGGCGTACTAGACATAGCCGTGAAAAACGGCCGATTTCAAAACTACCAATATCGCCTACTGCCCGTTTTTTCCAATTTGATTGAACCTGACAAAGCCATGCAAGCCTATATCGACGAAGTGCGTGCCCCCTACCTCAAGCAATTGAATGAAAAACTGGCGACAACTGAACAACTGCTTTATCGGCGCGGCAACTTCAATGGCAGCTTTGATCAACTCTTATGCAATGCATTGCGTAATCAAAAAGATGCCCAAATAGCCCTATCCCCCGGATTTCGTTGGGGAACGACAATTTTACCAGGGCAAGACATCACCTTTGAAGACGTTTTAAACCAAACCGCCATCACTTACCCAGAAACCTACGTGCGAGAAATGCGTGGTAGCGATATCAAGCGTATTTTAGAACACGTCTGTGCTAACCTATTTAATCCTAATCCCTATCGGCAACAAGGTGGCGATATGGTACGAGTTGGCGGCATGGACTACGTCTGCGATCCCACTCAAAAGATTTTTAAACGTATCAGCAATATGACTTTAGACGATGGCACGCCAATAGACATGAACAAATCCTACAAAGTCGCCGGTTGGGCAACGGTTGAGCGACAATCACCGGGCCAACCGATCTGGGAAATCGTCGCCAACTACCTACGAGATCATCAAACCCTCAAACTGGACAAAATCAACGTCCCAAAATTGAAAAATGTTCAGGGTAATCTCGGCATTAACTAATGTGAGCTTTTTTTGACCGTCTATTTAGCGAAGCTAAGTTTCATGTTCGTTTCGCAAAGCATTGATAATAGAAATAAACGCGCTTTTTTGCAACAGACGCTAAAGATGCTATAGAGGTTAATACCAGTAAAACTCAAAACAGGCATGAACAGTGTTTCACGCTAAAGTTTCGCTTCGCGAAACTTTAGCGTGAGCCTTCGGTGCGCGAAGCTAAATATAGTTTTGTTCACAAATTCAGACGTTCATAGTTTTATAGTTGGCCTTGGGCAACTTGGGCAACTTATAAACTGATTTTCAGGCAAAAGTTTTGCGCGCAAAACTTTATTTCACGCTAAAGTTTCGCGAAGCGAA
>QNEL01000803.1 GCA_003645185.1 Candidatus Parabeggiatoa sp. nov. 3
AGTACTGAAGCATAAATTTTCGTGTATTTTGAAATGGGGCAACCACAAGGGATTGCCCCTACGCAATGCCATGTAGGGGCAATCCCTTGTGGTTGCCCTTTGCGCTAAAATATCTGTTTATTTCATCGAAAATACTACGAATATCAAGAGGCGATGAGTAAACGGGTACCACAGCTTTTGGATCGAGATGATCTTGTTCAAAAAACAATCGGTTAACCACGCGCTTAAAAATTTCCGTCTTACCCATACGCCGTTGTCCAAGCAAAACGGTAGACATCGTTCGGCGCGTTCGCGCCTTCAGGGCAGCTTTATAAAAATACTCCAAAAAAAATTCACGATCCGTATAAACCTCGTCAGGCACCAAAGGCTTGATAGCCCAGTGAGGAGTTTGTTGAATTTCATTCATTTTAGTTCTCATATTTTGGCCCAAACCTGACAGGTTTTTAAAACCTGTCAGGTTTTTTTTTAGATAGATAGATAAATATTTTGGCCCAAACCTGACAGGTTTTTAAAACCTGTCAGGTTTTTTTTTAGATAGATAGATAAATATTTTGGCCCAAACCTGACAGGTTTTTAAAACCTGTCAGGTTTTTAATCAGTTTGAAATACTAAAGCATTGGCAAGCGTCTCAAATTAACATATTCCAAAAGCCCATCCAACTCTGCTCTGGTGGACCATAATACCTCCTCTTCCAGCATCAAAGCGATAGCTTCTTTTGTAAAACCATCATGCCCAAAAAACCAGACGCGCACAAAATCAGCATCCAGATTGTTTTTGACTCGAACCGCTTTATCCAACAGCTTTTGGATTTCAGAAACACCCACCTTACGATCATGAAGCCATTTACTTTCCGCTACCCATTGTTCAATGCCAGCCGCGCCATGAACATCAATTTCGGTATTCGCACCCGCACCTAATTGTTCTCGAAGGGCTACGTAAACAAAATCAGGCACCGCTATATCACGCTCTTGATTAAAATAACGGCCCGGTAAAGTTTTGCGACGCGCATTTAACAATATCTGAGCCATATAGACTTCAGCCAAATAGCCTGCCAATTCATGGAATTGTCGCTTAACACGGCTATATTTTTTCTGTAATTCATTTTGTACCCGATTTTCATTTTGCCTTTCGATTTCAATTTTGCCCCAAACCCTTAAAAATTCGATTAAAATGGGATCATCGACTTTCCCAAACCACCCCCCCAATTCCTTATATTCAAGCAAATCACCACGAGACAGTTTGATCAAAATCTCCCGAATTGTCTCAATTGAAACGTCTTTTCCCTCTCGTTCCTTCAGGGCTTGCTGAATTCGTCCAATATCCAATTCCTCGCCTTCTTCCAAAGCCGATAAATATAATATCCATTTGGTAATGCCGTATTCATTAATACGTGTAATCCAGCGGTTGACTTGATCATTCAGTTCATTCCAGATAAATCCAGAAGACAGATCAACCGCTAAAATCGTATTCAAAGTTTGTTCATCTACAATGTCTTTTCCCAATTTGACCGCTCGCCTCACCACAGAGGTGATGTAAAAAGGATTTCCCCCACAGCGTTCGGCAACCACTGGTGCTATATCCTCTTTAATATTGGCTTGATAATACTTAGCCGCTTTACGTGTCAATTCGGCACCCCAATAGCCCGTGAGTGGTTCAATCGGATCACTGTCAAAACGTCCAAATAACGAACCTCTACCCAAAATCTCTCTGGCAAGAATGCTCATGGCAGAACCGGTGACAAAATGAGGACAAGTGGGCGACTCGACGGCCTCCTGCATAAAACCCACGACATCAAAGTTATATTGTGGTAGCCGTGTATTTTGAAACTCATCTAAAAAAACGACAATGGTGCTGTCATCATAATCTGAAACACGGCGCGGATAACACAAGGCCCATTGTTCTGGCATGATAACCTGTTTTTCAACAATACCCTCAAGCAATTCTAGTGTTCCCTTCAATCCTTCAGTCAAAGTCATTTTTTGACGAATCAGATCAAGAAGTGGCTCTCGTTTCACTTGCTGTCCCAATACAATTCGTGGATCACGCAACCGAAATGCGGCATACCACCTCAGAAAATTTTCGACATACTTTTCTGCAAAATCCCAACGATCCGTAATGTTATTATCCGAAAAACTATAGTAAACCGGTACAACAGCCTTTGGATCGAGATGATCTTGTTCAAAAAACAATCGGTTAACCACGCGCTTAAAAATTTCCGTCTTACCCATGCGCCGTTGTCCAAGCAAAACGGTAGACATGGTTCGGCGCGTTCGCGCCTTCAGGGCCGCTTTATAAAAATACTCCAAAAAAAATTCACGATCCGTATAAACCTCTTCAGCCACCAAAGGCTTGATAGCCCACTGAGGAGTTTGTTGAATTTCATTCATTTTCGTTACCCATTGATATTAGTGTTTGAAATTGATTTTGAACAACTGAGTATAACTGATTACTGGGAGTACAACGAATTACGCGGATAAACGAATTTTAATCATTGAGAATTGAGAATTGAGAATTGAGAATTGATTAGTCCATTTATAGCATTAAAGTGCAAAAAAAAGTACACACTAAATGACTGATTTATAAGCAATAGTACAACTAATGACGAAAATAAACGAATTTTATATCTGTGATAATTGATAACTGATAACTCTTTTTTTTTTCGCGCATTAGACCGAAAAACTGACCTAGATCAAGGAGTGCGACCCGTTTCATGCAAAGTACAGTAAAAGGTGCGTAACATGAGCTTAATTAGGCCGTTTCTAAGCCTTATTATGATAATTCAAAGATTGTGAGATTAAAGCTATCTCAAGATGACCTA
>QNEL01000804.1 GCA_003645185.1 Candidatus Parabeggiatoa sp. nov. 3
ACAACAGAGCTTCAAACTGGATTGAACATTTGAAGGTGTTATGACCTATCTAACTTCTGCTAATTATTAGCCGCCTGTTAGTTCCATACAATACTATTGAATACTATTGGTTAGGTAACTATGAGGTAACGTATTGCTGTCAGATGAATAGAAGCTACATGAGAAGCAAAAGTTTCTGTCGGAACCGATAACAAACCCAAATGCGGTGTAGCGAACTTGAAATAGACTTCACGGCGAAATCGCATAGCGTATAACTCAAGGATTTTAGAGGCGGACATTGTTGTATCCTTCGTACCAAAAAAGGCCCAATCTTTTTTGCCAACCTGTGATTTGTCACCCTCATATTGAGCACGCACGAAATAACAAGCGTGTTTTGACCCAGCATGCTTCCTCATTTTTCTCGGTAGCAAGAAATAGGCTTTATCCATAGATTTTGGCAAACTCTGTGTGAACTTTGCGCGGGTTGCGATATCGCGAACGGAAGTTGTGTATGGCACACAACTGGATGACTCATTTTTGAGGTTGCTTTTATAACACAATAAAAATGCAAGCCTTTTTTTAATTTTTGTAGTGGTTCGTTCAAATGTTGAAACTGTGATTTCCATGCAAAAGTTTTTGTTTGTCTCAACTTTTGCCTAGAAAAGTGAAACGATAAAAACTTGAATGAATCCTAAGGCATTGCAGTAGCGATAACTATACAAGTGCTTGGATCAGTGACTTGCCCATCAAAAAAATCGCCGAATTTTGAAATCACTTCATTTAGTGCGGCTTCTCGTTCATTGGGTGCAAAACTATCAAAAAATGGCCGTAATGGAGAGGCGACTTCATAAAGCTGATGCCATAATTCTTCAGGTGGGCCGGGCCAAGGGCAGGGCACTATTTTCGTTTGTTCTTCAATATTGTTAAATCTGGCTTGTTCCAGTTCCGCTGATAAACTACCTGGTTTGGCGAAACGGAAGGGATGAGGGGCTTCAGGTGGTAACGGTGGCGGTGCTTTTCGTTTTGCAAAAGGGGTCATGAGTGTCCGCGCTAAACCGTTTTCTTCTATGGCCCCCCAAGCAATCAGAGAAAGTCTGCCATTTGGTTTAAGAACACGCTTAATTTCACTTAGCGCCTTTTGACAATCCCAAAAATACATGATGCCTAACCGACAGGTAACGGTATCAAATGATTGATTTTCAAAAGGTAATTCATGCACATCAGCCGTTTTAAATTGAATGTTGTTAATTTGAGCTTGTTGCGCGTTTTCTTCTGCTATGGCTAACATACCAGAAGATAAATCGGTTGCGATAATTTGACCGGTAGGCGCAATCATTTGGGCAATGGTTAATGCCGGTTCACCTGAACCACTGGCTAAATCTAAAACCTGATTTCCCTGTTTTATTTTGGCATTGGCTACCAAGATTTCAGTCATAGGCGCAAGATGGGGAATCATTTTGCTGTGCCATTTTCGCCAGGCGTTAATGGTTTCAATGGATTTCCATTCTTCAAAAACTAATTCTTGAAAAGGGTTTTGAATAGTGTTTGATGACATAATCATTCCAAAGTTTGTGGTGTTTAAGAGGCCTTATCACACCATAAATTTTTTTGACAGACTCCTAAAATTAGAAAGGGTGGGCAAACGTTGTTTGCTCACCCTACTGGTTACCGAGAAACCGGATGAGTTAATGGCTCACGTCAGTCTCTATCTGTTGTGGGCAGATGACTCATCACTGCCTCTACCCTGATCTGGTTTTCAATTTGAATCAGTTGGTCTGTAAAATCGACAAGGTTTAATACGCCCTTTGAAAGCATTCATATCACTTTGTAATAACTCATAATACACTTGTCCCAATTCAATCAGCGTATCATAATGCCAACCTTTCTTAGGTCGATTTATTTTGAGTGAAAATTCCACTCTGAGCGGGTTTTTCAAGTCTGTTTTGGCATATCTAACGACTACAGCACTCTTAACACGTTCACCGTTGACTTTTAATTTAATATCGTCAAATACCCATTCGTAAAAATCACCGCGGGCTATTAAAGGTTCATTCTTTTCCACTCCCTTAATATGAGTGATTCCTTTGAAATAATGGATGACATCAGCCATTGTGGCAAAATTTACCGTGCCATCAACTTTAATGGCACTTGATAAGGCATATTTCGTACAGTTTTGATGAACATCCGCTTCTAATTTCATTTTGACCCCGGATTCATATTCAAGGGCAGGATACGTGAAAGCGGAAGTATAGTGTTTGGGATCATAACAGCTATCCACACCCATACATTTATATTTAATTTTAACTTTCGTTTGGATTTGATTGGCCGCTATTTTCCGTTGTTCCACTTTTGGTATAATATTATTATGCCAAAGGCGTTTGTCGTTTGTATCGTAGATTTTGACATTCTGTTGCCAGACTTTGCCAGACCCTGCCTTATATTTGAAATCAAATTTCGGATCGTCTTCAATGGATTGTAACAGACGAATGACACGATCAAAGCCTTGCTTGGGCGACAGAAAATCCTCATTTTTTAGAACGATCTGAAATTCCTTGCTGTGTTTTAACGGGACTTCTGCTTGGACAATAGAGCCAATTAAAAAGAAAACTAAAAAAAGGGTGATACGCATAATCGTTCCTGATAAGGGCCTTGCGTGAAAATAATATACCCAATTTTTTGTGTATTTAATTTTGCCGCAAAACCCTAACTGAATTGAATTAGTTAGTTTGCCAATCAACAGCACCCCGGAGATCATTAGGCACATTATTTTGAAACAAATACTCTAAGTTTTCACGTTCAACACTATGGGGGGCATGAAAAACAAATGAGACTTGGAA
>QNEL01000805.1 GCA_003645185.1 Candidatus Parabeggiatoa sp. nov. 3
AGGGCTTCGTAAACGAGATGGATGTTGTGTTCTTCCGTGGCTTCACCTGCGAAGATGAGGACTTCAATACGTTGTTCGTAATTGAACGGAATGCGTAAGTCTACGCTGTAATCACCACCACCTTGTAAGGCGATGCGTTGAATCACAAACTCACCTTGCTCGGGCCGTTCGGTTAAGTCAGGATGCAAGACGGAAACGTGATAATGCCCAGATTCATTCTCTAAGGGTTTGAATTGATAGGAAAAAGTCCCGTTTTCATCGGTGTACACCTGATAATCGCGTTCAAAACCTTTGAGGGTGATCACGAGTTGCAGGGGCACCAGTGGCATGGCTTGATTGGTGCTTCGCTCAATCGCTTTGCCGGTGATGACGATAGGTTCTTTTCCATAAGAAGTCGCTGGTGTGATTGTGGTGAGTTCACCATAATAGGCGGTGTCTACCAAGGAAACGTTTTGGAAACGGGTGATGCCTGCCAGACTGAGTGCATCTTCTTGGCCTAAGTGATAATGAATCTGGTCAATCTTGAATTGCAGTTTGACTTGATTCGGTGCTGAGGCCGGTACGGCGAGATCGATCCAGTCGGAATCAAAACGTTTTCCGGCGGGAATGCGTGCCACGGTTTTGCCATTGGGTAAGGTGATGATGTGCTGGCCTAAAACTTGTTTAAAGGCTTGCACGGTTAACACGTTTTCATCACTGTCAGCCAGCAAAAACTGTAGCTCGTCAGAAAAATCGCCCTGAGCAGTGGCCGTTACCAGTTCAATGTCTACCGCACTGGTATTTTCGACACTGAATTTGACTTGCCCTTCACCACCACGGGTGAGTTTTTGCGTTTGCAAACTGACGGTGAGGCCACCGCCATCAGCAATCTCGACTTCTTGATGCTGAATCAAACGGGCCACTTCACCAGTGTCAGGTTGAATGTGCAAGGTGGTAGTCAGCGTGCTTAAATCCGCTAAATCGGCGTAACCGCCTATGACGACCGGGATTTCGCGGGTTTCGCTACCCAATAATGAGAAGGTGGCAGAATGGGCGCTGTGATCGCCGAGTTGTATTTGCACCTGAATATTTCTCACCAAATCGTTTTCGTGATTGGTGACTTGGTAGGCGAGAGTATTAAATAGCGCGCGCGTTATATATATATTGGTTTTTTCAAGCTGGGCAGTTAAAAGGGGTAAGCGCACCGTGCGTTCGAGACTTTCTACGGCATTTGGATCGATTGCCACGATGGTGTAGAAACGTTCTTGAGATGCCCAGTCGTTATCGGTATAGCGGGTTTCTGACAACAGCGTGTCATTGACTTTCACCCGTTCTGTTTCTGGGCCGATATAGATATCAAAACCACTGAGTTCGGCTGAAGCCGGATGGCTCCAAGTCACGATGGGTGGATTGTTTCCGTCTTGAACGACTTCCAAAGTGGCGACGGGTAATAAGTCTATATTTAAATAAGCCGTTTCAGAGAGGGCGGATTGATTGCCAGCTGCATCAACGGCGATGACGGTGTAGTAAGGCTGGGTTTTATCCGGTTTGCCATCAATCACCCCTAATTCCTTGATATCGGTTTTCAAAGGGGTGAGGCCATCAAGTGATTGAATTTCTGAAGCTTCACGGTAAACCTGATAGGTGATTTTTTCATAACCGCTTGGGGCTTGCCAAGTCACCCGAATACCGGCTCCGATGAGTTCTAATTGTAGGCCCGTCGGGGCTTGTGGTGCGAGAGAGTCGGCGGTGACTTTGACGACTGTGCTGTTGGCACTGAAGGATTCTTGTTCGTTGGCTTGGCGAACGCTGGCTATGGCATAGTGGTATAAACCGTCTTGTTGGGTGTTGTCGGTTAATTCTAGTGTGCCTGAACTGCGTTGGTAAGGGGTGAGTTGGCTTTCGCCGGGGGCTTTCCGGAACACTTGATAATCAGAGGCCCCTGTGACAGCTTTCCAGTTTAACTGGATTTTGCCATTGGGTAGGGCGACTGCTTTGAGGCCGAATGGTACGAGAAGCGGGGGTAAGTCGCCTTGGTAGATTTGGAATTGGCTGTCTCCGACTATTTCTGTGCCGCGGTTGTGTAAGTCGTCTTCGGCGCTGAAGTAGAATTGGAGGTTTTCTGTTTCGCTTAGGCCGGCATCGGCTGGCAAACTAAAGTTTGCACTCCAATTTTGTTCGGTTTGGGATAACTGAAGGGCTTGGATTTGACTGCCTGATAGGCGATACGAGAGTTCTGGAATTTGTTCTGCCGGTAAGGCCTCATCCAGTTCCAGTGTCACTTGTAAGCTGACCGGATTATTTGCGTCATTGCGAATGGGTTCATTCGGGAATAACGTCAACAGGGTGACTTTGGGCCCTTGGCTGTCAATCTCTATTTGCGTGCCGCTGTCGATTTCGGTGCCGCGATTGCCGGCTTGATCTCTGGCGGAGAAGACTGCATAAGCGGTGCCTTCTGGGGTGTTTTCGGTTATCTCAAACTGGCCTTGGTATTGGGTGTCGCTGACGGGGTTTAATTCTATGGAAATGGGTAGGCCGCCGTCTGGCACCAAACTGAGAAATGGGGTGGTGAGTAGGGGTTCATTGACGGTTAGGGTGATGTCAATCAAGCCTCGCGCTATGCGGCCGCTGTCTGGATCAAATTCACCTTGTGGGCTGTATTCAATCATGGCACGCGGGCCGGTGGTATCCGCTAAAACGGTGACTTGGTTGGATAAGTGCGACCCGTTTCATGCAAAGCACAGTAAAATGTGCGTAACATGAGCTTAATTAGGCCGTTTCTAAGCCTTATTATGATAATTCAAAGATTGTGAGATTAAAGCTATCTCAAGATGA
>QNEL01000806.1 GCA_003645185.1 Candidatus Parabeggiatoa sp. nov. 3
AAAGAAACAACCAAGAAGAGGGGCAACCACAAGGGATTGCCCCTACGGGCGGTTCGTAGGGGCAATCCCTTGTGGTTGCCCTTTGCGGTAAAATACCTGTTTATTTGTGCTTCAGTACTTAATGTTCTCCTAATAAATGATTTTAAATCGTCATCAATCACGCTGACGAAGAATGCCTTGTGGCAATAGATTTGATTAGGTTCTATTTTTGGAAGATCAATTTAATTTTTGATGTGACATTTATCTTTATCTCACGCTTCTAAAAAGCGTATTACAACGATATCAAAGCGTTTGAGGATGCAGCTGGCAATGATGGCGAGTATCCTCAATTAGATAAAGATGAGTAGCCATATTTCTATTGGTTTAATATTGCTTGGCAGCCATTGCCAAACGACTGTCGAATCTTTGCCTGTGTGATAAAGCTAGGCGACTAAGCCGCCGATCCAAAATGCCCTATTTGAGTAGCAATGCGATCCAAGGTTCGATGGGGCTGCTAATCCAACCTTCGCCAAAATCAGGTGCCATGATTAGGATTTTTCCTCTTTGAGTGGAAGAGTGTGATCGAAACAAAGTGGTGGTGTTTCACCAATCCGTTGTTGATACCAGCGATAGTCGCAGCCTTCTACTTGACAAATATAGACTCTTATTCCTGAAGGCGTTTGGGCTCCTTCCCCTAGTCTATCTGGAATGCCTTCCCCTCTTGAAACGGCTTCTTTCTTGGTGGGTGCCGATTTGTCATCAAGATATTGTTGCAATAAAGCGTGAATTTTGGGATAGGTTTGTAATAAATCTCTCATTTGCTCTGTTAGGTTTTGAGCTTGTTCCAAGAGTTGCGCGAGTTTAGCCTCTACCACTGGAGCCTCAGTGCCTAGCCATTTTTCTAAGTGGGGGTGGATGTGACGAGTGGCGGCTAAAATGTCTTCTGGTTTGTGATTCATTTTAATGCCTTTTGCTAGTGATGCAATGTGGGTTTAAGGAATGCTTGAAAAAATTCAACACACACAAAATGTCACAGGATACCACAGAGTATAAGTAATCCAACGGCGTTTCAAATAAAACGTTATCAAACAGGTTGTTATTTAATATGCCAATACAAAAAGTAATGATTCTTTCCCATACAAGGGCGGCGATGTTTCAGGCCGACTCAAAAGATAAGCCCATTTATTTGATTAGGCTATTTAATAGTGACTGCTTAGCATTAGTTCCTTATGCTGAACTAAAGTACCCTGAACAATTTAAAATCATCCGATCTTATGTATTTGATGATATCTCTCAGTTTACAGATGACAACGAACTGGTTTCATTTAATGATGAAATGGCAGAAAGCATTATCACCGATTTTGATAATGATGGGAAAGATTGTCAAATGTTGTTAGTTCATTGTTGGGCTGGAAAAAGTAGAAGTCCAGCCGTCGCAATTGCTTTGTCTGAAATTTTTCATCTCAAAACGCCTGAGCAAATTGCGGAGATGAAAAAACAGTTTCCTATATTTAATAAAAAGGTATATCAGACGATCTTGGATATCAATAAAAAAAGAGCGACTCCCTTACCACCGCTCTGTTTTCTCTAACATTGTATGTAGAGACGCGATGCCTCGCGTCTCTATATCACGTCTCTACATCTCACGACGCGAGGCATCGCCTCGAAACAAAAACACAGACGCGAGGCATCGCGTCTCTACAAAAACACAGACGCGAGGCATCGCGTCTCTACAAAAACACAGACGCGAGGCATCGCGTCTCTACAAAAACACAGACGCGAGGCATCACCTCGAAACAAAAACACAGACGCGAGGCATCACCTCGAAACAAAAACACAGACGCGAGGCATCGCGTCTCTACAAAAACACAGACGCGAGGCATCGCGTCTCTACAAAAACACAGACGCGAGGCATCACCTCGAAACAAAAACACAGACGCGAGGCATCGCCTCGAAACAAAAACACAGACGCGAGGCATCACGTCTCTACAAAAACACAGACGCGAGGCATCGCGTCTCTACATCTCACGACGCGAGGCATCGCCTCGAAACAAAAACACAGACGCGAGGCATCGCGTCTCTACAAAAACACAGACGCGAGGCATCGCGTCGAGACGATTGCCTTTCAGCCGGAGAATGGAAACAATCCCTTATCTTTTGTACTTTTGACAAACTGATAGGTGGTAAGGAGCGATTCCTTGAATCTGCAAAAACGCTCGCACGCGCTTGATTATTCTCACTGAAATCAGAACAACCCCATGAGAATCAACCCGAAAATCACCTTGAGGAATATAAAACAGGGATAAACCGATTATTGGACTTGATTGGGATGGTACGGTTTCCGACTACAGTGCTGCCTTTTCTTTTTTTAGTCAACCAGTTTCAATCAGTCGTTATCATCACTGTCAATGACACAATAACACCAGAAATTGCGGCCAATACGTTAAGCCTAGAACAAAAATCGGTCAAAGTAGAAATCTGTCCTGATCATCGTTTGGGTACTCACCAAGACTGGAAAGCGGAAATAGCTGTGAAACACGGCGTGGACATTATGTTTGATGATGATCCCAATGTCGTATTAGCTTGTCATAAACGCGGTATCCGCGCGATTACTGTCAGTGAATTTATATATAGATTCCAATAAGAATATCAATTATCATATTATAATTCTCCAATATTTTTGATATTGAGCTACCCACCCTATTGGCCTCAATTAACTGTGGTGTGTTGTTGCATTTTGCATTTTTACAAATTTTGATTTTGCATCATTTTTTTAATTTGCACTGCAATTTGCAAAGATAGGGATTGAAATCATATTTGTGATTTTGTTTA
>QNEL01000807.1 GCA_003645185.1 Candidatus Parabeggiatoa sp. nov. 3
CGATAGTTTGGATGAAGAGGTTGATGAAACCGCTTATCAACGTCCTGAAATTCAACGGATTTTTGAGTTGATTGCACGAGATTTAATCTCCCCGAAAGAATACGCTCGCATGAAAGAGGAATATAGTATCGAGCAACTTCAGCTAGATAAGTTTGAACAAGGGCGACTCACAGAAAAGCAGGAAACCGCCCGAAATATGTTAGCCGAAGGTATTGAGCTGGATATCGTGGCTAAAATAACCAAGCTTTCCTCTGATGACTTGGCGACATTATCCCAATAATCATCAATGCTTTTCAAAAAGGGCCCTCAATCGGGCCCAAACCCATTAGACTTTATTGGCAATCCGCTCTATTTTTAGATAACCTATTGTTTTTAGAGTGTTTGTTATTTAACATTGTAAAGTTTTGCTAAGTCACTTTTCAGGCAAAATATTTGCCTGAAAAACGGTTTTTTTAATCATTTCAACCATTGATGATCTTATTTCCGATAATGTCTAACTTTGCTAATGAATCCTATTTCATTCACAATGTACAATCCAAATGAACTTTCTAAGTGTTAAGTCGGTTTTCAATAAATACATTAACATTTTTTGCCAATATCATCAATTTTTTTAATCAGCGTAAATCATGACAATCATGACAATCTGCGTTCTATCCCTTTTTAGATTTGACCTCTCACTTCTTTTCTGCTTGTATTTAAGTATATAATGCAACACTGATAAAAAAGGCCCTTCAAACAGTTGAAAACTTAAAAGCGTAACCAAAATGAACTTATAATTGTTAACTGATAACTGATAACTGATAACTGATGGAGAAAATCTGCAACGGGTTGAAGCGCGATTTTTACAAGCACAATCAATAATTTAAAAAGATTAGTCGTTTTGTTTTTTTCAAAGCAGATAATAGACTGTGATAGGTACGTTTTGTAAACTCAATCACGAATCACGAAACGACAACTTTCTGGTTTGGGAGATACTAATTATGCCTTATGGTAAATTTGCAACAATCGGGCAGGTAGCTGAAACTTTTGGCATAATACTGAGAAAGAAATGGTTTCTACAAGATGTTAAAAAAAACAGCATTGAAGTACCTGATTATAAACAAGCTGAAATTAAGAAACGCTTGTCAAATACAGCAGCCCTCAGGAATGAAGCCGCCAGATGCAATCAAATAATTACCCCTATTTTAAATATAGTGGTCGATGAACATGAGCCGTTACAACTCTGGATTGAGGAATCTTTTAATGTAGATGAAGATAATGGATTGACAGGAACACCTGATTATTTAATAGCACTTGAAACGGCAGGTGAAGAAATGGCGATTCCTCCCATATGTGTGATAGAAGCCAAACAAGATAAATTTGATGAAGGATGGACTCAGGCACTCGCTGAAATGGTTGCCGCTTCTTTGAAAGGTTCTAGAATTTGTTTTGGTATTGTTACAACAGGTAAAGCATGGGAATTTGGTTTGTTGGAAAACCGTGTATTCACTAGAGAACCAGACCAAATAACGACTAGAGACTTACAGGAGTTATTTGATACGCTCAATTGGATTGTATCACTGGCGGAAAAGGAGTTATTAAAGACGGATAGGTCGGGTTAGCTTATCAAGCGTAGCGCGATAACGTAACCCGACAAATTTGCAAAACGAGGTGATTGAACTGACGTTGACTGAATAGGTGTCAGTTTGTTTCGTACAATTCCTGCTCTTTCTACGCTCGTTACGAAGTTTTGAAAAGAAAATAACGCAAAAGGCGCAAGAGACGCAAGAGACGCAAAGATTGAAAGAGCGCATCAATAGCGTGCGTTATCATGTAGGGGCAACCTTGTGGTTGCCCATTTGCTCGTTTAATTAATCTTCAACCTTAAAATGTTTTCCGGCCGCGATAGCGGCACCAATAATCCCTGCCTGATTCAGCATTTGAGCCGGAACAATCTCTGCACGAGTATCTAATAAATCCAAAAACTTCTCATGTTTCCGACTGATACCGCCGCCGATGATAAACAAATCTGGCCAAAATAAACCATCCATACGCGATAAAAATTCATTCACCCGCCAAGCCCATGTCTTCCATTTCAAACCTTCATCGGTGCGATTACGCGCTGAGGCGCGATGTTCGGCTTCTTGGCCCCGTATTTCCAAATGACCAAATTCCGTATTCGGTAGCAATTGCCCATCAATAAAAATCGCACTGCCAATACCCGTACCAAATGTGTGCATAATCACTACCCCATCCTGTCCTTTACCCGCGCCAAATGCCATTTCCGCAATGCCGGCCGCATCGGCATCATTCAATAATAAAACCGGATTGCCCGTTTTTTCTTGAATTAAGGCCTCTCCATTCGTACCTTGCCAAGATTTATCGACATTAGCGGCCGTGCAAACTACCCCTTTTTTAATGACGGCCGGAAAAGTACACCCCATCGGCCCCTCCCAATTAAAATGTTGCACGATTTCAGCCACGACATCGGCTACCGCTTCTGGCGTTGAAGGCTGCGGTGTTTCAATACGATGACGCTCTACCGCCAATTCTCCCATTTTCACATTGACAGGTGCCCCTTTAATCCCTGAACCGCCAATATCAATACCTAAAATTTCCATCGTTGTGATGTTCTCCATTTTTATAACAGATAGGGGAATGGTGGGCAACAAAAACCCGTTACCAAACCCCTACATTGATTTTAATTTTAATGGGGCCGGCAACAAAAACACGTTACCCACCCATTTCACGCTAAAGTTTCGCGGAGCGAAACTTTAGCGTGAAATATTGATTTTAATTTTAATGGGGCC
>QNEL01000808.1 GCA_003645185.1 Candidatus Parabeggiatoa sp. nov. 3
ACCAATCGCCGATTAAGCGGTTGGGTAAAAGGTTTAATGGCTTCGGCCATTGATATAGTGGCTTCCCGAAGAGGTTCTAGGGTAGTTCTGGTCAATGCGGCGTATACCTCTCAAACTTGTTCTCAGTGCGGATGCCTCGGCAAACGTACTGGGAACAAGTTTTACTGTGCCGAAGGGTGCAGGGCGGTTATGCAAGCGGACTTGAACGCAGCGATTAATATTTTAGCAAGGTTAGACGATAAGGAGCTACATCGGTGGCTTCCCTTTACAAAGGTGAAGCAAATTTTGCTTAAACGTTGTCGCCGGTCGGATGAGACAGCCCATCCAGAACTCCAGTTGCAACTCCAGAGATTTGAGTTATCAACGGAGAGTGAATTATCTTGATTCTTTATTTAGTTACCTAGTCTGATGATAGGTGAGTAGGTATGACTAAGAAAAAAGAAGCTGAGTGCGGGATTATTGACGGCCTTAGCTTTACTCTATTTTAGTTTGCTTAATCAAGGCAGACTAGTACAGTTGATGCCCATTTTATTATTAGTCCCTTGTGGACATCTTGGTTTAGAGATTAAACGTGGCCTCGTAGCTTATCAAGATGCTTTTCGGTTACATCCAGATGCAGTAGAAAGCAATCGTCTACTCGGATTAGCCTTTCAAGGGCAAGGGCATTTAGATTTAGCCTTTGAAAAATTTAGCCTCTGCCCACCCGATGAAGCTATTTTAGGTTTGTTTTATAACTTAGCACTGGATTATGAACTCAAACGACAAATTCGACGTGCGGGTGCGGTATACCGCTATATTATCAGCCATGATGCCCAATTTAGAGATGTACAACAACGGCAAGAAAGGCAATATCGCTCGCGGAAACCGAGATTACCCAGAAATCATTTCAGCGACTGGCTCGTCGATCATCATGAAAAACCCGTATTAGGCCGTTATCAGATAGAAAAACCTTTAGGTAAAGGCGCGATGGGCGTAGTCTATTTAGGCAGAGATTCCAAACTCAATCGTTTAGTCGCGATTAAAACACTGCCTTTATCAGAAGACTTTGAAGCCGAACAATTGCAAGAAGCCACCATACGGTTTTTCAGAGAAGCCGCAGCCGCTGGCAGACTCAGGCATCCGCATATTGTTTCAATTTATGACGCAGGAGAAGAACAGGATTTAGCCTATATTTCTATGGAATTTTTTAAAGGCGGCCATTTAGTGCCTTACACGCAGCCCAATAATTTATTACCCATATCCACTGTCATTGAGATCATAATTCATGTCGCAGAAGCTTTAGATTATGCCCACAGTCAAGGTATAGTGCATCGTGACATCAAACCAGCTAATATCATGTACAATCCAGCGACGAATCAAATCAAAATTACAGACTTTGGTATTGCCCGCATCACAGATGCCAACAGAACAAAAACCGGTGAAATCTATGGCACCCCATCGTATATGTCGCCAGAACACTTGGCAGGCAAAACATTAGATGGCCGCACAGATTTATTTTCCTTAGGCGTGATGTTATATCAACTCTTAACCGGCCAATTACCTTTTGATGGAAAGTCTATAGCCACCTTAATGTTCAAGATAGCCAATGAACCGCATTTAGATATGCTCACTGTGCGAACTGAACTACCGCCTAGTCTTAAGCAGAGTGTCGATACCGCTTTAGAAAAAGAGCCAGAAAATCGTTATCAAAGTGGTGCTGAATTTGCCAATGCGCTACGTGATTGTGGACAAGTTTGAGGAAGTCTACTATGTGCATAGAAATGCTTTGCTGCACCGATACCGGGCAAGTTCGAGAACATAACGAAGACTATGTTGGGGGCGATCACGCATTGGGGTTAGCCGTACTGGCCGACGGCATGGGCGGGTATCAAGCAGGAGAAGTGGCCAGCGAAACAGCCGTTAAAACGGTTATAGAACACCTGCATACGCCTCTCACAAATTTAAACTCAGTCAAGCTTCGTACTAACCACCGTTATCATTCTACGACAGTATTACTTGAACAAGCTGTACTCAAAGCGAATCAAGTGATTTATGAAAAGGCAGAAGAAGAAAATCAATACCGAGGCATGGGCACAACGATAGTCGCCATGTGGTTCCATAACAACTTGCTCAGCATAGCCCATATTGGAGATTCGCGTTTATATCGGCTTCGCGGCAAGCAATTTAGCCCACTCACCAAAGATCATTCAGTACGACAAGAATTGATTGATTGTGGTTTTTATACCGTTGAACAAGCCCGCAATTCACCTAATAAAAATCTGGTTACAAGAGCCCTCGGCGTAGGTGAAAAAGTAAACGTTGAAATTCAAGAACAGAGTGTCTTAGCCCAAGACATTTACTTATTATGTTCCGATGGATTAAGTGACATGCTTGAAGATAAAGAAATACAAACCATTATCAACAATGCTAAAACGCTAGAACAAGCAGGAGAATTTTTAATAGAAGCCGCCAATGAAAAAGGAGGCAACGATAACATATCCTTAATATTAGTGCGTCCATTAGGGGTAGTACAGAAACCCAAAATAAGCTGGTGGAAAAGACTATTTGGAAACTTCCTCAACCCAGCCCAAACTGTAGTGCAGTAAAGCGGAAATATCCAGACCACCTAATAAATACGATTGTGGAGATGTAGTCACCACCACCTGACTTGAGCTTTTAGACTGAAGCACAAATAAACAGATATTTTAGCGCAAAGGGCAACCACAAGGGATTGCCCCTACATGGCATTGCGTAGGGGCAATCCCTTGTGGTTGCCCCATTTCAAAATACACGAAAATTTATG
>QNEL01000809.1 GCA_003645185.1 Candidatus Parabeggiatoa sp. nov. 3
AGAAAGTAACTAAAAGAGCGCAGATTATACCTTTGTTTCATTTTGAAGTCTAATTTTGTTGAATTGTTAATTATACTGCACGCGGGCACAATTTAAACTTTTAAAAGCTTTCGCGATTGGATGTGACTACAAAAGCAAATCGATCAAAAAAATCTTAAAAAGCACAACCCCTACGGGGTTGAATGTGAATAGCCCCAGGTGCAACCTGGGGTTGCCAAAAAATTATAAAAGTTAAATTTATTCCCGCGCCGAGTATAAACCTTTTTTCACGCTTCGAGCCAAGGTGCAAAGGGAAATGGTGGGCAACAAAAACACGTTACCCACCCTACATTGATTTGGTGGGCAACAAAAAACACGTTACCCACCATTTCACGCGCTTTGTATAGCGAAGCTTCACCGCGCGCGTGAAATACATTTATTTATGGCAAATTGGCATACCAAAGTAAGGCCCATTCATGAGGCCCTATCGCTGTACGATTTAGCATACCGGTGCGTAAATCGCTCATAACCCCTCCCTTTTCTGAAAGCACGTAATTGCGAATAATGGGTAGCGTTTGACCAGTCGCTTCGGCTTTTGCATCATTAACTGATTGATTTTCCTCTGGTTTGACTGGATCATCTTTAATGGCGGATAGGCTAACTTGAATCGGCAGTGCGTTAGCATTCGCGGGGTGAAACAGATGAATACCCACTTCACGTTCTAATAAACGCTGTAAACGGGGCCCCTGAATGTGTAAGTGACGAAAACCTTTTTTGGTGGGGGGTTCTGGTAGACATTTGGATTCTAGCCCTAGCGCGTCTAAGCCTGAATGATAGGCCTTTTGTAAGTAGTTTAATTCCTCCTCTCCGCATAAGTGTACTCGCGACTGTAATGTCAATTGTAAAGCTTCATATTCGTTCTGTTCTACCCCTTCACAGAAAAAACTTAAAAAAGTCGTTTTCATTAACACATTGATCCAGTTGCTGTTCGCCTCTCTAATCAATTTGGGCGCGATGACATACATTTCTTCTAAGTAATCGCGAATCTCTTGATGGGCATACATCTCAGCAACGTCCAAGTATTGTTCTCCTGTCCAATTGAATTGGTAGGGGATGGATTGCCTTGTGCTGGTAAAACGGATTTCGTTTGGATCACGCGCCGTTTCTATTGCCCATAGAATATCTTCTAATTCTTCTTTGATTTCAAAAGCAACCTCTTGCAGCGTTAAGAGTAATCGCATTTTCTTAGATGTCGCGATCTGTTCAACTGTGTCGCCTTCACTATCTCGTAGCTGATAAAGTCGTTCCCTTAATTCAGAAACCCTGTCGAGCAATTCGCTTACGCTGTCAGGTGTGAAGCTTTGTTGCTGCGTGAGCGCAGAAACGCTTTTATCTTGTGTCACTGGCGCTAGGGCCGTTATACACGGCTGTAATCGTTCCATGATCCATTTAATCTCTAACAAAATCGGTTGCGTTGCTGTCAATCCGACTAATTGCGTTGCGGCTAATGTGGTCAAATCCCGTTCAATCGCCCGTTTCAGGGCGCGTCCACCTAATACGGCATCAAATCCCCGTTGCGCGACTTCCACTAAAGCGTGTTCATCAATATTCAGAATCGTCGTGCGGCGCACAAAGCCATCTCGTTGTAATAACTCCTTCAGTTGTATGCGCGTAATGGCAATCGCATCTTGTTGTTCTAGCGATTTGAAAACGACGATGCGATCAAGACGATTCAATAATTCTGGCCTAAAAAAGTCTTCAACGGCCGCACGATAGCTACTCGCTTGGTTTTGTTTGTCTTGTTTGATAAAACCCAAATGGCGGCCAGCTTGTTCTGCGCCTAAATTGGAGGTCAGAATAATTATCGTATTCGTAAAATCAGTCGTGCGCCCTAATGCGTCAGTAAGTCGCCCTTCACCCAGTACTTGTAATAGTAAATCATGTATAGCCGGATGCGCCTTTTCGATTTCATCTAACAGCAAAACACTGAAAGGTTGATGACGCACTTGGGTTGTCAATAAACCATCTGGACGCGCCCAGTTGCCAATCAAGCGGCCTACATCGGCATCCGTCACAAATTCATTCATGTCTAACCGTATTAACTGCGATTCATCCGTAAATAAATAACGAGTCAATACCTTAGCTGCCTGTGTTTTACCGACACCAGTCGGCCCGATGAACAATAAAGTCGTTAAGGGTTTTTTCGGATCTTGAAGGCCCGCTTTGATGGTTTGGATCACATCAACCAATGACGTGATCGCTTCTTGTTGACCAATCAAATGCGTGGACAGGGCTTTTTCAACGTCTTCAAAGCGTAACGTTTTTTGGCGATCCAGTATATCCGTATTGATGCGACTGATTTCGCTAATCGCCGTTTCCACGGCGGCAACATCGACAGTACCATAACGGTGTTTAGCCGCTAAGCGTTCCAGAAAACTGACCAGATTACCCGGTCGAGCAGTACTTCGCAGTAAGGAATGGGTTAAAGCAAAAACGCGCTCTATGGCTTCATTATCAATTTCGCATTCATGCACTTGTTCCAAACGACCGCGTTCTTTAATGGCAATACGGGCCGCCTCAGTGATACTCGGTTCTTCAATACGAAAAACTTGACATAAATCCGCAAAACGGCGATCTGTTTCCATCACAACATGCCATTCTTCTGGACTCGCTTCCGCAATAAAGGTTAAAGCCCGTTGTTCCAGATACGGTTTCAGTACATCGCTGAGCGTGAGCGAATCTTGGGCACTTTTACCAATACGAAATAAGGCAACCAGATTATCGACAAACAAACGTGG
>QNEL01000810.1 GCA_003645185.1 Candidatus Parabeggiatoa sp. nov. 3
AATTGGTGTACGTACCGTCTTGGGCGTTGAAAACGTTAAGGGTTCACCCTTCAATGTTCAGCGAAGTGTCCACATTCCTAATTTGACTTCTGATGAAGTGGCTTATTTATTCGATTGGTATCAGCGAGAAAGTGGGCAATTGATTCAACCAGACGTGCTGGAACGTATTGGCTATGAATTTCAAGGGCAACCGGGATTGACGTGCTGGTTTGGAGAATTGTTGACGGAAACTTATAATCAAGCCACTGATAAACCCATTACGATGGCTCATTTTGAAACGGTGTATAGTGCCGCACTTGACTTGCTGCCGAATAGCAACATTCTGAACCTGATCTGCAAAGCCAAACAGGTGCCTTACAAACCCTTTCTTTTGGAACTGTTTCAAACGAAAAAGAAACGCAAATTTACTTACCATGATCCCATCATCAATTTTCTTTATATGAATGGCATAATAGATGTTGAACTTGTCACGGATGATGACAATTATCTCAAGTTTTCATGTTCGTATATACACAAGCAATTGTTCAACTATTTTTCCAGAGAATTGTATTCTGAAATGGATGGGTTATATGATCCGTTTGATACTTTATCGGACACCATTACCGAAAACAGTCTGAACATCCGTCGATTGTTGCAACGCTATGAGCAATATTTGCAAGCCAATCGAACTCAAGTCTTGAAAAACGCGCCCCGTCGCCAAAAAGATTTGCGTGTTTATGAAGCGGTTTTTCAGTTTCATCTCTATACCTATCTAACGAGTTTTCTGGAGAGTTATGAGGGCCAAGTTCATCCCGAGTTTCCAACGGGTAATGGGGCAATTGATTTATTGATACGTCATGCGGGGCAATTGTTTGGATTAGAATTAAAAACTTTTGCTAATCAACACGCCTATCAAAAAGCCCTGACGCAAGCGGCTAAATATGGAAAACAGTTAGGGTTGAGCGATATCGCACTGGTTTTATTTATTGAGGCGGTTGATGAGACGAATCGTAAGAAGTTTGAAACCGATTACACGGATAGCAAAACGGGTGTCACTGTGCATCCTCAGTTTGTGCAGACGGGAACGGATTGAGTGTGAGCAGGGCGAACACGCAGGTTCGCCCCTACGAATGCAATCCGATATTCAATTGATTTCTTGGGCGATATAATCTTTTACCATCGGCACTTGAAATTGATATTGGTTTTGAACATCTTCAATCACTTCTTTATTGATTAACGCTTGTAAAATCGGTTTATCGGCCTGGGCAAACTGCTCACCTGCTAGCACGCGCTGTACCATTTTCCGTTCTGTCTCGCTTAAGCGTAGTCGCCATAATTCGTTAAAATATTCATGCCCGCTTTCCAAGGCTTTGGGTATCGCGGCGCTGATATCACGGGCTTCGGCATAGCGGCGTTTGTTTTGGTTGAGTTGTTCAACAACGGTATAACATAAGAGTTGTACTAAGTAGGGCTGACAACGTGTCCAATGAATTATCGCATCAATCGCGGCGGGGGCATAAATGTCGGGAAAATTGTCTATGGGCCTTGTAATCAATAGGCGGGTATTCGCTTCGTCTAAGTAGCTTACCTTTAAGGTGCGGGTGTTGATCAGGTAGTCGCTCCAATAATCAGGGAGTTCGTGGATGAGATGGGCACCACTGAATAGTAATACCCATTGCGGGCGGTGCTGCATGACATGGCGGAGAAAATTGAGCGGTGCGGGACTGCCTGTTGTTTTTACAATTTCGTCTAATCGTTCAAATTCGTCTAAACACAGTAAAATGCGTCGATTACCGACCGTTTTTTCTACCTCTTCTAGCCATTCTTGTAGGGCATAAAACGGTTCTTCTTTCAGCACTTGGGCATCGGGCGCGGGTAAGGTTAAATTATGTTCGGTTCTGGCAGATTGAATGGCTTGTTTTGCGATATATTGTGCGAGATACGTTAAGCGAGTCAAACTGGCAGCCCCTTGTAAATCGACTAATAGCGGTAAAAAATGACTGCCTACTTTTTGGGGTAAGTGTTTGATTAATGAGGTTTTTCCCGTTCGTCTGCCGCCATGAAGCAATAAAATAGACGGTTGTGTCGCTAACATGAGGTGTTCGATTTCTTGGAATAAGTCGATACGCCCCCGAAAACGTAAGCCGCTCTGGCTGGGATTTAAGACAGGCCCGGCCACATAAACTAACGGAATTTCTTGGCTCTGTTCCATTTGTTGCGCTAGGGTGGCTTGAGCGGTTTGTAAGCCGGTTTGCCATTTTTGAATGATCGAACCAAATTGGGTGGCTTGATAGGCATTCCCACTGAAAGCCAGTTGTTGTGTTAAAAGCTGTAAATCGCTCAGCGGTTTGTTTAAGAGTTCGCTACGGAGATAAGGCGTTGTCGCAGCTAATGCGGCCTGAACATCACGACTGATATCCAGGAGTTTGGGTAATAGTTTTCCGACGGCTGCGGGTGGCGGGGAGGGTAGCCAACGTAATTCGCTTGCCATCAGGCTGATATCGGTGGCGGTTTTGGCCTGGTTTAAGGTATCAATCGCAATACCCATTATCGCCCTAGTGGCGACTTTTTGTTGGTTGGTGTATGTCGTTAAATGGGTAATCGTTTGGCGGGCGATGGCCGGATTGTCGTGGTAAGCACGAATAATAAGGCTATCCATAAAAGGTAAGGGTAAAATAATCAGTTCATCAAAATAGGTAGGCAGATAACAAAGGGCTTTGCTAGGCCGAATGGGCAGAAAATTCAATCCGAGCATCCAAATCAATTCTGGGAGCCAGAAGCATAGACGTAATACCCCG
>QNEL01000811.1 GCA_003645185.1 Candidatus Parabeggiatoa sp. nov. 3
AGACAATTTAATTGCCAGTTAGCCCAGTATCCATCATGTTCCGCCATTATGGTTTGATAAAAGGGGTGCAAATCATCCCTTAACTCAGTGAGTTTAAAATAGCCGATGATATCACTGGCAAACCAGAGAAGATTTTGGTGACTTTTTCGATTGAGCCACTCACGTACTGTCTTAATTAACAGTGAGCGTTCTTGGTTGACGATGTTTTGCACCATATGACAAAACTGTTCTCCAAGAGTCGATTCACCTTCTCTCCCTGCATAAAATGTGACTGGCTTTTCTGTCCTGACAATGACATTTTCCATATACCGGAGAATTTGTTCGGCATTTTTGTTGATCAACTTCAATTCGACATCGCCTATTTTAGGCATTTCAGAACGGGGTTTTAAACTCTGTTCAATTTCTGCGAGAATATCAAAACCCGTCTTCTTACCCGTCTTCTCATTCACCACTTCACAGCATTTTTCACCAATCAATTCGCCCAGTTTTCGGTAGGATTCAAACTGAGCTTCGTTAAAAAACTGATCAGCCGTTGTTTCATCTGGAAACGTTGGATTTTTGCGCCGGTAACCCAGCAATTGTTCTGGTTCATGCCCTGTCATGGTCGTCTTGATATACAACAAAGTGCCTTTTTGACCATCGGCATAAGTGATCGTGCCCTTGACGAAGTAGGCTTGGCTATTCTTCTGATCAGGATTTTGAGTCCGTTTGGCATGTAAAGGACTCATGTCGATGTCGATGGTGACACCTAAGTCAATACTGGCTTTGCGTTGCAGATTGGCAAAATCCTCCATTTGATAATTGGGATCAGCCCCCGCGTCTGATGCGATAATTAATCTACAACGCCGTTTCAGTAGCGGATAAACTCCGAGATTTTCGTGATGTCCGCCATCAGATAGATTGAGCAAGGGCTCATTTTCAGTCCCATGACGCAGAAATTCATGAGATAAATAACGAGGCCATCTGGTGAATAGAGGTAACCGTTTGCGATTTGGATTAGGCATCCATTGATTTAAACGGATGTTTAACAATGTCATGATAAAGCTCATGATCAGGTTACCACCACTCCCCATTTCTGGACTGGCCGCTGCGCCTGATATAGCCATTGCAGTGCCCAGTTGAGTTTTACCGTCTTCATACTGTTGTGTTTCTCGGTATCCAGTCGATTCAGCACCACAATAGTATTTGGAGAAGATAAAAAAGTCGGCACCGCGCCCCTGTAAAGCGGGGTTTTCTGAACTGGGGACATTTAAAGTCGTATTAATCAGATGATAAGGGCCATTGCAACAGGCATGGATGTCTTTCATCAGTAGCGATGGATTTGGCACAATCTCCTTCCCCTCTGCTTTCTCATTTTGACACCACCGTCTAATCAGGTAAGTCTTACTCAGGCGTTCACGGTAAAAATCATGCAAGGCATTGCGATTGATATTGGTGAATAAGCTAATGAGCAGCAACAGTACGATGACTAGCACAAAAAACCATAATAATCGCGATACCGTTTCACTTGGTTTCTGATACCAATCAAAAAAGGAAGGATTCTCAGTCTGATAAGCCGCTACCATGCCTTGAGTTAGCACTTCTAATTTGAGATGGGAACAATGATAGTAAGCAATGGTAACGATGGATTGAAACCATTTATCCAAATCTGCCTCAGAAAAAGCCACCTTAAAATTCATCTGTTCCATATTTTCTATCAGTGGTGTTTTTGCCTTCTGTTTTCGCCAGTGTTTCTCTGCTTCAACCTTCTCGTTCAGTTGTTCTAAAAACGCTGCATTACCTGTTAGGCATTGGCTTGGATGATAGGGATTCCATGATGGCAGTTCGCCAACCGAAAAGCCTTGTTCGCCCTGACTCTTGTCGGCTTTGGGCCGCTTATCCCAATCTTTCATGAGTCCATTCATATAACGGGTTATGACGTGAAGCTTTTCGATTCCTATCAACAAAATCGACTGTCTGAGTTTTTCCCAGCCCTGTTTCTTATCATGATCCATTGCGTCGGTTTGCTCAAATTGCTGATTTTTAAGCTGATTGATCACATTTTCAGCTTTATTGTACCGCTCAAGATATAACAGTTCTGCCAATATCCATGAACAGGAAGTGACGAGCAAAAGGATTAAAACCGTGGCTGCGAGTATATTAACGAATTGAGCTTTAAATTGACGGTAAACGATAAAACCTATCCCAACAATCGCTAATGCGAGTATGATAAAAATAGAAAGAGAGGAATCATCAGTCAACCAAGTCTGATACCAGGCATCTGCCAAGTGGTTAATGAAACCAACCAGCACTAAAAAAGGCACTAATAGGCCTACCACCAATGCTCGACGCGCCAGTCGTTTGTTCTGTTGACGGTATTTAGCGTGAGGGTTAGATGGGAATATCGAACCAACATAAGTACTGATTATCCAGACTGATATCAGTATCGAAATGACTAACCCAATGATTAAGATTGGGATTGAGACAACCTCCATAATCCAATATAGGATGAGAAATGGGAGTAATGCCAGAATAAGCGTTAACGCGGCTCCAATAACGGCCAAAGCCTTTTCAAGTAAAATACTGCTATTAACCTGACGGAAACGAATCGCAACCATCCATATCAAAGCGAGTATCGCTATCAATGGCAAAATCAATTTAAATAACTCAAATAAATCAAGGCCGCTGGTATGGATATTCCAGTGGAATAAGAAAATCACCATCATTAAGAGGATGGCTACCGGTATAGCACTCATCAGCATTATCCCTGAAACCATTGTGCCGATCATGTTCCA
>QNEL01000812.1 GCA_003645185.1 Candidatus Parabeggiatoa sp. nov. 3
CCATAATCCGATGACAGAAAAATCAAAGCCAATGTTACCAGGCAATTTGGCATCTGGCATAATGTGACAGGTATAACAACTTCCCCCTCGTTTACGCTCTGCTGCAAGCTTTTTGCCCTTTTCTGGATCACCTTGGATGGGTGTTTCAACGATTTGGGGTTTAGAGATGGCTGATGGGATGTCATGTCTCAAATTGCTGAAGTCTTTCCAATCGTGACTGGGTTTCCATTTGCGCGTGCGATAGCGTTGCCAAGGCGATGCATGAGCGGGTTTTTTCAACTCAAGCGGTACCTCAATTGACATTTCTGCCGCGTTAGTCGAGTAGGCCGTGAAAAGCGCCAATCCACCTATAGTGGTGAATATCAAAGATTTCATCTTTTCTCCTGAGTCATTGTGAATGGTGAATGAATGGTTAATTGTTATCGCATTTTTGTGTGAAAAACATCATTTTTATGGGCAAGTCCTTGTGCTTGCCCAGTCAAAAAATTTTTTTCAACACAGAGTACACAGAGTTCCACAGAGTTCCACAGAGTCTATTTTAGAGTTAACAGCTAAGTTTTGTCAGATATAACGATTTCAATATTAACGATTGTTGCGCTGTCTCGATATCGAAATTCATCAAAAACGAGAGCCCGATATGTATAATAAAACTTGATTTTAACAAGATGTGTGCCTGGTGTCGCTGTTTCTGTCGCTGTGATTTCTACTTGCGCTCGCATTCTGCATTTCACGCAAAAGTTTTGCGCGCAAAACTTTTGCGTGAAATTGAGATTTTATACCACTACTGATAATGACTCCAAAAAGATTATTGGTGTCAATTTCCTCAAATTCAGCATAGGCACTGGTTAGATAATCATCATCAATCGTAAAACAAGATGGCGCTTTTTTATCAAACGAAAAGATTTTGCTTTCGCTAGGTTGCATGACTCCAACTCTGATTTCATCATCCTTATCATTACTGCAACCTAAAACAACCAAGGCAAGACTGATTAACAAAAATGCTTTCAATAATACCGACATTGTTTTTAGCCTTTCGTAAATCATTTTTTGAACCTCAAAATAAATTGTTCTAAAAATATTATAGTATAAACACTCTGCTATGTTGTGTTTTCGGTGTGTTAATAAACAATTAACCATTAATCATTACATAAGAATAACAATATTATTTGGAAAAAGAGATTTTTTAAACTATGCTTATAAAGTCTTTAATTAAATTATATAGGAGAAGATAGTATGTACTCACATCCTTGTAGGGTTGCTTCAGCGAAGCGTTATCGCAGCTTCGCAAAGCTAAACCCACCCTTTTTGGCTTGGCTACTGATAATCGGAGCCTTATTGTTCAACATTTCAGCCGTTCAAGCGAAAGCGAAGCAATGGCCGGCTCAATGTGTTCATCCTGTGACGGGTGAATTAAAATCCAATGCGGCGGCTCATCCTCAGTGTGATGAGGCTATTCAGGCACTGAGTGGCACGGCTAGTGGCGATACTGATGAGGCCACTGAATTGGAAATCGAGCCTAGCTCTCATGATTTTGGTGCGGTGAATATTGGCCAAACTTCCGCAGAGCGGCAAATTACCCTTTTTAATAACGGTGATCAACCTTTACAGCTTGATTTCATTGATGAGCTTGGCAATGTAACCACTACCCTTGATGAATTGGGTAACGTGACAACGGCCTTTGGGTATCAGGCGCTTGATGACTTGGGTAATCCGACGACGCTTTCTGAGTTTCGCATTACTGATGATAGCTGTTCCAATACTGAATTAAGCATTACACCTTCGCCCTCTGCGGCCTGCGAGTTGACGCTTGTCTTTGAACCCCAAGCTTTGGGCACTAAGACGTTTAATCTCCCTATCCCTTACCTAGATGAATTGGGTAATCCCACATCATTAGAAGTGCCTTTATCGGGCCAAGGTGTTGATATACCGATACCCAATATTGGCGCGACACTGATGTCTCATGATTTTGAAGAGATCAATATTGGTAGCGAGTCAGATGTGCAAACCATTCGCATTTCCAATTCAGGTGATGGTGAACTGAATATTGGGCAAGTCACGCTTCCCAATACGGCAGATTTCATTGTGCTTTACGATTTCTGTTCTAGTCAAACTCTCAGTGCGGATCAAAACTGTTCGCTCAGAATACAGTTTAAACCACAAACCGTAGGCGCTAAAACGGCTGCGCTGGCGATATCTTCAGATGATCCCAGTACGCCGATATTAGAAATCTCGTTAAGTGGTGAGGGCACATTACCGCCTACGCCTAATATCGAAATGGAAGAGGCAAGCTACGATTTTGGTGAAACCCAAGTCGGCACAACTTCAGGCTTCAAAGTCGCTAGGGTGATGAATACCGGCAATGCGCCGTTACAACTTGGACAAATCAGTCTTGTTGGTTCAGAGTTCATAATTAAATATGACTTGTGTTCCAATAAAACGCTTAGCCCTTCTCGGTATTGTTCCGTGATCATGCAGTTTAAGCCCATTTCGGTTGGTGCCAAAACAGCAAATCTGTCCATACCGTCCAATGATCCAGATACACCTACATTAGACGTGGTTTTGAATGGCACTGCAACGGGTTGGTGTCAAGGCAATTATGAGCAAGGGTTTTCTACCTATCCACAAGCACCTGATTTTGGTACCGAAGTCGTGGGTGGTTCTACCTCTATGCGGCAAGGTGTTTACACTTGGGCCAGAGGTTGTGGTGCGCTTAAGATCGAGAATATCAGCGTGATCGGCACTGATGCGG
>QNEL01000813.1 GCA_003645185.1 Candidatus Parabeggiatoa sp. nov. 3
CCCGTTTGGAGTACAAAATTAATTTTGCGGCCCGTTTGGAGTACAAAATTTATTTTGCGGCCCGTTTGGAGTGCAAAATTTATTTTGCGGCCCGTTTGGAGTGCAAAATTTATTTTGCGGCCCGTTTGGATTACAAAATTAATTTTGCGGCCCGTTTGGAGTACAAAATTTATTTTGCGGCCCGTTTGGAGTGCAAAATTAATTTTGCTTTGATTTGTTTTCGATCTACTCATTTTTTACTGAGGAAAAATAATCATGAGTCAAATACAAGATAACACTTCTAATGAAGTGAGTGTTTCTGAACAGCATATCAAAGAGAATGCAGCACCAGAAGAGATAGCAGCCCCTGAGGAAGATGATGATGAACCAACGGAAATAGATGATGAAGGGAAAAATTTACCGCAACAAAGCACTTGGTTGTTGTTACCTGGCGTACTTGTCTTATTGATCGTGGGTGCGCTTGTTATCTTTCAGCAAAAGCACTTTTTTTCTTTATTCTCAGATGACAAACCACTTTATATCGCTGTTTCTGGGCCGATGAGCGGAAAAGGTGAAGCTAATGGGCAAGCGATGGTTAATGGTATTCAGTTATATCTTGATGAAATCAATTTACAAGGGGGGATTGGCGGCCGCCCGATCAAATTATTGATTTTTGATGATCAAAATCAGACTGAATTGGCCCAAAAAGTGGCCGTCAAAATTGCCAATCATAGCGAAGCCCTTGCAGTAATTGGTCATTATAATAGTTCAACCTCCATTGCAGCGGCACCACTTTACCAACACTACGGTATTCCTGCCATTTCTGGAACAGCAACGGCCGACGAACTCACACGAGACAATGATTGGTATTTTCGCACGATTTTTAATAATGGCGAACAAGGCGCGTTATTGGCGAATTACGTGTATAAAGTACTCAAGTATGAGGAAGCTAATATTTTATTTGACGCAGACGCTTATGGTTCAACGCTGGCCTCTACCTTTTATGAAAACGCAAAGATGATTGGGCTAGAAGTCAAACATCAGTGGCATTTTGATTCATCCGACACTTTCAAGGATAGCCTTAAAAATCTAATTAAGACTCTGACAGCCTCACCTTCTGAAAAAACGATGCTGTTTCTCGCCACTCATTCAACAGAAGCCGCTGAAACCCTTGTCGCATTAAAAAGCTTGGAAGATATTGAAGTTGAAATTGTTGGCGCTGATGCCCTTTCCAGCACGAATTTTATGAAAAAACTCCAGCGCCATCAGCAAGAACAAATTCAGCCGGGTTACTACAGTGATGGTGTTTATACCACGGCCCCCTTACTGTTTGATCTCGCGAGTAAACTTACCGAAGAGTTTCGGCTGGCTTTTCTCAAAAAGTACCATGAAGAACCCTCAGTTACTTCGGCTATGTATTATGATACCGCAATAGTGCTTGTTGATGCGATTAGGAAAATGCTGAAACAAGGCGAAATGGCACCACTTAAGGCACAACGGCAACAGATTCAAGAGGGTTTGTGGCAGTTATCTAAGGTAGAAAATGCCATTGAAGGGGTAACCGGTTCTCTTTATTTTGACGAAAAGGGTGACATGAATAAACCTATACCTATAGCCATTTATCAAAAGGGTAGAATGGTTGCTGCTATGCGTCAATACCAACCGTTACAGAGTACACAGAATATCGACAATCTATTACAAGAAGTCTTGGCACATCGCATTGTTGAAATCAATGGCAAGTTTATGAATCTGGCTAAGCTGGTTTATGCCGGCATAGATTTCACCGATATCAGTGAACTCAATACAAAAAATTCAACTTTTACAGCGGATTTTTATATCTGGTTCCGTTTCAAAGGCGAGTTTGATGATAGCAATATTGAATTTGTGAATCTCTTTAAACCCAAGAAAAACCTGCTGGGAGAGCCGATTTCAGTGTGGCAATCGTCAGTTGACCCTCAAATCATGACCAGAACTTATCGCGTTAGGGATCAGTTCAAAGTCGATTTGGATTTTCGTCAATACCCCTTGGATCAACAAATCTTACCCCTCTATTTTCGACATAATAAATTGACTAGAAATAAATTAATTTATGTGATTGATATGCAGGGCATGGGTTTGGATAAATTAGATAAGCAAAATACCATCGCTAACAAGTTTTTTTCGATTGGTGGATGGCATGTTAATCAGCTTTCATTTTTTCAAGATATCCAGACTAATGATTCAACATGGGGTATTACTGACTTTTTCGATGCTCAACAGCGAATTGAATATTCACAGTTCAATGCCAGCACAATGATAAGTCGGCAAGTTTTGAATTTTATATTGAAAACGCTTCTGCCAGTTGTTTTTTTAGTAATACTCGGTTATGTTGCCTTTTTTATCAATGTTTTTGGTTCAAAATTAGGTATTGGTACTAATTTGATACTGGCTAGCTCGCTTTTTCACTTAAAACTGGCTTCTGAATTGCCTAATATTAATTATATTGTCTTGATAGAATATTTTTTCTATCTGGTTTACTTGTTATCAGTATTTATCATTATCATCGCGATTTTTACTCACCTCTATGAAGAAGATGAGAGTGATAAAGGCAAAAAATTTATTAGTCGCCTTAACCTCGCTGGTAAGATACTTTATCCACTGATTTTGATAGGTTTTGTGGGCATGATAGTTTATCAAAATCCTCAATTATGGGAGTAGTTATCAGTTTTTAAGAAAGGATTTGAAGCAAGATTTCTCTCTTACCATCGTAGAGACGCGATGC
>QNEL01000814.1 GCA_003645185.1 Candidatus Parabeggiatoa sp. nov. 3
AGATAGCCACGATGATTTAGAAAAAGAAGTGCAATTTAAATTACACGAAAAGGGTTATCCGCAAGATAACATCATCTTTCAATCGCCGCACCAAGCCATATTAATTCAAAATGGCGCAGAAGTCTTGAATGTCTCCTTAACCGAACCCCAAAATTTGGTCAAGGTTTTAGAACAGTTTTTTAATTTTAAACGCCCAGAATATGAACAGTGGGATAAAGCCGCGACAGAGTTTAAAAAACGTGTACCCGATTTGAGTAAGCAGTTGTTGCAAATCATTCGTGCCGCTTTGGAAAAGGATAAGGCTTTTAAAAAAGCGTTTAACCATTTTGCAAATCAATGTCGGCAAGCGATTAACCCGATATTAGCGGATGCCGCTATTGAGGAAATGTTGATTCAGCATTTGTTGACAGAACGGATTTTTCGGAAATTGTTTGATCATCCCGATTTTGCCAAACATAATATTATTGCCCGTGAAATTGAAAACGTGATTGATAAATTGACAGCCAAATCGTTCAATCGCGATGCGTTTTTTGCGGATTTGCACTATTTTTATAAAACGTTAGAAGCGGTTGCCGCCACAATCAGTGAATATAGTTATAAGCAGCATTTTTTGAATACGATTTATGAGCGATTTTTTCAAGGCTTTTCAGTTAAAGTGGCGGATACGCATGGCATTGTTTATACGCCCCAACCGATAGTCGATTTTATGGTGCGATCAGTCGAAGACATTTTGCAACGCGAGTTTGGGAAATCATTGGTAGATAAAAGCGTGCATATATTGGATCCGTTTGTCGGCACAGGGAATTTTATCACGCGGATTATTCGAGAAATCGGCTCAAAAGGTAAGAGCAAGTTGGATTATAAGTATCGGCATGAATTGCATTGCAATGAAGTCATGTTATTGCCTTATTATTTAGCTGGCATGAACATTGAACATCAATATTTAGAATTGATGCAAAAATATCGGCCTTATGAAGGCATTTGTCTAGCAGATACTTTTGAATTAGCAGAAGATAAGCAGCAACCCGATTTCTCTGTGATTATTGGCAATCCGCCCTATAATGCTTCGCAAGTCAATGAAAATGATAATAATAAAAATCAGAACTATACCACTGTAGATAATTGGGTGCGAGAAACTTATGTGAAGGATTCTAAAGCGACTTTGAAAAATGCTTTATCTGATCCCTACGTCAAAGCCATTCGCTGGGCTACGAATAAAATTGGAAAAGAAGGCATTGTCGCTTTCGTCACTAATAACAGCTTTTTAGATAGCATTGCTTTTGATGGCATGAGAAAACACCTTGCCCAAGATTTTTCTCAGATTTACATTTTGGATTTAGGGGGCAATATCAGAAAAAATCCCGGCAAAACGGCTAATGTTTTTGATATTAAAGTAGGCGTGAGTATTAATCTATTTATAAAAAGTAAAACACAAAACAAAGCAATCTATTACGCCTGTATTGATGAGAATTTAAATAAAACGGAAAAATTATTAGCTTTAAAAGAGACAATCAAGTGGCAACAAATTCTGCCAAATGAACATCATGTCTGGCTAACAGAAGGATTGCATCAAGAATTTGACGAATTGATCCCATTAGGTACCAAAGCTGCTAAAGCAGAAAAGGGCATTACAAAAGGGGTTATTTTTAAAACTTATAGTAACGGCGTGAAAACTAACCGTGATGCTTGGGTTTACAATTTTAATCCACAAATACTAGAACAAAATATGCAACGTACCATTGCATTTTATAATCAACAAGTTGAACAATGGAGAAATCACTTCGATAAAGAAATTGAGGTTGATGATTTTGTGGTATATGATGAGAGCAAAATCAGTTGGAGTTATACGTTAAAAAACCATTTAAAAAGTGGAAAAACCACTCAATTCAGTAAAACCTTTTTTAGACAAAGTCTATATCGTCCATTTTCCAAAATTCTTATTTATTTTGAAGCCGTATTTGTAGATCGTCAAGGAAAATTTCCAAAAATTTTCCCTTTGAAAGAAACTGAAATGGAAAATAAGGTTATTTGTGTTAGCGGTTATGGCAGAAAACCATTTGCTATTTTAATGGTAGATGCCATTTCTGATTTAAACTTTTATGGTGATCCTCAACAATGCTTCCCCTTCTACACCTACTTTGAAGACGGCACCAATCGCACAGAAAACATCACCGACTGGGCATTAAATCACTGGCAACAACACTATCAAGACAAAATTATTACAAAACTAAGCATATTGTACTACGTTTACGCCCTATTACATCATCCACACTACAGAGAAAAATACGCCCAAAACCTAAAAAGAGAATTGCCACGCCTACCGCTCGCCCCCAAATTCTGGGATTTTGCCCATGCCGGCGAACAACTGGCTGACTTACACCTTAACTATGAACAAGCCAAACTCTATCCATTAGAAGAGATCGAAAATCCAAAATACCCATTTAGCCTAGAAGTTGAAAAAATGCGTCTTTCCAAAGACAAAAGCCAACTGATTTACAACAAGTTCTTGACTTTAAAAGGGATTCCCAAAAAAGCGTTTGATTACAAACTTGGCAATCGCTCCGCGCTTGACTGGATTATCAATCAATACCGCATCAAAACCGACAAACGCAGTGGCATTGTTAATAATCCTAATCGCGAAGAAAACGAATATGGGATCATCGAACTGATCAAAAAAATCATCACCGTAAGCCTAGAAACCCAGCGTATTGTAGAAGAAATACAAAATCTCCAA
>QNEL01000815.1 GCA_003645185.1 Candidatus Parabeggiatoa sp. nov. 3
TTGAAGCAAATCAACTCCATTTACTCAAATGGTGTATTGGCGTTTAAGCGAGTTCTGGACGAACCTTTTTCATCAATACCTAAGAATTGTAGATTGCTTGAACGACAAAGTTCATTGGTATTTAATACCATTGAATACCATTGAATACTATTAAATCAGTGAATGTATATAATACTCATACAGGCTAAATTAGAACTGACTTCTCGTCGTATCTGTGATGTACGGCACCATCTCAATACACAACTTGAAACTCTAGATTTTGCCAAACGTTTATGGGGGCTGTTTCAAGCCCTTATCAACGGTGCTTTAGAAGGTATACGAGAACAACTAGGTTTTGGCCCAAACCTGACAGGTTTTCAAAACCTGTCAGGTTTTTACTGACCGACAAAACGAAAACAAGGTAAATCAAATATGAGTATTCTTGTCACAGGTGCAGCCGGTTTCATCGGAGCCCAACTTTCTAAACGTCTTTTGGAACAAGGTTTTGAAATCATCGGTATTGATAATCTCAATGACTATTATGATGTCAAGCTCAAAAAAGCCCGTTTAACGCAATTGGAAACCCAACCCCATTTCCGTTTTATTCAACTTGACTTAGCAGATAGGGCAGGGATGGCTGAACTGTTTTCGCAGAACAAATTTCAAAAGGTAGTCAATTTAGCGGCCCAAGCCGGAGTGCGTTATTCAATTGAAAACCCCTACGCTTATGTAGACAGCAATATCGTTGGGTTTGTCAATCTGCTAGAAGGCTGTCGTCATCATCGTATCGAGCATCTCGTCTTTGCCTCATCAAGTTCCGTATACGGCCTCAATACAAAAATGCCCTTTTCAGAACACCACAATGTCGATCATCCCATATCACTATACGCCGCCACCAAAAAAGCGAATGAATTAATGGCACACACTTATGCCCACCTCTACGGTTTACCCACCACTGGACTACGCTTTTTCACCGTATACGGCCCTTGGGGCAGGCCAGATATGGCCTATTTCAAATTCACCCAAGCTATCCTGAAAGATCAACCCATTCAAGTCTACAATCACGGAAAAATGCAGCGCGATTTTACCTATATTGATGACATCATCGAAGGTGTGATCAGAATACTGGATCGGATACCCGAACCCAACCTCAACTGGTCAAATAATTCTCCCGATCCCAGCACCAGCCCCGCACCGTATCGACTTTACAATATAGGCAACAATCAGCCCGTCGAACTCATGTACTTTATTAAAACGCTAGAAAAGGCCTTAGGAAAAACCGCAAAAATGCAGATGCTGCCCATGCAACCAGGCGATGTCACAGCCACTTATGCCGATATCAAAGACTTAGAACGAGAAATCGCTTTTCAACCGCGCACCACGATTGAAGAAGGCCTAGCGCATTTTGTAGACTGGTATAGAAATCATTATTTTGTTAAGAAATGAACGCAGTGTTATAGGTATTAACCTCAGTAAAAACAAAAACTTATTATTTTTTACACGAGATTTGGAGTGCAAAATTCATTTTGCAAATGCCCGATTTTCAAACCAAATTTCTTTTCGCGAAGGCGCGATTTCGTTCCAAGTTCCAAGACAGCCAACAGCGTTTCACGCAAAAGTTTTTTAAGCAAATACTTATTAAGTGAAAAATAGTTCTCTAGCATTTTATCCCCTTAATGCAGAATATCGATTCCACGCAAAAGTTTTTTAAGCGAATACTTTTGCGTGGAATAGGATTTTTCAAAAATAAAAAACGTTTACGTAACAATTAACGATAGTTATTTTTATATTACACATTATAAAACAACTGATTTTCACTTAATAAGTATTTGCTTAAAAAACTTTTGCGTGAAACGCTGTTGGCTGTCTCTTTATTAAAACACTAGAAAAGGCCTTAGGAAAAACCGCAAAAATGCAGATGTTGCATAAGCAACCAGGCGATGTCACAGCCACTTATGCCGATATCAATGACTTAGAACGAGAAATAGGCTTTAAACTCTACGGCCCATTTTCAGGTGAATAAGCGCAACCCTATTACCTTGTGGATTTTTTCTTTCTTCAATTTCATAGGGTGCAAAACCCAAGCTTGAATATAACAACAATGCCGGTGTATTTTCACTAAACACTGAAATTCTGACCTCTGGTAGATTATGTTTTTCATAGGCTATTTTTAGCATATATGACATGATTTCTTTTCCCAATCCTCTACCCCGATAGCTTTTATCAATGACCACATTACCTATAAAAGCAGATTGGTTTGGCTCATAATCATATAGGTTAGCAAAACCAATTATTTCATTTCCATCAACGGCTACGGTGAGTTCTTTTCTGGTTTGATAGAGTTCTCTAACTTGGGCGACAGTAAAGGGGTATCGGCCACTTGGGTAAATTAGAAAGAGTTCTTTATGACTCTTGACGAGCTTGCTTATACCTTCAAAATCATTTTCAGTGGCTTCCCTGAATTGACACATATTTATTCGTTCTCCTGAAATCTAACGATTACGCTCACCTGCCCAAAAATCTTCCAGAGAATTTAACCAAGCCGATAGGGTTTAGTTTGACTCAAAGCTTTAAAAGCGCAATTGGTTTTGGAGCAGGTAAAGCGTTTTGTTATGTTGTTTCAATGCTTTGTAAGTACTGAAGCACAAATAAACAGATATTTTAGCGCAAAGGGCTCATCAAGTGGGATTGCCCCTACATGGCATTGCGTAGGGGCAATCCCTTGTGGTTGCCCCATTTCAAAATACACGAAAA
>QNEL01000816.1 GCA_003645185.1 Candidatus Parabeggiatoa sp. nov. 3
AGCTGCGTGTTCGCCCAAGCTGCGTGTTCGCCCAAGCTGCGTGTTCGCCCAAGCTGCGTGTTCGCCCAAGCTGCGTGTTCGCCCAAGCTGCGTGTTCGCCCAAGCTGCGTGTTCGCCCAAGCTTAAATTAGCTTTCTCTTTCATAATGGATAGCAACCACAAACAAGGTTCGCACCGCTTCGGCCCAAAGTGTTTGTTCTAAATTGGCCTTTCCCTTTTCGCGTAAGGTGGGAAACATCTGTTTCAAACCGTTTTCTTCTCCCGCTTTTTGTAATATCTCCCATATAAGATGTTGTTTTTGGAGGATATCGTTAATCAGGTTCAAAGCTTGAACTGTCCATTTATCCCGGCGATTCTCCGTTTTACGTAAATGGGTTAACCAGTCTATCACCTGCTGTTTATCAGCCACATTTTGCATTCGAGTTAAGGTAGCACGTAATGCGCCTAATTGACTATTAGGGGGCCTGTTATTTTGCCAAGCAAACGTTTTATGGCGTATTGCTGTCTCTTCTGATAAGGCCAGAACCGCATGTTGAATATCTTTACGCCAAACCGCAGTTTCCAAAATACTGACAAATGCATCATTATCTTGTGCAAAATCTGAAGTGCCCTTCTTTGACGAGGGCGTTTCCCAGATTGCAGGGGGCAAACTTGATAAGGCTTGCATTAACAACGGCGGATTAAAACGTATTTCGCCAAAACCTTCGGCGCGACGTTCACCTAAACCACGCTGCATTAAAGCTTGTAATTGATTCTCGTCTAAACTACCCGCTTGATAGTCAAAAACCAAGCATGAGCCGCCCGCTAATCCAATATAAGAAGGGCGCGGTTGTCCCCATTCTTGATGCCAACCATCAGTACGGTTGGTGCGAATCAGGGCAGATAGCTTATTGGCCTGATTTTGTCTCTTTGATAAGGTGACTTTTAACTGTGTTTCCAGTTCTTGTTGTAAATCATTGACATCGCTGCTAGGGCGCAAACGCGCATCTCGTAGCAGTAAATCGGAACATAACCAGACAACCAGCTTTTGATTATCGTGCTGTAATGGTTGATTGGGCAAGCGATCACAGGGGCCAGCGGATAATTGCACCCAGCCATAATCATCTTTTTTGGAACTGCCTATGCGAATATCGCTGTTTAATGCTTCCCACCAATTTTCATTCACCGCTTGCAATTGATCAGCGATGGATTGACGTACTTTCAAAATAGCTTGTAGGCGCGTACCCGCTTGAATGGCTTCAAAACTGAATACACCACCGACTTTTTCGCTTGGACGCTGTTCCTGATCTTCAATCGTACCGTGTGTCGTCAATTGTAAAGGTGTGCTGAATAAACGGGGTAAACTATTATCGCTTTCATTAAATGGGCCGATATACCCTTGGCGATGTTGCTTTAATTGAGCGATTTGATCAGACTCATCAAGCCCTTCTTCTAAACGATTCCAGACGGGGCCACCCTGATTCTCTTTATTATTCAAGCCCTTATTTTCTTTTTCGTGAAATAAGGCCATCGGCACGGGTAAGCCACGAGTATTGAACACGTCCAAATAAGCATGGCTGATTTGCATATCGCCTTTAGCCACCTCATTAAATAAATTGAGTTGAATGTGTTGATTAAGTCGTTTTGTTACCGGCCCAAGTAAATGGGTACCCGGAATATAATCAAGACTGCTCATCACATTGCCAAGTTCACCCTTGAGTACAATGACCGGACTTTTGAGGGTTAAATAGAGGGAAACTTGTACCCAAGCCTCTGTTTTTGAAGCATTATTGCCTACAGCGAATTGACGCACTTTATCGTGTGATTGCCGTTCGGGAGCAATGGGTTGTTGTTTGAGCTTGTTTAAAGCGTCTTTTTGAGTTATTGCGTCAAATTGAAATTCACAACGGCCTAAACCACGTCGCCGTTTACCCCCGAGTCTTTCAACGGCTTTAGCACCAGCCCATAATAAGGCTAGAGCCGTTTGTTCGCAAGCCTTGCTTAATAAGCCATTGTCAAAAGCAACTTGTGCTTCTAATACTGCCCCAGTGCGAACCACTTCGTCAAAATGTAGATGTTTATTAATAGTTTGACCCGTTTGACGATCAATACAGGCACTGGGTTTGACCCACGTCAGCGCCTCTTTCAAGGGCAGACAGTGTTCCAATTGTTGCCGAAATTTTTCTGGAAAACTGGCAGCGCGTATCGTTAAGTGGGCAGATTGTGGTGCGATTTCAGGTTGGGTTTTACCACGTTCATTCGGTTGATCACCAAATAAGGCCGTTACCCAAGTTTGCCAACCGCCATTCGCTTGGCCCTCATCTAAGCCTAGGGCCACTTGTTCACAGGCATCACGCCAGATACCGGTAATCGTTTTCGCTGGCACATAAGGCAAACCGTCTTGAGGATGACGACGGACTAATTTGTCAATATGTCCAGGTTGTCCAGAACCTTCACCGATATGCCAGTCACTCAGAAAGCGTATTTTAAGTGTTTTCACGATAGTTATTTCCAGAGCATAAGAACTACAGGGAGTGCATATAATAAAGGATTTTGTGATTATCACACATAAATTTTATGGACAAAACAAATAATGCGGCTTTTCCCTTATTTTTATTTCACCCCATATTTGTAGGGTGGGTAAGCGGGCGGCAAAGAACTCAATAATAACCCCCGATTTCACCGCCCGCTTGCCCACCATCCCCCATTTTGAATAAGAATAAAAATAGTGGGGTGATTTGTAGGGTGGG
>QNEL01000817.1 GCA_003645185.1 Candidatus Parabeggiatoa sp. nov. 3
TAGGTCATCTTGAGATAGCTTTAATCTCACAATCTTTGAATTATCATAATAAGGCTTAGAAACGGCCTAATTAAGCTCATGTTACGCACCTTTTACTGTACTTTGCATGAAACGGGTCGCACGCCTTGATTTAGGTCAGATTTTCGGTCTCATGCGCAAAAAAAAAATCTCAAGATAAATCAGTTATCAGTTTCAGGCAAAAGTTTTTGCGCGCAAAAACGGTATTTAGCTTCGCTGGCCTTCGGCTCACGCAAAAGTTATCATATGGTGGGCAACAAAAACACGTTACCCACCCTACATAAGAATTGATGGGCGCTCATGATAACGGGTGTTTTTAATTCTTGCCTTGATTTAGGTCAGATTTTCGGTCTCATGCGCGAAAAAAAAATCTCAAGAGAAATCAGTTATCAGTTCCACGCAAAAGTTGAGGCAAACAAAAACGGTATTTAGCTTCGCTAAATGTGGAAATCAGTTATCATCTGGTGGGCAACAAAAACACGTTACCCACCATTTCACGCAGCGAAGTATAGCGAAGCGAAACTTGTTAAGTGAGCCTTCGGTGCGCGAAGCTAAATACAGAAAATGTTAAAAAATTTATGCGTACCTACTTAAATCTCAATTGCAGTGGCCCCTAGCAATTTGGTCAAACGCTTATCAAAGGTATGAAGCGTTACACCGAACTTTTGGGTTTGAGCTAAAATGATGCAATCAGAAAAATCAGCATTCGATTCAATATATTGGATTAAAGCAGTCTGAAAAATATCGGCATCTTGCAAGACAAAAGCTGGGTTATTATCTAAATGTTCTAAGATTTTCACAATAACTGATTTATCCAATTTATAAGCACTTTTCATTACCCAAACGATTTCAACTTGAACAACTTGTGGTACATAAATCTTTTTAGCCGCACTGGCTAATTTTCGAGCAGCATTAACCTGTTTTGGTTGTTCTTCATCGTCAAGTAAGATACGAATAATAAAATTAGTATCTGCTCCAATCATTTAATGGCACCTTCGTTGATAGCGTGTTCCATGTCTTCAAGACTGGCGGAATTTTTAGGCTGATATAAACCAAACGCATCTTCAATACGATAGGTTTTTTTCGGTTGTAAATGAGTTTCAAGTGCCTGAGTTAAGACATTGATAATAAAATCAGTCGGTGTCGGGAGCGTTCTTAATCTTTCACCCAGTACATCAGGTAATTCAATAGTCAATTGCATAGTCAGTTCTCAGTTTCACGCAAAAGTTGCGCGCAACTTTTGCGTGAAAATCAGTTCTTTGCTGCAAGTTTTGCGCGCAAAACTGTATTTCACGCAAAAGGTGCTAAGGGCACTAAAGAAAATCTGGCGTTTTTGCGCCTTTTGCGCCTTTTGCGTTATTCTTTTTGGGGGGGCAGTTATCAGTTAAAATACAATTCAATTTAATTCGGTAACTGAACTTTTAGATGTTTCAGGATAAACAGAATGGTATAATTTTGTAATCGTGCCCACTTTAGCCATTAGGATTGCATTCACTAAAGTTTTCCAATCTGTTAAATAATGAAAACGCACGATGCGATAATCATTTAAAAATAGTTCCCTTTGTGCTTCATAAATCTGATCATAATTAACGTGACAGTCATAACCGTTACATTCAAGAATAAGGTTTAATTCTTTCACGTAGAAATCAACGCGATAAGGGCCAATCTGATAATTATGAGAAAAGCTAAAACCGGCAAAAACTTCTGCTAATACCTGCTGCCATTCAATTTCACCTTTCGTTTCAAATGAAGCTAGGCGACTCACACTCCCAAACATCTTTTCTTTCAAACCAATGCCCACGACGCTATCCATACCTAAAGCGATTGTGCCTACATCTTGTATATGATAGCCATTCATACGCAATGCTTTGGAACCAATAGCCTGAATCGATTCACGATCAAGCTTGATGGGTTTAATCGTCTTCCGATGTTTAGTTAGAAAACTATTCAACGTACTCAACGGAATATCAAGAAAATCAGTGATATCCGTTTTTATAGCCATGTCGTCACTCACCGAGCATTTTAAACCCGATTCTTTCATTAATTCGATGATGTCGGTGTAATTCTTTTGGGCGGTTGTTTGGATGTTCGCAGGTAGGCCGCAGGCTTCTTTGATGGCTACTTCTAAAGCCGTTTTGACCAAAGATGATTGCAAAATAACACATCTTTTACCAACATGTTTTTGGTTTGCTCGAAGAGCATCATTTGCCAATGCTAAAGCATAACCACAAATAAAAGACTCAATAAATGAAGCGTTATAAATAACAATATTTCGCCCTTGGTGAGGACTATTTTTAGCCACCACTTTTATCAATTTAGGTGCCACGCTCAAACCCTTATCTACAAACGGTTCTAGCGTTTTTGGGGGCCAGTTAGGTGCCACGCGTTGAAGGGGAGCGTGTTTCATACCCAACAAATCAGCAGTCCCCCGTTCACTTAAACAGGCTGTGCCATTATCAAGCATGTAACCATCGCACTGAATCCCGGGAATGATTTCTACTTGGCCGTAATGTACGGCCTGTATTTCTGTCATAATTTACCTCTTGTTTTAATCAATAATATCAATGTGAATAAAGTAATTAGTAATCGTCCATAAATAACTTAGGCAACTAAGTATTTTAAGGTTACCCGCTTTGGTTCTTCGGAACTCCGTTAGGGGCGAAAATATAGGTACTCTTGGATGCATCTCCAGTCCGAGACTCTACGGGGA
>QNEL01000818.1 GCA_003645185.1 Candidatus Parabeggiatoa sp. nov. 3
AATTCAGTTATCATTTTCACGCTAAAGTTTCGCTCCGCGAAACTTTAGCGTGAACAACATTTGAAAAGCCCCAAGTTATACCGCTTTTATGCTGTTTTCTTTGGGAACGAGTCGCACTCCTTTTTTATATACAATCCTTGTCGTTATATCTTTTCGTTATATTAAGGAAATCAAAAACGTCTTATCCGGTAAATTAAGGAAATCAAAAACGTCTTATCCGGTAAATTCTTTTACAACGTTTTTTGGATATCTTGTAAAATAACCAGCGCACATGAACATAAAAAAAATACGCTACAGTATCGGCATACTATTGATCGGGATAACTATTTGGTTTTTGTCCACACAACCAGAAGTGTTGATAAGCCTGCGGCAAATCGCTTGGTATGATTTGCTTGGATTAATATTATTGTCCATGCTGATCATACTGATACTCGGAGTGCAATTTAAGTATTTAATCCTTATCTTTGGACTTAATTTGCCACTTCGAGAATGGCTAGGGCTCACAGCCGTCAACACAATGTGCAATTATTATCTGCCCGCACGGGGAGGATTGATAGTGCGTGGTGCTTACTTAAAACGTCAGTATAATTTTCCCTTTTCTCGCTACACCTCTTTGGTTATCGTTTCCCAATTACTTATGCTGGGAGTAGCAGCGACACTTGGCATCATTTTTATCGTAAATAGCCTAGATATTTTTGCGAAAAACACTTTATCACTACTTGGTTTATTTAGTAGTGTACTCATCATAACGCTATTCCTTTATATAATCATGCCTATCTTGGCAAAGCAATCGGCACGGTTTGATAAACTGAAACCTTTCTTACAACAGTTTATGGAAGGGTTAGAAAGTTGGCGACAATACCGCTTTGCGCCAGTGTACTTTTCTTTACTGATGGCGATATTGATTTTGTTATGGGGATTAAGGCTCTATCTCTGTTTTACGGCTCTTGGTGAACCCGTTAATTTTGGGCAGATAATGATTATTCAAACTTTTATCAGCCTCTCCTTTGTAATTTCAATTACCCCCGGTAACTTAGGGATTAAAGAAGGCATTACCGCTTTCAGTGCTAACCTTCTTGGTATTTCACCGACGACAGCTTTGCTTGCCAGTTTAATTGATCGCGCCGCTGCGCTTTTAGTCGTTTTTAGTATCGGACTTGTATTCAGTCATATTCTCATTCGTGAACTTAAATCATAAAAAATAATATGCGCTTAGTTATCGTGATAAGACATTTCTACCCATTTACAAGGCCATCTGGCGTGATTTCTTTCGTTAATGAACTGGCATTGGAACTCAAAAAAAGAGGCATCAAACTGACAATTTTGTGCTTGCGAAAAAAAGGGGAACAAAATGAATATACCTATAAAGGCATAAAAATCATTAAATTCAACCAATTACACTTATTAAACTATAGAAAGCAATTACAACACTTAGAGCCAGATAAGGTTTTATTCATCTCAAGTCTTTCTTCTGGTATTATGCTGCCTTTATGGTGGTTGTTATTAGCAACGTTGTCGCGAAGGTTCAAGCCCCACTTTTATCAGACAACCCATTTTTTGAAAATCAATAACAGATTTCTCTTGAAACGTATTTTATCTGTTTTCAGCTACCCGCTTCTTGTGGCAAGCGATGCGCTATATAATGACTTTGTCAATGTTTTAAATCTTGATGCCAAAATCATTTATCCGGGAGTCAGTCGCTTAGAAAAATGGCCTTCCTATCATAGAAAAGGCATAAATAACATCTGTTTTTTTGGTCATATATCCTTTATAAAAGGAGTGGATATTTTTATCAAACTCGTAACAGCATTACCTGAATACCATTTTTATCTCGTTGCTGGAAAGGCTGGCAAAAAAGATAACCCGTTGTACCATCAGCTTTTGCAAGAAGCACCGCTTATGCAGAATATGCAATACATAAAATTTACAGAAAAGCCTTTGGATATTATGAGACGATGTGATTTACTTATTTTGCCATACCGACATGGCGGAACAATACTTGGCGTAGCTCAATCAGCCATTGAAGCAATGGCTATGGGGATACCCGTAATCGGCAGCAAAAATGCCGCACTTGAACCCTTGATAAAAAATGGAGTGAATGGTTTTTTTTGTGAAGGCATTTCAGAAATCATTGCTAAAATCAAGCTATTAGATAGCAATCCAGATTTATATAGCCAACTTTCACAGGCGGCTCAAAAAACAGTTCAACAACATTTCACCATCAATAAAATTGCCGAACAATTGTTGGAGCATATCTCATGAGTGATTATAAGAACATCAAAAAATATTATGATGATTACGGAACTTGGTATGATGACGAAAGAAACAACACCTATTATTATTCCTTGATAAATGATATAGAAACCGGAGTTGTCAGAGAATACGCCACCGACAAAAAAACTCTGGAAATTGGCTGTGGCACTGGCATCATTCTCAGTCAGGTGAGCAAATTCACTCAAAAATCATGGGGTATTGACTTATCTAGCGGTATGCTTGAAGCTGCCAAAAAGAAAAATCTTAATGTTAAAGAGGCCAATGCTGTCAACATTCCCTTTGATGATGAAGAATTTGATGTCGTTTACTCCTTTAAAGTTTTAGCCCATATCCCAAATATTCAAGAAGTTATTGCTGAAATCTATAGGGTTTTAGATCAAAATGGTATTGCAATATTGGAGTTTTACAATCCGATTAGTTTCAAGGCACTAACGAACAAAATAGCAGGCGC
>QNEL01000819.1 GCA_003645185.1 Candidatus Parabeggiatoa sp. nov. 3
ACAGGTTTTCAAAACCTGTCAGGTTTGGGCCTAGGTTATTTGTTGCGAGTTACCTTAGACGCGAAGCATCGCGTCTCTACTTTTAGTCATTGGCAATATTAATAACCACATAAAATTTATAATATATTTTAGCGATGGTATTGACTATTAACAAACATATTAATACACCCCTAAATATTCTTGTCAAGTGTCAAGGCTTAAATCTTAAATACTTTAGTAATATATTATGGGGAATATTAGTACTATTGGCAAGAGGGACTGGCAAAACGGGGACGATCTAACAATAAATCAATCACTTACACACTCACGTACTTGTAAGTCATTGTTTTATCGTTTATGCCTCTTGCATTTTGCAAGAGGCCCGTTCTAACTTAAATAACACTATTTTTATTAACAATTTAACAATTAACAATTAACAATTAACAATTAACTTAGCATCAAAGTCGCTATTATAAAATTTAACAGCCAACTAAAGCAGCCAACAGCAGCAAATTGATTTTGCTTTCAGCAATTTTCGTTTCAAATTTATTTTGCATTGCCCTGATTCTCATAATTTTCGCTTTGTTGAGAGGCAAAAATCAGTTTTTCACGCAAAAGTTTTTTAAGCAAATACTTTATTTCACGCGCGTCGTGAAGCTTCGCTATACAAAGCGCGTGAAATCGTGAAAATCATGACAATCTGCGTTCTATCCAGTTATCAGTTATCTGTTATCTGTTTTTAATAAAACGCTGATTTGACTGATTGTCATGATTTACGCTGATTTTAATCTGCATAAATCAGTTTTTCACTTAACAAGTTTTTGCGCGCAAAAACTTTATTTCACGCTGAAGTTTCGCTTCGCTATACAAAGCGCGTGAAATCGTGAAAATCATGACAATCTGCGTTCTATCCAATGACGTTTACAATCATTAGTACAACGGAGCATGGGATTGAACGGATTCGTTGTGAGGTGTTTTGACGAAATCGTAGAGACGCGCGAGCGAAGCGTCTCTAATCTTCGCGTCTCTAATCTTCGCGTCTCTAATCTTCGCGTCTCTAATCTTCGCGTCTCTAATCTTCGCATCTCTAACCCTGTTTCTACCCCAGTAAATAGAAACCGGCCCTCTCATCAATCCGTTCAATCCCCTGATCCGCTGTACTAAACATCAACTCAACCCCATTATATTACTACAATTTCTTTGCGCCTTTGCGGCTTGGCGTGAGATAAAATCTCACGCTAAGCCGCTAAGCCGCTAAAAAAACATTGTAAAACAGCGTCAATCAAAAAATAAGAATTTAACCCTCTTTAATTGGAAATGATAAAAATGAAACAAGTCGCCCCTTTACGTTACGAAGTGATTTTCAAAAAGGCGTTTAGTCACCCAAACCTTTTCACCGCCTTAGTCAAGGATTTTATTGGCATCCAATTGGAAATTGATGAGGTGGAAAATGACAAAGCTTTTATCCCACTGGTGGGTAATGTCGCTACAAAATTTATATGGGCCAACAGAAGCGGCTATTGATGTGACTTTCTGGCATTGCCAACCAGACACCCCTATCATTCCTATCGGCAAACCCATTGCTAACACACAAATCCACCTATTAGATCAGTATCAGCAACCCGTACCTATCTGCATCCAGGGCGAATTACACTTCAGCGGTTTGGGTTTAGCGCGAGGCTATCTCAATCAACCTGAATTAACCCAAAAAGCCTTCATAGTCGCGCCTACGCCAAATTCAAATTCATTGACTCGACTTTACAAAACAGGTGATTTAGCGCGTTATTGCCCGAATGGTGAGATTGAATATCTTGGACGGCTTGATTATCAGGTTAAACTGCGCGGTTTTCGGATTGAATTGGGCGAAATTGAAATCGCCTTGCGACAACATGAGGCGATCAAGGAAGCCGTTGTCATTCTCCATGTCGATCAAGCCAACGATCAACGTTTAATTGCTTATCTTGTGCTGAACAACAGGCAACACAGTCTCCCAGATTGTCGTCGTTTCCTGAAAACCCACAAACCTGATTATAGCGTTTCCCGATCTCATGACGTACAGTTATATCAAGAAAATCAAATCGCAAAATAACAGGCATTCCAATCCGGCCGCAAAATAAATTTGGAACGAAAATCCGGCCGCAAAATAACAGGCATTCCAATCCGGCCGCAAAATAACAGGCATTCCAATCCGGCCGCAAAATAACAGGCATTCCCAGCGGGCCGCAAAATGACATGCATTCCCAGCGGGCCGCAAAATTTATTTTGCGAAATAACCCTTTTTTTGGGAATGCGCCCGAGGGAATATGGCGGCTTGGATAGAACGCTGATATTTAGCTTCGCTAAATGCTGATTATCATGATTTTCACGCTAAAGTTTCGCTTCGCTGTACTTTAGCGTGAAACGCTGATTTTTCATTTAGGATTCTTAGCGTGAGATTTTATCTCACGCAAAGGCGCAAAGACGCAAAGATTTTGATAACTTAAAAAACGATAAGTAATGGGAAAAGGGGGGATTAGTACGGAGATTGTATTGACTCTACCTTCCTCAAGCATTCTCTGAATTAATTGCCCCAAAATAAATCTCTTTCCCATCTGAAAACGCGGTTATAATGACATTTTATTCGTAATAGGGTTTAACAACCGATTTCATTAAAGTCATGGGTACTAAAATACTATACTTTTGATGAGTATCGGGTTCGACTAATTTTACCATACCCAATCGGCTATTATTGGTACTATCAGC
>QNEL01000820.1 GCA_003645185.1 Candidatus Parabeggiatoa sp. nov. 3
GCGTTTGGCATCATGGCCGGTATCATTGGCGGCATCTTGCTCAGTGTGCCAATCGGCATGATAGGGCTTTTTGAATATACTTTTGATCAACTCGAAAACTTATTAGTCTTCAGTATGGCCGAAAACATGGTTCTCGCCCTGATGCTCACTGTACCTGATTTACAGATCAGTTTTCACAATACCCATCTAAGCACCTTATTGACAGTATCATTAGGTATTTTTACAGCCAGTAGTGCTGGCATCATCATGTCCAGCACAACCAAAACGCCTTCTAGTCAACCACAATATCGTCAAATGGGTAGCATTATAATGGGGGTACTGATTAGTCTTGTAGCCCTGTTTATCATCGCCGGATTGATGAGCGTTTTAGCGCCTAGTGCGGCTTGGATGCAAACTGGTGCTTTGTATGTGTTAGCTTATGATGGTTTGATTGTTGCGGTATTCAGTTTAGGCTTGGCTTTAATCTGGAGTTTACTCACTTCGCGTTGGGTACAAGGTTTAGTGTTAGGGCTGATCGCCGGCCTGTTGCTTGGCTTAGTCACCTTGCTCAAAAATGAATTTAACACTTTTGTGCCTTTAAAACCCTTTGTGATTGGGATACATGGCGGCATTGAAAATGCGATGCTGTATATGTTGTTATTTGCCTTTCCTTGCGTGTTAGCGAAACGAGTTGCGAATCTTTGGGCGGGCATTATCGCCGGTATTTTTGGCAGCGCGGGCGTTTACATCGCTTTTGCCCTCTTGATAAAACACGAAGCCTTGATTGTTATTTTACCCTTCACATGCTTAGCCCTGTTATTAGGATTCGGCTTCAACTGGTTGCGGCCCTTCCTGTTTTATATTTTCCAAGCGCCTTGGAATCTACTCCTATTTCAGGCGGATGAAAAACGAACAGACACCCAAAACAGCTTATTACATTGGCATGCTGCATTTTGGGATGAACACCAATATCTCCCCTTATATGACTTAGACCATTATTTGATCCTGATCGCGGAACGCGATCCTGCGCGTGGGCAAGCTGCGATTGAATATTTATACAGCACGCGACAAAGTTGGGCTGCTAAAGCAGCGCAAATCGAATTAGATGCGAGACGATTACAAAGCTGTACGAATGTGAAAGCGATTAGTCGCGCCTATCGTCATTTAGCCGCTGGCGAATTGAAGGGCCCTGCCAGCACCGTACTTCGCAGTTTAAGTCGTATTAGTCATGATGTTAAAGCAGCCTTAGCACAAGAAACGCCTTATAATCAAAGACTTGCATTAGGGTCGGTAGAAGAACGCTTAGATGGTTTGCAACGAGAATTGACTCGTTCATCAGAACTCTACGCACGACGATTCAGGCCCATTGCTGAAAAGTGGCGAAAAACGCTGGCCAATTATAGACAAACCTTGATTGAAGCCGTCGAAACCCGTCAAGAAATCATCAATCCTTATATCATAGGTATACCGCTGACAGAACATCAAGAAATTTTTGTGGGACGTGGCGATGTCAGTGAACGCATTGAACGCTTATTACTCGACAATCGTTGTCCGCCGCTACTGCTTTATGGACAACGCCGCACGGGTAAAACCTCATTACTCAACAACTTAGGTAAATTATTACCCAGCACAATCATTCCCTTGTTTGTCGATTTACAAGGCCCGACTTCTTTAGCGAAAGACTATGCCGGCTTTTTATATAATATCAGTCGCGCCATGCTCGCCTCTGCGAAACGTCATCGTGAACGGCAATTGCCGGCTTTAACACGAGAAAAATTGAATCTTGATCCGTTTACGAGCTTTGATGAATGGTTAGATGGGGTGGAACACTGTATTGATTCAAATCAAACGATGTTATTGATTTTAGACGAGTTTAGTGCATTAGAGCATATTTTCAAGAAAGGGTTGTTAGATGAAGAATCGGTTTTAGGAATGTTCAGGCATATTATTCAACATCGTCAGCGTATCAAAATTCTGTTATCGGGTTCACACACTTTAGACGAATTTGAACGGTGGGCCAGTTATTTAATCAATGTACAAACGGTACACATCAGCTATTTACAAGCTTTGGAAGCATTGCAACTGATAGAAAACCCGGTAAAAGATTTTGATTTGCGCTATGAAAAAACGGCGAGTCAACGAGTATTGGAAGTGACGCGCTGTCATCCGGCTTTAATACAGCTAGTGTGTTCAGAAATAGTGACACAGAAAAATAAACAGCCTATCAGTGAGCGCCGGTTAGCGCAAGTAAGCGATGTCGAGGCCGCGATTCCTGGTGCATTACAACATGGGCGATTCTTTTTTGCCGATATTACAAACAATCAAGTCACTAAAAACGGTTTAGCGATACTACGATTTTTAGCAGCGGAGGGGGAAGGTGTGATAATGAATGAAGAGAGATTACGAGGCGAATGCCCAGATGAATTTGAAAGCAGTTTAGAGAACTTATTACAGCGTGAATTAATAGAAGGGTTAGGGAAGGAGGGATATCGGTTTCAAGTTGAATTGATTCGACGATGGTTTGTGATGTAAATTAATTGCTTTACGAAAAACTTCCAAAGAATGGTTACGCTTACAAGGTAAGGATAGCGTTTTTATCGCTCCTGTTGAACTTGATCAGATTCTAACATACTATAGAGCAAGCTTAGTTCACATTTGTGCATACTTCCAGAGAGCATTTTTTAGAAGGTGAGCCAATCAGTCTGGTCATGTTTTTTCATAGAGTCGTCCAA
>QNEL01000821.1 GCA_003645185.1 Candidatus Parabeggiatoa sp. nov. 3
ATTGGCCTCTCGTTGATATTTTAAAATGGAACAATTGAACACTCATTTCACCCATATTGACATCTAAAACTGAACAACGGGACGATTAAAAAATATTTAACAAAATCAACTACTTATTTTTATTCTTTTTTCTTACATAACAGAATAGGTAATCTGACAAACTCAAATTGATCTCTCGTAGCTTCGAACTGAAGTGTCTTAGCACAAGCTGAATTAGGTGGGGATTTTGGAAAAGCGTCGTGGGTTTTCGTTTGACACACGACGCTTTATTGAGAGGTAGTTGTTCCCAAAGTTTGGGAACGAGAGAAATATCAAGGTAAAACTTCAAAACACCGTTCTGCCATCACCCATAATGGCCGGGTTTCCAAAACGGCTTCCTTTTCAGGTGACAAAATCCCATAAAGACTACAAAACCAACTACAGGGATTGTATATAATAAAGGATTGCGGTGTGCGGAAAATATCAGAACAGTATTTTTAATGACACTGATGATGAAATCGCAGAACAAGCTATTATTCAAAGGGTTATAGCATGAAGACGCTTGTTTCTGATACCAGCCCGATTATTGCATTCGTTATCAATGCTCGCTAGATAAACGTGAGTCTGGATAAAGAATAGCCTAATGACTTGAGAAACGATAGCGATTTTTGTTTATTGATAAAACCAATTTGTATGACTTCATCACTACAGGTTCCAACCAGAATTTCTTCTGTATTTAGAATTTTCATCATCCCTGGTTGGAGTGGCTCATTAGTTTTAAGTAGCCGTGTTTGTGAAATCGTTACTTCTAAGTGTTTACCAGTAGGTAATTGGATATAACTTGTTGGCAGTTGAAAAGGTTGAAATGAAAAAGCGCAAATGTGCCGTTGGATTTCTATCCCTGTTTTATGCCAATTGATGATTTTATCTTTTTCAAAATCAATGCTGTTTTTTGAATAATATAACTTTTGTGATAAGTCTTGTGGGTAGGTTTTTAAACTGCCCTCACAAATCGCGGCATAACGCTTTATAAACAGTTCGACAGCGATTTCACTAACCGCATCAAAGAGTTCACGGGCTGTTGTGGTTTCAGTAATGGGTACTGCCAGTTGCCCAAAAATATCTCCTTCATCAAATTTTTCACTCATTTCATGCAAGGTGACACCAGCTTGTTTTTCACCATTCAAAATAGCCCAAGCAATGGGATGACAACCGCCATAACGTGGAAGTAGCCCAAAATGCAAGTTGATGCAATGCCTTGAAATGCGTAGAATGATAGGTTTAATCAGTAATCTATACTGGATGGAAAAAATGAGATCGGGCTGGAATGATGAAATGTCATTGACATAGTTATTAACATTTCCTAAAAAAACTTTTATGCCACGTTTTGCTCCCCATTTAGCCAAATCAGTTTGCCAATCTGTAGTAGAGGAGGTAACAATAGCACAAATTTCTGTCTTTGGCTCTTCATAAAGAAAATCTAAGCACTTTTGTGCTACCCATTTTTCGCCACAAACGACTACTTTGATTTTATCTGCCATCTATTTACCTACAATTATCGTTATTAGATGCCCAAACCTGACAGGTTTTATAAACCTGTCAGGTTTTTTCCTATTTAACATATTACCCACAATTATCGTTATTTATGCCCAAACCTGACAGGTTTTATAAACCTGTCAGGTTTTTATCCTATTTAACATAAAACGCCTTTACAGTTGTCACCACCTCATCTAATTGTTCCGATGTGAGATCAGGATACATGGGTAAAGAGAGAATTTCGTTTGCCAACTGTTCCGTATTAGGAAAATCACCGCGCTGCCAAGCATAATCTTCATAAGCCTCTTGTAAATGAATCGGAATCGGATAATGGATAATGTTGCCAATTCCTTTTTCATTAAGGTATTGCGCTAAATCATCACGCCATTTAGTTCTGATGACATAAAGATGGAAAACGTGTTCACTCTCTTGAACGATTTTAGGCGTAATAATATCACCTATCCCTGACAATTTATCGTTATAAACCCGAGCAACCTCTCCGCGCTTTTCATTCCAACTATCCAATTGAGGTAATTTTACATTTAAAACAGCCGCTTGAAGTGTATCAAGGCGACTATTTTCACCTAAAACGTCATGGTAATATTTTTTAGCAGAGCCGTAATTTCTATAACTTTTTAACTTCTCAGCTAAAACACGATTGTTCGTCGTCACAATCCCACCATCACCATAAGCGCCTAAATTTTTACCAGGATAAAGGCTAAAAGCACCCAAATCTCCAAAACTGCCCACCCGTTTACCCTTGTATTTTGCCCCATGTGCCTGAGAGGCATCTTCAATAATAGACAAATTATATTTCTTGGCTATTCTCATTATTTCATCTAGGTTAACCGGTTGTCCATAAAGATGAACCGGCATAATGGCCCGAGTTTTGGCGTTAATGGCTGATTCAAGTTTGTTAGGATCCATATTAAAGGAATCAAGCTCAACATCTACCAATACTGGAATCGCCCCTACCGCATTAATAGCCAAAGTACTGGCAATAAAAGTATTAGCAGTCGTGATAACCTGATCACCTTGACCAACGCCAAGTACCTTTAAGCCTAATTTAAGTGCATCTAATCCGGAAGCAACACCCACAGCATACTGACATTCTACATAAGATGCGAAATGGTTTTCAAATTCGCTGACTTGATAACCTAATATAAAATTAGCTTTAGACATCACCTCAGTC
>QNEL01000822.1 GCA_003645185.1 Candidatus Parabeggiatoa sp. nov. 3
GTTTCGCAGCGGGTAATGCAGCTACACTGCCCGGTTGGCGCAAGGCTTGTTGAATGGCACGCTCCGCAGCGGCTTCATCAGGCCGTAAACGGCTCAAATCAGGCCGTAATGCTAATAAAGCGTCTACAAGATTGCTATAACGAGATTGTAATCCCGGAAAGCGTTGTAGTGTTTGTTGAGTCAGTTGTTGGTTTAATTGAAACCAAGATAAACTCTGATCAACGTTTCCTGCTGCCAAGGCGGCTAACCATAAATATAAATCACGATTCAGTGCTTTTGTGGGAAACAAATCAATCTGTGCTGGCAATTGCAAAGCTTCAGCATTTAGCCAGCATAATTCGATCTGTTGATGTGTTCCAGCGATACGTTGCAACCAATTACGCCGAGCGCCATGCTTTGTAGCCGCCGTGGCTTCGATTCGTAAACCGCCATCTCCGCCTAAGGCTCGAAATAATACGCCTACGGATTTACTGATTTCAGTTAATTTGACTGCGGCTTCTGGATAAGCCGTAGCAGCGGCGCGTGTTATAAGTTTATGCCAGATTTGACCGACTTGTTCTTCCATTTGAGATTACCGTTTATTCATTTATGGTTCAGCTTATGAGCTATTAGTTTAGTATAGCAGTTTAGTACAGCGGATTTAGTACAACAGATTAACGAAATAAACGGATTAGTTTATTGTTCCCATTGAATCAATCCGTTTATTCCGTAAATCCGCTGTACTATTATTTTAATGCAAAATGTGCCTCATTGGTGGTATATTAAATAAGTTGCCTAAAACCAGTAGAGGAATGGTGGGCAACAAAAACCCGTTACCCCACCCTACAAGAAAGAATTTTTTGGATATGCCTAACATCAACCCTACATTGATAACTGATAAATAACAGGAGACTTATTATGGCTCAATCCTTGCGGGATCAACTTTTAAAAACGGGCTTGGTATCCAAAGAACAAGCTAGTAAAGCTGAGAAACAAGCTAAATCAAAAACTCATCAGCAACAAAAGCAAAAAAAGAAGAAACGAGGCAAAAACGCTGAAGCGGTAGACACCAACTCCGCAGCCTATCTCGCCGCAAAGGCGCGGGAAGCTGAAATCGAACGCGCTAAGGCATTGAATCGCCAAAAAGAAGCTGAACGTATACAAAAAGCCAGTCAAGCTCAAGTACGCGATCTCATTGAACATCATCATGTCAATGATCCCAAAGCAGAGGAGATTTATTATTTTGTTGAGGGCAAGTTGGTTAACAAAATTGAAGTGACTTTAAAACAACGCGAACAACTCGCTCACGGCCACTTAGCGATATCGGTTTTGGAAGACGAGTATTACTTAGTACCCGATGCCATTGCAGAGAAACTTTTGGAACGCTTACCCGAATCAGTGTGTTTCCACAAAAATCTGGAAGAAACCATTGATAAAGACGATCCTTATGCCGCTTATCCGGTGCCAGATGATTTTATTTGCTAAAAACAAGTACAACGGATGACGGGCCGATAAACTATTAGCCACGGAATGACACAGAAAGCACGGAATATTTCCGTGTTTTTCCGTGGCAAAATAACAAAATCCGTTGTACTTACCGAGACACTTAAACAGAACAATCCCCATGAATAGTAAAGCCCTTTACCTACGTTTATTACGTTACGTTATCCCTTATTGGCGTATGTTTGCCTTAGCGATTTTGGCAATCATCGTCACGGCTATCAGCGATCCCGTTTTAGCCGCTCTGATTCAACCCTTGCTTGATGGTGGCTTTGTTGAAAACGATCCCAGTACCATAGAATTGATGCCCATTTTTCTGATGTCACTCATTTTAATCAAAGGTTTATCCATGTTAGCCAGCACAGTCGGCATGACTTGGGTAGCTTCGCATTTAGTGACTGATTTGCGAACAGCGATGTTTGACAAAATTCTGACTTTACCAACCAGTGAATTTGATAAAACCTCCAGCGGTGTTTTACTGTCTAAAGTCACTTATGATGTGAGTCGCGTTATGGCCGCTGCGACTGAAGCATTAGTGATTTTAATACGTGACAGTTTAGCGGTGATCGGCTTACTGGCCTGGATGTTTTATCTCAATTGGATGCTGTCTTTAATTGTCTTTTCCACAGTGCCCCCGATTATTTTCATCATTTATTTTGTCAGCAAAAAATTGCGTGGCATGAATACCGGCATACAAGACGCAATGGGCGATATGACACGGGTTCTTGAAGAAGCCATCGGCGGGCATAAACTGGTTAAAGTATTTGGCGGGCATGAATATGAACAAAACCGTTTTCAAGTGGCCAGCCATGAAGTGCGACAATTAGAAATCAAAACGCAAATGACTTCAGGATTCAGCGTCTTTATCGTGCAAATGCTCACCGCTTCTGCCTTAGGCATTATTATTTATATTGCGGCCCTACAATCGGCATCCAATAATATCACAGTAGGTGGATTTGTTTCATTGTTTACCGCAATGGGTATGCTGTTTTCGCCCGTCAAACGTTTAACCAAAGTCAATGATAAATTGCAACAAGGCTTAGCCGCCGCCCAAAGTGTTTTCAACTTGATAGATAAAACATCAGAGCCAGATGTAGATTCTTCTCCAGAGAGTTCAAAAGAAGGAAAAGCGAATCTGAAAACGCTGCCCAAGCCTGAAAAGGAGAATATCGCACAGTTATCGGGTGAACTGACTTTTCAACACCTTGATTTTGCTTACGAAGAACA
>QNEL01000823.1 GCA_003645185.1 Candidatus Parabeggiatoa sp. nov. 3
TTAAAAAAACAGAAAGGGGGCAACCACAAGGGATTGCCCCTACACAATAATGTCATGTAGGGGCAATCCCTTGTGGTTGCCCTTGGTTGTAAAATACCTGTTTATTTGTGCTTCAGTACTTATATGTTGACTAAACTTCGTCTCATCTCATTCACAAAATCATGGGGATAGTCGTCAATTAACTCAAAACCAGGAAAACCTCCCCATGATAAGGCATGGCGTAAATACGCTATCAAACTGAAACCATGTCTTTCGTTAAAAACGATTGAATCAACACACGCTTGATCACCCGTTACTTCGTATGGCGGCCCACCGCTTACCGCAGCCTTATGAAGCGCATCAGGTGCAATGGGAATTTTAAAGGGGCCAACCTCGTCAAAACCGTATTCCTTTATTTGATATTCCCAGTTTTCAAATTCATATAATATATAGTCTTTATCAACTTCGATAACCAATGGATCAGTGTAAACCAGTGGTTTGTCTTCATCAGAATGATCAAAACAATAACCCGTAAAGTGCCAATCTGGGCAACTGCCCATAAAATTGACAGAGCCGACAATTTCTACCCAAGCTTGCAAAGAGATGGGGAGATAGATTCCTTTATTTTGTAGTTCACTTATCCAATCAGTGCTATCAGGTTTGGTTATTATCCTGTCACTATTTACAAATTGGTAATGTTTGTCAATAAGCCTCTCTGCCAGAATATTAACATTCTTATTGACAGCTTCCATTATGTTTTTGGCTTTGTTCAATGCTTCTAAACGACAATCAGATTCGGGAAAAAGGTAATCTTGACTGACATAGAAAGCCCCAGCCATTTGTTTTTTCGATATGTTTTGGGACACGGGCCTCCGAGTTAAAAACAAGGGTTGCCCCTACAAGCCGCCCGTCTGTTTTGGAGCGAAGGGATATATAGCGTTTCCCGATTGAATGAAGTACAAATTTGATTTTAGTAAAAAATTTATTTTGCTGTTTTTGACGTTCCAAATTTATTTTGCTGTTTTTGACGTTCCAAATTTATAAAGTAAAAGATGCAGAGTGTACTTTATTCAATCGGGAAACGCTATAAATAGAATTGTATTCTAACGCAATTTTGAATTATGGAAAACTAACATGCCTTGTATTTTTAATAATGATATGGTGGTTTTATCGCCTAATCGCTGAATCTTGTGACATCAAGCCCAAAAAAAAGCCGACACGGCTTTTGGTAACTCCAAAAAATTAATATACCAATGAACTTTATGGTGTTGGAGTGTTGGAGTTCGCAAGCTCACTCCAACCTACATTTAGGGTATTTTAGTTGCTCTTGATTTGAGCGAGAGGGGCGGGCGAATTAGAATGTCAGACTTTTGGCATCTTCTTCGTAAAGTTTGTTCCAGATTTTGATGGATGTCACGATTTCAACCCCGTCGATTAAATCACTTTGTTCTAAATCTTGCCATTTTGCACACAAGGAACAAAGATAAACAGTGCCACCATCGGCAAGAATTTCTTTGAGCATGTCACGCGGAATTTTATTTTTGGCGGCAAAAATTCGTTGCGCTCCATTTTTAGTAGGATACAGAGCCGCGTTGGCCCCCAACACAATCGTGACTTGTGCCCCCTTTTTAACCGCGCTATGTGCAAGAGACAGGCCCATGCCTGCTTCGCTGGAGTCAGCAGATTTGATCACCATGACCAGTTTTTTACCATCCAGAGGCTTGTCGTCTCCTTCTGCGAAAAGTGGGGTGAAAGAAGTCATAGAGAGCATTAACAGAATGCTGATAAGTTTGACAAGTTGTTTTGTCATGAGCAATTTCCTCAAAGTTAAAAAAAGTTAATAAGAAAGTGGTACTTATGAACAATACCTTCACCACAACGCTCACATTACATAAGCGGCTATTAATCTAACTGATTGAAAGAAAATGAACGAAATATAGATTTCTGTCAATCAGAACACTAAAAAATATAAGTGCTTGATTTTTATAGAATACGTTTATGATGTCTGCCTTATTTAGCGACTGTATTGTATGAGAAAACGCATTCTAAATGATTTATAACAAAATAGCTATAACATACCTATTTATTTTCAAAAACAATATTTCACGCAGTGAAATCAGCTATTTTATAACAGGCTCTTGCAAAAATAATATCACTTTTGGGTTTTCATTTTGGATAACGGACATTTCAAAGTTATTTCCATCCTGAGCGATCAATAAAAACCCCCTGTATTGGAGAACCTCCTGTTTCCAGAGTTTTTGTGACTTTGAGTTCTTCAATGTCCAATTCATAGAAAATGCCGTTGTCACTGGCAAACGCATAATAGTATCTGCCATCCTGACTGACGTAGCTCGTATGCGATTGTAACTTTTGATTATTTTGTTGTTCGCCACTTACCGTAATGTCAGTCATTTTGTTATGCGTGTTTGTGTCAATGATGCTGACATAAGTGTCTTTGTGGTTTGTGGTAATGGCGATATTTTTTTGAGGTACAAAGGTGGTGTGCCCATGTCCTTTGCCTGTTTCTATCACTTTTACCACTTCCATGTTCCTGCTATTAATCACAAAACAATGTCCTTCATCACTACCCACGTAGATGTGTTTTCCGTCTGGATGGAAGTCTCCATGATGAGCGCCTGTTCCTGAAATGCCCGTTGCTTCTATCGGCATTTGCCGATTCACTATGAGTTTTTCATCCATCAGATGGATTTCCAACAA
>QNEL01000824.1 GCA_003645185.1 Candidatus Parabeggiatoa sp. nov. 3
TAATTTGCGCTTTTTTGGAAGTATAAATCCATTTAAAGTTGCTCGTTTTAGCAAAAACGTGCAGCATGTTAGTCACCTTTAGGTGACTTGAGCTTTTAGACAACTGCTTTAGCTGTTGGCTTTTGATGGCTTTTGATGGCTGGGTGGTCTGGATATTTCCGCTTTACTGCACTAGACTTCAGAGATTTTCAAAACCTCTGAAGTCTAATCCCAGGTTATTCAATCACAAACAGTTTCTGTTGTTCACCGTTGGGATAAAGCAGCATAACATCTCCTATACCATCGCCATTCGCATCTGGAATAGATTTCACTTGTAACGCGCTTGCTGTCGTGGACTCGCCTTGAGTCACCAGATAATCGACAACGCCACGATAAGTTTTGCCACCCAGTTTGAAATTAATCAATCCGAATGGCTCTATCTGAACCGCTTTAGCGGACGAGTACAACACGTTTGGCTGCGCGACACCGGGATAAAGGATTTGCTGGCGCAAACCCCCTTCCTCATCGCTAAACACCAAATCGGTTAAAATTTGCCCACTCACTAAGGGTGATTCACCAAACCTAATACCCATTTCCGTTTCAGACTCCAATTCGACAGACAACCAATCTGGGCGTGCGCTGAACCACTGTCCTCCTGTATCAGGAATATGCAAGTTGCCATTGGTTTGCACCGTGAACTCTGTCAAACTGAACTGACTCAAAGCAGACAGTAACGCGCTCGGCATTTGTAATGCGGGATGTGTCAGCACTTCTAAGCCGCTATCGGTGATAAACTGCACCCTTTGCGCGTCTTGCACTTTTAAGCCAGCAGAGGTTGTTGCCTTTTTGACTGAAACAGGCAATAGGGCAAAGCGTATCTGATCAAGGGTGAGTTCAAAATGACTTAATTCGGCATTTTGTCTGATAACCCACGCATTGTCCTTGAAATCAGGTAAGGCGTTAATGGCAGATAAAATACCCTCACTTGGATCGAAAATATCAGCAGAGAAATCGGCACGTCTCGGATAGTCTATCCCATTGAGTGTACCTGCTAATAATGTGGGTAATAACCCAATGAGTTCGCCGTCTGGAATTTGTTCAGAGTGCCTAAAGCGCACACCTTCACCCAATTCGACATCGTCATCCAATTCCACGTTTTCACCAATGATCACGTTGATCAATCGGCTCCCCTTTCGGACTTTCAGATTCTTCAAGAGGGCTGGGCCTTCAGGATTACCGCTGATTTCACCTTGCACAGCGCCCCCATCAATACTGGTGTTTGCCGCCAAGCGTACATTGACGAATACACCACCTACTTGACTGTTATTGCGGACTTTGCCGGCTAATTTACCGCCTTTGATCTCAGCACCCACAAACACAAAGTCAGTCAGGGTACCTTCATTGGTAATATAACCGGTATATTCACCGCCCGTTATTACCGCACCTGTTTGTACCGTTGATTGAGAGATGATCCCATTGTTTTGAACCACGCCCGCAAAAGTACTGTGGCTGACATTGGCATTGGCATTTAATGTGACATCGGTAAGCACTTGCGTGTTATTCTTACACATCCGATCAATTATGCCACTAGAAGGACAACGATTTATGCTGACATTAACCGCGACGGAATCAGATTCCTTCTCTGTCACCATGACGTTAATCTCGGTGGTGGTCACCACAGTCGGATCACTTTGCGAAATGGCTGTCACCGTAATGACATTTGTCGCTTCGCGTGTTGATGGCAGTAGCACATTCAACGTCAGTTCAGTCGTACCATGTCCTTCAATTTCAAGGGAAGACGGTAATTGGCTCAATGACCAACCTTCTTCATCGGTGACGGTTAGCAGATAAGTATCTGACTTCGGCCCATTGTTGGAAAGTGTCACTTCAAAGGGTAACGTTATCCCAGCCTCACCGGATGAATTGCCAGAGGCCATAAGGGAAACATCACGCGCTATCTGACCGCTGCCTATAACCACATTATCACCTGTGATGTCAGACACGTCCGCTTCTTCAGGCAACATGATATCATCAGCAAAGAGATTGACTTGACCATCAGCTTTCAAGATGTTATCAGTGCTGTCGGTCATAATGACACCGTCTTCGCCAACTGCCACAGTGAGATCGCCAGTAGCCGTTATCGCACCTTCATTGAGTTCAGTGAGCTCTATCGTTCCGTTATCACCACCAGCGATAGTCACATTGCCACCTTCTATTATGGTATCTTCGCCAGAGATTGAAACATCGCTTGGATCAATAAAAATTATACCATCTCTGCCATTCCAACCACCGGGTTCACAGTTGGTTCCACCTCTGCCAGCAGATAGCCATACATGACGTAGACGTTTATAACGAGCGAGCAATATAATGTCACCGCTTGCGCTTCCACCTCTTTGATGAAGATTTTGTCCATAACAGTTACCACCATCACCGGCTTTAAAACGTGTACGATATGCACTGAGAAAATTTCCAGCTTTCATATAGATGCGCCCACCGTGACCAGCCCTAGCATACTGTGTACTACTTGTTAACTTTTTGGCAACCCCAGGTTGCCACCTGGGGCTATTCACATTCAACCCCTTCGGGGCCTTAGCGTTTTAATTTTTTTATGATCGAATGATTTTATACGTCATGCTTGTGGGAAACTAAAAGCTAAAAGTTTAGCTTTCGCGATTGGATGGACTACAAAAGCAAATCGATCAAAAAAATCTTAAA
>QNEL01000825.1 GCA_003645185.1 Candidatus Parabeggiatoa sp. nov. 3
CCGATGCTTTGCATAATGCAAATTGAAACAATAACCCGTCATAAAGTTGGAAAGGTTTGACAAATTCTTGTTTCATCCATTTGAGTGCCAACTCGTGAGCATTTTCCGTTTTGGAGAAATCATGGAATTCCAAATTAATAGAGACATTTTCGACAAAGGTTTGCGTGGGCAAATTTTCCCCCGCGTGAAGAATGATGCGTAGTGCATCGTTTTCGGCAATGATTTGATTGAGGGCCTTTTCAAACCGGGCCTGATCAATAGGGCCATCTATCCGCACATAGCCACCGATATTGTACAGTGGCACTTCGGGGTGCAGAATTTGGTCGAACCAAATATCCTGTTGTGGGGAAGATAGGGGGTAATGTTTAATGGTTTGGTTTGAAGTCATGTTAAAATGTCTCTACTGAAAGTATAACGGATTGGCGAAACGAAGTTCAGCGAAGCTAAATAAACGGATTTTTTTATCTGTTTTAATTTCTAAAGGTTTTCGATTCATAGGTTTTTACACTGAATATAGCGTTTCCAGATTGAATAAAGTACACATAAGTCAAGTAGGTATGCAAATTCACGCAGGGCGCATTCCCAAAAAACATTATCAATTATCAATCTGCACCTTTGCTGTTATAAATTTGGTTTGAAAAGAGGGCCGACGCAAAATAACAGGCATTCCAAGAGGGCCGACGCAAAATAACAGGCATTCCAAGAGGGCCGACGCAAAATAACAGGCATTCCAAGAGGGCCGACGCAAAATAAATTTGGAACGTAAAAAAGTCGCAAAATAAATTTGGATCGTAAAAAGTCGCACGTAAAAAGTCGCAAAATAAATTTGGTTTGACGGACTCCTTACACTCTATTTCAAAAATGAACATAACATTATAATCAATGATTTAGTCTAATAGTGCAATATTTATGCCTAATAATAAATTGCCCAAAATCCAAGAGCGTTTTCTTGAATAAGTGTCCATTTCTTTTAATTACTGATTTCATGGAGTTATGGTAAAAATCAAAAAAGTGTGTAAGGATGCCGTTTGAAAATCGCGCCTTCAAGATTTATCTTGATGACTTTTTTTTAGGTTTTGAATAAAATCGGGGTAAGCACAATTTGTCTGCTCACTCGTTTTACCTGTTGCCAGTGCATTAATAAGCTGCGGCAACACGTTGGACAGGAAATAGCCTAGCCATCTACTATGAGATGAGGGTACTTCATGGATTGATAATAACATCGTTTTTAGGATTCGCATAATGCAAAGTGAAACAACAATGGGTGTCATTAAAAGTGATAGTTCATAGGTGTTCTGGATTTTTTTTAAATATTGATTTATAAGAGATATTCATTTGTTCAAAATGAGAGGATTTAAATAAATCCTATTTTGATAATGGTATTTTTACGAACAAAATCCCCAGTTTATGAGCTTTTTTCATAATCGTTATTTTTGCAATTTATGCCTTTATACGAGGCTTCCATCAAAATCCCGAACACCTATGAGTGATAGTTGTAGGTTGTAGGGTGGGCTTCGCTACGCGATACTTCGTTGCGCGAAGCTAAACCCACCATTTGATCGGGCCCCTTCGCAAAATAAATTTTGCACTCCGAAGAGTCGTTGTTCTTCGATTCCGCTGTTTGAATTTTGATTTAAATCATTTTATAAATTAATATGGTCATTTTGAGTGTTCTAAATGATATTTTTATAAAGGTTAATAACCGCAAGGGCAACCGTAAGGGATTGCCCCTACATTTCTAATCAACTATTCATAGCAACGACAGATTGACTTATGAAAAAATATTTTGTTTTGATGATCGCATTGGTGCCATTCTCTTTGCCTTCTTTTGCACAGTCGGATGATCAAGAAAGCTTGCCCTCTTTTGCACAGTCGGATTCTCGACAAAGCATCCCGCTTAATGCTGAAGAGCGGATTGTCATTCTGACTGAGATGCGAGGCTTGTTGGCGGGTTTGCAAGAAATCACGGCGGCACTGGCCGCTAATGAGATGGCTGAGGTGGCTAGGGTGGCAAAAAGCTTGGGTATGCAGATGGTGCAAATTGTGCCTCTGTCGATTAGGCAAAAATTGCCTCGGGGATTTAAACAATTGGGTTTTGCTGTTCATCAGGATTTTGATCTTATGGCGCTGGATGCCCAAAATTTGGGAGAGAGCCAGCAAACCTTGGTGCAACTGGGTGACACGTTGGCAAAGTGTGTTGCTTGTCATGCCGCTTATCAAATCACGGTTAAATAAAACAGACAGACTATGATTATGTTTAAACTGAAAAAACAATACGTTACGGCCTTTGGGTTGTCATTTTGTCTCATGGCTTCAGCAGGAGAGGCGGCTGATGAGGTTGCTGAACTTTATACGCAACACTGTGCGAGTTGTCATGGTGCGGATCGCTTGGGTGGTACGGGGCCGGCGATGTTACCGGAAAATTTGAGCCGTTTACGGCGTTCGCAGGCGCTAATGGTTATTAAAGGGGGCAGTGCCGCGACTCAAATGCCGGCTTTTGGGGATAAGCTTTCTGATAAGCAGGTGCTGGGGTTGGTGGATTATATTTATACCCCTTTGCCGGCTATACCGCGTATGGGTATGGCGGAAATCAAGGCGACGCAGGTTATTCATCATGCTTGTGGCAGTTTGCCGGATAAGCCGGTGTATGAGGCTGATCCTTTGAATGTGTTTTTGGTGGTGGAATTA
>QNEL01000826.1 GCA_003645185.1 Candidatus Parabeggiatoa sp. nov. 3
TCACGATCCTAAAAATCCTGACTCCATCACTCATAATGGTATTTGGGCAATTGGCAAAACCAAAAAACCACAATATATACAAGAATTTATTCTCTGGATAGCCACCGATGGTGGGGGGCTCAATTACTTTAATACACAAACACAAAAATTTGTGTCCTACCAACACCACCCCCAAATTCCTAAAAGTGTAAATAGCGATGCTATTTTATCACTTTATCAAGATCGTGCGGGCACTTGGTGGGTTGGCACCGGCGGTGGGGGCGTTAATCAGTTTAACTTGGGACAAGAAAAATTTGGGCATTATTTTTATGATCCAAAAAATCCCAATAGTTTGAGTCATAATCATGTCTTGTCAATTAACGAGGATCAAAAAGGCATACTTTGGGTAGGGACTCAGGGCGGCGGCTTAAATCGATATGCTCAAGATCGGCAAAAAGTCACCCATTATCGACATGATCCGCAAAATCCAGAAAGCATTAGCGATGACGATGTCTGGGCACTTACCGAAGATAGCACTGGTACATTGTGGATAGGTACCTTTGGCGCTGGTTTAAATGCGTTTGATCAAAAGCAAAATAAATTTGTCGCTTACCGGCATGAGCGTGATAATCCCGATAGTTTAATTGACGACTACATTTTATCCGTTTATGAAGACAGCACAAAAACCTTGTGGATTGGTACACGAGAAGGCTTGGACAAATTTGATCGCCAACACAACAAATTTATCCATTATCACCACGATCCACAAAACCCCAATACCTTAAGCCATAACACCATTTTGTCGATTTATGAAGACAATAACAAAACGCTGTGGTTTGGCACCGTGGCAGGGCTCAATCAATATGATCGCGAGCACAAGCAATTTGTGCGCTATCAACATGATCCTCAAAATCCTAACAGTTTGAGTCATAATGAAATTTCCAGCATTTACCAACAGGCTACCGGTACACACTGGATTGGCACCCTTGGTGGTGGGCTCAATAAATTTGATCGGCTCACCAAAACTTTTACCCACTACCGCGAAAAACAGGGTTTAGCCAATGACGTGATTTATGGCATTTTAGAAGACAAAAACAAGAATCTTTGGCTTAGCACTAATAAGGGGCTATCCAAATTCAATCCAGCAACGGAAATCTTTAGAAATTATGATGACTTGGATGGCTTGCAAAGCAATGAATTTAATGCGGCCTACCATAAAAGCCAAAGTGGTGAACTTTTTTTTGGGGGTATTAACGGTTTTAATGCGTTTTATCCGCAACGTGTCAAAGACAATCCCTATATTCCCCCAATTGTCATAACCCAATTTGAATTGTTTAATCAATCTGTTCCTATAGGGGGAGACTCTCCTTTGCAGCAACACATCAGCGAAACGCAAGAGATCACACTGTCTTATCAACAAACCTTTTTCGCCTTTGAATTTGCCGCCCTCAATTTGTTATTGCCGCAAAAAAATCAATACGCTTACCAATTAGAAGGTTTTGACAAAGACTGGAACCACATAGGCACTCGTCGTCGCGCCTCTTATACTAATGTACCCCACGGTACTTATCTCTTTCGCGTCAAAGGCAGCAACAATGATAACGTCTGGAATGAAACCGGCACCAAACTCAAAATCACCATTTTACCCCCACCGTGGAAAACGTGGTGGGCTTATACCCTATACGTCATCACGATTCTGAGCATCATTGTCAGCTACATCCGTACTCAAAAGCGCAAACTGCGGGAAAAACAATTAGAATTAGAGCGTGAACAAAAAATTGCGGCACAACTCAAAGAGGCTGATAGACTTAAAGATCAATTTTTAGCCAATACCTCTCATGAATTACGCACGCCCCTCAATGGCATTATTGGTATTGCAGACTCCTTAATAGAGGGTGCCGCTGGGCCTATCAATCAACAACTTCGTGCCAATCTCAGCATGATAGTCTCAAGTGGGCGACGTTTGAATAATCTGATTAACGACATCCTAGATTTTTCCAAGTTAAAAAAGAAAGACATTGATTTACAACTCAAAGTGCTTGATATGCGAACCATAGCTGAGGTCGTGTTAGCCTTCACCCAACCCTTGATTGGCAACAAAAAAGTGCAACTCATCAACGCCATTTCTCTCGACTTGTCCCCCATCAAAGCTGACGAGAATCGGATACAACAGATTTTATACAATCTGGTTGGCAATGCGATCAAGTTTACTGACAATGGCACGATTACCGTCGCAGCATCAGTCAAAGAAAACGGCTTGGCTATCACCGTTTCCGACACCGGCATTGGCATAGCTTCCGAAAAACTCGACAGAATTTTTGAAGCCTTTGAACAAGGCGATGGTGGAACGGCCCGCATTTATGGGGGCACCGGTTTGGGATTAGCTGTGACTCAACAACTGGTTCAATTGCATGGTGGGCAAATATCGGTTCAATCACAAGTCGGTGTCGGTTCACAGTTTACGTTTACCTTACCTTATCAGTTATCAGCGAACAGTGAACCGTTATCAGTTATCAGTGAACCGTCGATCAGTGAACCGTTATCAGTGAACCGTGAACCGTTATCAGAGACACAACAATCCGTTGAACCGGTTATCAGTGAACCGTTATCAGAGACACAACAGTCATTTGAACCGCCATTATCAGAATCAGAATCAGATTTCCCACAAAACCCATTCAAAATCTTAATTGTTGATGATGAACA
>QNEL01000827.1 GCA_003645185.1 Candidatus Parabeggiatoa sp. nov. 3
ATAATCCAGGCGTAATCGCCAGAGCGTATTGCTGAATCAGGAACTGTTGCCCGTCATGCAAGGCCGCAAAGGGTATGGTACGTAATGCCCCATCGGGCACTATAATCAAAGTGTTGATCTGATGCAGGTGAGGAAGCAGGGGTTCAATCAACCAACTGTGAAGGGTTTGAGCTTGCTTCAAAAACGCAGGGCTGGGTTTGGCGATCTTATCAACCGGTATGTCTACGCCAGGCGTACAAGAAGCCTCGAATTGATTATCAGAGCCACCTCTATCGAAATCTTGATAGTAGGGATGTCGGCGCAAGAGCGATAAGACTGAGAGAATCTGTTTCCGCAGGGTTTTGTCACTCACGTTGACTGTCACTTGGATTAAACCGTCGGCGCGATGAAGTAACAACTCTAAACGATCTGAAAGGGGTATGGGATACAAAACGGCGGTTTGTGCATCAAGCAGCTCATCTAAGTGAGTACATTCAGTGACACTAATATTGGGGCACTCATTTTGAAAGTAATTTTGTAATTCGGCTTCTTTGAAAAATTCTATCGTTTTTATCGCTTGCTGTAATAGCTGTTCGCCTTGTCTTTCTGTCGGAGCAGAAGTGGCCTCTTGTAACAACAAATCCGCTAACTCAAAATAAACCGGGGCAATCTCCTCACGAAAGCTTTTGACGATCTTGAAATAGCCCATAGAAACCAGTTTCGTGCGAACCGAGCGCAAATGGGTAATCGCTTGTTGATAAGCCGCTATGGCTTGGCTATTTTGGCCTTGGGCTTTCAGGATGCGTGCCGTCTGCCATTGCCATAAATACATCAGGGGTTTTTCACGAGTGTGTTGTGCAAAAAATACCGCCTGTCGCGTGAGCAATAAGGCTTCTTGATACCGTTTGGCTTGTTCATATAATGCGCCCATATAGCCATTGGCAAAGGTTTTTGCGAGAGCATTATCTAAACGATAAGCCTTTTCCCGCGCCGTCTTTAACGCTTGATAAGCGATCAGGGTGAGTGAGGGTGCCGTCAAGCGCGTTTGAATTTGTTGGATGATCTGGCTAATCGTAATGAGTCCTAAAACTTGGCTATAGCTATCTGACTGACTGGTTTGGATGGCCTGTAAGGCCTTTTCTAAAGCGACTATACTGGTTTGAAAACGGGGTTTTTTCTTTTTACGTCGCGCCGCTTTTTCTGCATCAAGTAGGAAAAAGATTTGAGCCTGATTAATAAGAATTTTGCTGTACAAAGTCTTAATGTCTTCTTTTGACAACTGATCACTGAACACTAATAACTGAACAGCCTCGCTATAAGCCTCTACCGCCTCCTCATAGTCATCATCCGCCGTCAATAAATTACCCCAATGATTCAAGACTTCAGCTAAAACTTTTGGACGCTTGGATTGCCGTGCTAACTCAAGGGCAGTTTCACCCTGTTGTAGCGCCTCTTCAAACCACTTTTCTCCCTGAGAAAGGCGTACTTTACTTAATTCATTGAGCAAAAGCGCGTGATAACGCACATTTTTTGTTTGTTGGGCGAAGGGTATTGCGGTATTGAGGGTGTCAAGTGCTTTATTATAAGCACCAATATATCGATTAGCCTGGGCTATACCTAGCCAAGCTTGGAAACGATGGCTTGGATTTCTGGTTAATACGCTTTGCCACTGCCTAATGGCTTGTTCATAATCACCTCGTTGGAATGCGTGTTGAGCTTCTATCAATGGCTGGGCTTGTACGGCGCTGAAGGCGCATAACAAGAGTAATAAATTAAGACGACTTTTCATGTAGCTTCCTTCTTCTTCAATGGCAAATCTACGTTCCAACTTGAGTTTGCTTTGCAAAATAAATTTTGCACTCCAAAAAAAACAAGCTTTGCAAAATAAATTTTGCACTCCATAAAAAAACAAACTCAAGTGGAAACAAGGAAAAATGCTTTATCACGTACTTTGCTTTGGATTGAGTATGTTTGCCTGCGAGGTACAACCTTGCTCTCTCATCCAATCCGCTTTTTGAGCATCAGTTCTGTAGTTATCCGGTATCCGGTACAAAACAAATTCACCATTGAAATAATCAGTACGGCCCTTTCTGACTTTGATGACGTAACTCATGCCCGACTCAATAGACAGACCGGTTTCTGACCAACTAAAGGTATTTTCCTCGGCATCCCAACGCACAGAAACAGCGTCATCTTCAGTGTTCTTCCTGATCTTTATTCTGTCTGTCCGCCCGGAACGTTTGTTGTCGGGTAACCATAAACTCACTTGGCTCGGAGAATCATAACAAAATGGGCCTAATTCACACAGATTGAGAGTCCAAGCGTTGTTCGTATTCGGATCACCCTCACACTCACCACGTCGACGACCACGATACGCTTCAGCCAACAGTAACGAATGTTCTCCTTCTACGAAAACGGTTGTTGTCTTATCTTCTGTTTCAGAAGCAGTGGCTGTGTTGATGCAACAACCAAGGGCTAACACGATGGAACTGCGTAACAATGACATAATGATACCTCCTAATTAGGATTTTGGATGCAATGTGTAGTACAGCGGATTTACGGTATAAACGGATTAGTTTATTAAGTACTGAAGCACAAATAAACAGATATTTTAGCGCAAAGGGCTCATCAAGTGGGATTGCCCCTACATGGCATTGCGTAGGGGCAATCCCTTGTGGTTGCCCCATTTCAAAATACACGAAA
>QNEL01000828.1 GCA_003645185.1 Candidatus Parabeggiatoa sp. nov. 3
AACAATAAATTGAAATTCAGTCGTTTAATACCCTTAAATACGCTTGATCCTGCGGAATATGCACAATATGTTTTAACACAAATCACCACCACTCAACGTTATTTAGAAAATGCGCGTCTATTGCCAGTCACCGAAAATGCAGAGCCGTTATCAGTTATTCTATTAACGGATACGGCAAAATGTGAAGCTTTTCAATCTCTTAACACTGATAGGGTGACGTTCAATAAACAAGTTTTAGATAACCACGCATTAGCGCGTCGTTTGGGTTTGCAATTTGAGCAGGAAAGGGGAAGCCAGCTTTTATATTTACACCACTTCGTCGCTTTTCAATTATCGCGCCGTTGGATCGTTAAAAACCATTACGCTCATGCGGCAGAGCGACGCTATTTTTTTTACCGCAGACTGCGTATCGCCTTGTATATCACTTCGGCATTACTGGTATCAGGGGCCGTGGCGGCAAGTGCGATGATTTTAAAAGACGCAGCGGCACTTAAACAAAAAGGCGAAAAAACGGCAGAGCGCATTATCAGACATCAAGCCCAGTTAGCATTATTACGTGAACAAGCGCCTCCAAATTTACCGCTTGATATTCTACTGATTCGCAATATTGTCGATATCGGTTCTCACCTTGAAGCATTACATATTTTGCCACAACAGGCTTGGTATAAACTGAGCCTAGTGTTAAATACTCATCCTTACTTATTTATTGAACAACTGAAATGGGGTATAGGCCCTTCAAAAAAGGCCCTTTTTCAAGACAATGCGAACCTCATGACGAGAGTTGATGAAAACAGCACTGATGAGTTAGACGATTTAGAGGATTTTGATCCTGATAAGCATTTTATTGAAGGGATCAGACTACAGGGTAAAATTGAACCATTTAAAGGCAATTATCAACAGGCCTTATACATTTTTACTCAATTTATCAAAGCCTTACGCGAACAAGGTGACGATTTTTGGAAAATCGAAGTCTTGAGCGCACCCTATAATCCAAACAAAAAACTGCAAGGGCAAATTGGTAGCCCTGCTCAAATCGGTGAAGCGCCGTTTGTCATCGATATCTTAATTAAACACGCTTATATCTGATAGTACAGCGGATTGACGGTATAAACGGATTTTTTGTTATGTTAGATTAATCAGCGTCAATCATGAACATCTAAGATAAACCTGACAGGTTTTAAAAACCTGTCAGGTTTGAAATATCAGCGTTCGATCAATATCACCCACATTGCATCACGATATCAAATCATTTTATTGAAAACATGAGTTCAAAAACGTTTACGATAACAGATTGGAGCGTTTTATTTAAGGCCTTGATTGTATTAACTTTAAGCCTGATTATCAGCGCCCTCCTGATTTGGGGCAGTCAACAATATGGCAACGCCATGACAAAATGGGAACGTGAACAACGTAGTCAATTAGGAAATATACAGGCAAAATACAGCCTACTTCAAGAAACCCTTGAAATTGTCAAAACAGGCTACTTTAAAAAATTTAATCAATTGATAGACAAAGCATTTTTTATCAATGCACCAAAATTAACCTTGCCCAAACAACGGTTGAAAATGTTTAACGAAATCAAAAGATTGTTGTCTGAACTGCCCTTATTCAAAGCCAATTATGATTTATCAGAAACGATACAATACAACGCACCTGATAAGTTTATAATAGAACCCGAATTCAAAACCTATCAAACTGCCTTAACTTTAACTCTAGATATTTTACACGAAGGCGATGTGCTAGAATTAGCACAAGCTATAGAATTTCAACAATTTGCTGGCCTATTTAACTGGCACACTTGTCACATTAAGCGAATCCGCGAAACAGTTGATTTAAAAGATGTTTCACAACCTTATTTCAATGCCACCTGTGTATTGGTTTGGTATATTTCTAAAATCGAAAAGGAATGATGAAGCCGTCTATTGATATAATCATATTATTAGTCATCGTGTTCAATCTGTTTCAATCGGCATCGGCAAAAGAGTTGCAGCGTTTATTCACAACGGCCCAAGATCGTGCGATACTCAATGCCAAGCGGGAAGAACCGCCGCCAGCGCCCCCTCTACCGACAACCGGTTCTGCAACGCCGTCGCCAGTAGCGCCCCGGCCCAAACCACCCCGTTATATCACCTTTAATGGTTTAATCAAACGCAGTCACGGGCCCACAACGCTATGGATAAACGATAGCCAAGATTTATTTCGACAAGGCTTTTCTGTTGAATTAGACAAAATAACCGAAAAAACAGTCCCCATTTTCTTATTCAACAAACGACGAATTGAATTAAAACCAGGGCAAAGCGTTAACACGCTCAATGGCACAATCAAAGAAAATTGGGAATAGTTTGTCAATGCAAACTAAAGTTGTAACTAAAAAATAATTAAAATTATAACATAATGATTTCAGCAAACTCACTGTTATTTTCGTTCCAAATTTATTTTGCGGCTATTTTCAAACCAAATTTATTTTGCGGTGTTAACTTGGAGTGCAAAATTTATTTTGCGATGTTAACTTGGAGTGCAAAATTTATTTTGCGGTGTTAACTTGGAGTGCAAAATTTATTTTGCGATGTTAACTTGGAGTGCAAAATTTATTTTGCGGTGTTAACTTGGAGTGCAAAATTTATTTTGCGGTGTTAACTTGGAGTGCAAAATTTATTTTGCGGTGTTAACTTGGAG
>QNEL01000829.1 GCA_003645185.1 Candidatus Parabeggiatoa sp. nov. 3
AAAACGGCTCAAGCCCTGTTTCAGTATGGTATTCCTGGCTGGCTGGATGCGATGTTAGAGACACCAATGGGCGATATCGTTGATTCTGATCTCAATCAGTTAGCCAAGGAAATAGATCGTGTTTATTTGAGCGGTTCGCTCAATGGCGCGATGCAATGGGTACCCGAAAAATGGGTTTCTAAAACGGGGCTAATACGTGATGGCGGGTTAGCGACTATTGGTGGCGGCAATCATTTTGTTGAAGTGCAAGTTGTTGAAAAGATAGAGGATCGGGCGACAGCTTATGCCTGGGGCATCAAAGCGGGCCAATTGGCTTTTATGATTCATTCGGGTTCACGATTGATTGGTAAACACATTGGTACGCTCTGGCAAAAACGCGCTGAATCGGCGTGGCCTCAAGGTTGTTCTTATCCGAAATCTCGTCTTTTTCCTTTGTCTGCTCCTGATTTGATTAAAGCGTATTTGCAAGCGGAAGCGACGGCGGCTAACTATGGTTTTGTGAATCGGCTGTGGTTAGCTGAATTGTTGCGATTGCGTTTACGGGCAGTTTATGGCGATATCGAAGCGCCGTTGATTTACGATTTGCCGCATAATCTGACGTTGTCAGAGGGGGCCGGGTGGATTACTCGAAAGGGCGCTTGTCCAGCGCATACGGGACAACCGGTTATTATTCCCGGATCGATGGGCACACCCTCTTACCTCTTGATTGGAAAAGGCAACCCAGATTTTCTGTGTTCAGCGTCTCATGGCGCTGGGCGATTGCATTCACGTTTTGAACTGAATAGAAAGGGGGCCGATAAAAGTGAGGCCGCATTAGGATTAACGGGAGTTGATTGTATCACCTTGCGAGCGGAACGTAGAATTGAGGAGGCACCTGCGGCCTATAAACCGATTCAGCCCATCATTGATATTCAAGTGGCTGCTGATATGATCAGTGTCGTGGCCCATCTGAAGCCTGTTTTGACTTTTAAGGCGTAATATTCGATGCTCATGTTTTGAGTCTGACATAATAACTACAGGGATTTGATATAAGAAAGGATTAAAACCGTGAACTACAGGGATTGTATATAATAAAGGATTGGATTGTGGTACTACCCATTTTAAATCCTTTCCTGATTGTAACGGATTTTGGGGACACCATAAATAATGGGGCTTTTCCATGATTTGAACAAAATCCGTTATAATCAGCTCCTTTCTTATATACAATCCTTGTAGTTATTGGTTTTAATCCCTTCTTATATCAAATCCCTGTAGTTCTTGGTTTTAATCCCTTCTTATATCAAATCCCTGTAGTTATGGGTTTTCACATAAAAGCATGCCCCCCACTCCCCATTATTGAAGTCACGCCCATAGTAATAAAATAACCCCCAACAAGTAGCCAAATAAACATGGTTAATGCGGCATAAATAGGTTTCATACCGACTTCTTTAAATTTGGCGAAATTCGTAGACAATCCAAGAGCGGCCATTGCCATAGTTAACATTAAATCATCAATAAAGATAATTGACTTAACGACTTCTGTTGGCAACAATTGAAATGAATTAAAAGCGGCAACCGCCAGGAATCCGATAGCAAACCAAGGAATAACCAATTTCGTGCTGCCCTTTTCGTCTGGCGATTCTGCACTTCTGGCCAAATACCAACCCAAAATGATCAGGAAGGGAACGAGCATGATCACTCTGCCCATTTTGATAATGACGGAAGTATCACAGGAAACCATGCCGCATGATACGCCAGCGCCGACGACATGCGCCACTTCATGAACGGTGGCACCGACATAAATGCCATAAGCCGCTAGATCCATACTCCCAAGTAAGCCGGAATTAAACAGAACAGGATACAAAAACATGGAAATGGTACCAAATAAAACGACTGTTGAAACGGCAATCGCGCTTTTATGGGCTTCGGCTTTCACAACCGGTTCCGTGGCAAGCACAGCGGCGGCCCCGCAGATGGAAGCCCCGGCTGCGGTTAAAAATGAGGTTTGTTTGTCCAGTTTGAGTAGCTTGATGGCGACGAAGGCACCAATTAAAAAAGTCGAGACAACCATAATCAAATCGACGGTTAAACCTGGAAGCCCAACGGCCATAATTTGTTGGAAGGTGAGTCGAAAACCGTAGAGGATAATGGCCCCTCTTAAAATGAGTTTAGCGGAAAAGGTAATCCCCGGCATCCATGATTCAGGAAAATGGCTTTTCAGAAAATTGCTATAAACCATGCCCAGAACGATAGCGATGATTAAAGGGCTGATTTCCAACTCTTGGAAAATAGGAAAGGTTTGCCTGAGATAAATCGCGGCCATCGCGAACAGGGCAACAAACCAAATACCATTTAAGGTATCTTTGTCGTTTTCTTTGGAAAAAAATGACATGAATGAGGACTCCTTTTAAAATGCTTTTCGTAGGGGCAATCCCTTGTGGTTGCCCCTCCTTCAGATAATAAGACTTTCACAAAACCAAAAATCTTTCACTTTGATAACAACCTCAAAAAAACCGCTAAGTACCGAAGCACAAATAAACAGGTATTTAACAACCAAGGGCAACCACAAGGGATTGCCCCTACACAATGTCATGTAGGGGCAATCCCTTGTGGTTGCCCCTCCTTCAGATAATAAGACTTTCACAAAACCAAAAATCTTTCACTTTGATAACAACCTCAAAAAAACCGCTAAGTAC
>QNEL01000830.1 GCA_003645185.1 Candidatus Parabeggiatoa sp. nov. 3
GATTTGAGCCGCCCACTTCAATCAGTCGATAGCCCATTCATTTTGTAAGAATATCTGCATCAAGATGTGATGTTTCGTGCGATTGTATAACCGATATAAGAATAAGGCTGCGTAACATCAGTTTATAAGTTAAATTATTGATTTTATATATAGTATTTCAAATATTGACGTTATTTAGGGACAAGTCTAATGGACAAATTGCACTGAATTTTGAATGCTTGCCGCCTATAAGTTTGTTAAAAATGGCACAATGTTTTTTTTAAAATAACATAGCATAAATGAAAATGGTTGGTATATTCTTTTCAGGAAATCGCATTAGGAACGCGCATAAATAATTTAGACAACTTGTTCTTAATACAGCAATAACAAGGGAATGGCTAATTTTTATGGATATTTTATGCACGTTCCTTAATATTCAATTTATAAAAACTGATAGCTGGTAAAATATTTAGTGATTTGTTATAGTATTTTCTTATTGAATAAATTATAGTTTGATTTATTAATCAAATTAAAATATTAATATATCATTTTTGTAATTATGGGAAAAAGGCTATATGTACAAAAGAAAATCAATCGTTCTGTCTTTTGGGAAATTAGGTAGTCTCTATAGAGCAAAATACTTAAAACTTAAAAATCAGTTAATTCTTTCAGGATAGAGACTACCAATTCCTGATGACTGTCTCAAATGATGAAAAGTAAATGATTAAAGCTTATGTAACCTATTTTCGAGATAACAAGAAATTGTTATTGGCTTCAGTCGCATTGAGTTGTCTATTTTTGGTAAGTCTAATTATTTCCTACAATAGTTTCGATCCTGACAACTTTTCTTTTAAAAAGTGGCTAATATTAGCTATATTTATAGCTGAAGGGCCATTTTATGGATGGTATATCTCCTTCGTTAAAGGAACATTAATAAAAAGTGCTTTATTTTTAATAATTGTTTCTATAATACCGATTTTTTTCTTTTATCAATATTTCAAACATGGAACAATTACATCGTTATTTTTGGGTTCTGCAATTTGGATTTTGGAAGGTTTCATGTTTGCTGTTGCGGCTTGGATTTAAATTATTTTCTGGAACCAAAGCTCCTGCGTTGAAGCCTTTTTTTATTTTTCGTTTTTATCATCCAGACAATAGCTTACTAATCCAAACGCAAATCGGTGTTGAGCAATTTGCATACTTTAAGCGATATCAAAGTGATGACGATATCACGCGCATTGAACGCAACGGCAATACACCTGTAGCGATTATCACCCCTGATGGGATGGGCAACGCACGGCTTTAACCCTAGATAAAAAGGGTTATCTGAATAGCGTAACTAACCCGGCCAGTGAAGCTTATCAATTGCAGTACACCGCAGAAGGCTTATTAACGGCCTTTGTCGATCCACGCGGCCATAAATCCGTTTATCAATACGACGACTTGGGCCGGTTTGTAGAAGATACCAATGCCGCTGGCGGTGGATGGACACTCGCACGTTCTGAAAATTTGGGTGGCGGTTACACCTGAGCCATGACAACTAAAGAAGGCCGAGTGACTCAATACCAAGTCAAGCCCCAAGACAATGGTGAAATGTTACGAGTCAATACCTCTCCTGATGGCACGGTGAGCAAAACCTTTATCAATGCTGAAGGTGAAACTACCGTGACTCGTCCTGATGGTACGGTTATTGTCTCATCACAAGGCCCCGATCCGCGTTTTGGAATGCAAGCGCCACTGACTTCGCTGTTGACTCTCACTACGCCAAGTGGATTAAGCAAGGTTGTCAGCACTGAAAAAACGGTTAAACTGGCAAAAACGGTTGATCCTTTAAGCCTATTAAGCTTGACGACTGAAATCACGACAAATGATCGCACCCGCCAAAGCGTTTACGATGCCACCAATAAAACGGTTACCGCAAAAAGCGCCGCTGGCCGCAAAAGCGTCTCAATCTTTGATGACAAAGGCCGGGTTATCCAAGAACAAGTGCCGGGATTGGCAGATGTTTTCTACACCTACGACAACCGAGGCAGGTTGACTCAAGTGACTGAAGGCGAAGGTGATGAGGCCCGAATCGCAACCATTAGCTATGATCCGGACAGTGGTTATGTCGCTCAACTCACGGATGCCTTGCAACGTACTGAAGAGTTCACTCGTGATGCCGTGGGCCGAGTTCTGAAGCAAAAATTACCCGATAATCGGCAAATTGAGTACGAGTACGATCAAAACGGTAACTTGACAGCCCTTAAACCGCCTAGTCGTCCAGAGCATCTCTATGCTTATAATGAGGTTGATCTGCAAACCAAATATCAAGCGCCTGATGTCGGTTTAGAAAGCCATGAAACCTTATCCAGTTACAATCTGGATGAACAGGTGACGCGGATCACACGCCCAGATAACCAAGTCGTTGATTTCAACTATGATAAAGGGGGCCGGTTGACAGAGATTGTGTTGCCTCCAGTGCCACAAACTTACACGTATGATCTAAATAGTGGTCAAGTCACGGCAGTCGCGGATTTATCAAGTGATATCAAGCTGAACTATCGCTACGATGATTCATTGTTATTAGAGGAAAAATGGAGTGGTAATCTGACTGGTCGTGTCAACTATGGTTACAACGCTGATTTTCGTCTGGCCTCTCACAGTGTCAACGAACAAAGTCACATCGCTTATCAATA
>QNEL01000831.1 GCA_003645185.1 Candidatus Parabeggiatoa sp. nov. 3
CGGTATTGGAAAGGCCGTAAGGCCAAATAATAACAGTTAGGAGAGAAGCCGTGTGAGGTGAAAGTCTCATGCACGGTTTTGAAGACGAGTCCTTTACGGTGACGTAGGGGGCTTAGTTTAACCTGGCGTGGATCTGCATTAGGAAATCCCATCCCATGACTGGCAGTGAAAAGCAAGCTTGGCGTATCGTTTCCTCTTAAGAGTTGCTCTAATTGTGCCTTAGTCGCCTCCTCTTTGAGGAAAGTTTGTACTTGCCAATCGGGTTTATCTTTGGCTACCCAATCCGCTAACGGTTTAATCAGTTGATCCGCACTGAGCTGAGTGGCGCGATCTGCACTGTTGCGTACCCCAAAAAAACTCGCTCGGCGCGGCAAGAACCGTTTACCTGTTTCAGCCGCGACCACATTGTGAGCATACTGGGCATATTCGTCCAAGGTATCAAAATAAATACGACCGACGGCATATTGGACATCAAGTTGGTACTGAAAGCTATAGGGAATGGTTTCAGGATCACCAACGATCAACAAGTAATAGGGCATTCTTTTTGGATCGGCAGGTTGTCCGATCTCAACTCGGTGATAACCTAAGAACAGATTTAGTGTCTGACTTGGACGATAACCATCGACACCCGTGTATTCTCGATAATAGCGTTCATCTTTCTGAGTGGCTTGCTGTTGCCGATGTTTTAATAATTCGCTGAGGGCTTCCTTGATTTGTTCTTGCTTGTATTTAGCCTCATTATCAGTCGTAGCTGCAAAGATAACACCCCACCCTGTTTCTGCTAAGTTTTTTGAGTTTATTCCCACTCTAACTATAAGGCTTTCTTCCGGTTTTTTGTGCCGGAGTTGGTTGAGGTGTTGTTCATCTTTTTCTCCCTGAACCCTCTTCGAAATGGTTTCTGCTGTTGATGGAGGTTGTAGGTACTCACCAGTGGCTCCGTTGATGCCATTAAAAACAAGTTGTTCTGTACTCATATTAGAGATACTCCTATTGCCGTTGACCAAAGCGCATGAGCGATTTCTTGTTTGTCAAAATCGCTATGAGCCCCTACTGTATTTCTCTTCAATAAACTCGCATTTTCATCACGAATAAACGCGCTACTTTCCAAGTTGTAGATTTTGCCAGATTCAAACGAATAGGATTCATTAAATGGGCGCATTTTCATTTCGACAATATCAAGTCCGGTACCCTGAGCGCCAAATTCGCCGACTGCACCGTACTGAGGTAATTCACCGGGCGCGTATTCTATTTGACTATGGAGTCTAGTGCCTAACGCATAAAATATGCCAATCGCGGTATCATGCTCTGATTGGGTGGTGACGATTGGCCCGGCTACTTTGCCATCAGCAATGATTGAATGAAAATAACCCGCACGATTCTTGACTTTGGGAATCTTTGAACAATATGACCAAAGTGATAACGCGCCTTGTATTAAGGTCAAAGAATTGACAGGGCGGACTAAAGTGCCCAAACCATTTGGACCGGCTAAGCTTGCAGACATCACGATACATCCAAAACTATGGCCCATCAGGTGGAATCGTACATTATCATCTGCGGTTTGTTGGAGTGCCTTCAATAATTCAAAACCACCGTTTTCACCGAATTGGCAAGCACGTTTTTTCGTTGCTCCAAAAGAAATCGTTCGTAGAGACTCAAAAATGGGCTGATTGAAAAAGTCTCCTATCCCAAAACTAACCGGTTCTAGTTGTTCAGCAGCTGCTTGAAATATCGCTTCAGGATCAAAGGCTTGACGATCAGCTCCTGGCGCACCACCGACACCGTCGTAACCTAAATCAGCCTCTTGGTTTAAAACTTCGTAGGCTTGGCGTACTTCGGAGGGTAATTCGTCTGGCGCTATATTGTCCATAGCCGATGCAAAAAGGGTACGTAGTGCCTTTCGTGCTATTTCTGTGTCAGCAATGCGTTCAGCATATTGTTCGATGATCTGTTCTACGGGTGATTCGGCAGAGGTGTCAAAAGACACCGAACCATCGTCTAGGTTTTCATCGCCAAAAGGTTTACTGGGCCAATGTAGGCCGATCAGCAAAGGATGAAATCCGGGCCTCGCTTGCTTAATCTGGTTGATATCGGCCTGATTGGCAGCCATAGCACTAATCCATTTGTTGTACTGTTTTTTGGCAGCGGGCACATCACCCATCCAACCGTGGCTCATCAAGAACACATCGGTGATAGGATTGTCGGATAAGTCTTTTAGTACCACCTTGCTCATCAGGCCATTCAAACCATCAGGATCATCCTTATGTTCTTTACCCTTCGCGTCAAACGCTATCAGGTAATATTCTAATGAGTTGGCTTTTTCAATTGGCATTTGACTACTGTTATGTCAGAAAGAAGAATAAAAATAAGTAGTTGATTTTGTTAAATATTTTTTAATGTCCCGTTGTTCAGTTTAAAATATCAACTAGGGGCCAATGAGTGTTCAACTGTTCAATTTTAAAATATCACTAGAGGCCAATGAGTGTTCAACTGTTCAATTTTAAAATATCAACTAGGGGCCAATGAGTGTTCAACTGTTCAATTTTAAAATATCAACGAGAGGCCAATGAGTGTTCAACTGTTCAATTTTAAAATATCAACGAGAGGCCAATGAGTGTTCAACTGTTCAATTTTAAAATATCAACGAGAGGCCAATGA
>QNEL01000832.1 GCA_003645185.1 Candidatus Parabeggiatoa sp. nov. 3
CCATAAATTTTCAGGTATTTTAATTAAAAGAAACAACCAAGAAGAGGGGCAACCACAAGGGATTGCCCCTACGGGCGGTTCGTAGGGGCAATCCAGGGCGAATGCCCCTTGCGGTAAAATACCAGTTTATTTGTGCTTCAGTTTTGAAAGTAATAACATGCCCGAATATTGCTCATTCAAAACGCCAAAAATAGAATGACTCATGTCGATTTTTATCCGTGGATTTGAGGCGGTAAATCGCCTACTATAAATTGTCATAAAGATTGATTTATGACACCTGACTCAATGCTTGATTAATTCTTAAATACATTTGGAACGAAAATCAGGCCGCAAAATACATTTGGAACGAAAATCAGGCCGCAAAATACATTTGGAACGAAAATCAGGCTGCAAAATACATTTTGTACTCAAATAATTTGTACTTCATTCAATTGGGAAACGCTATAATGCGGTTGCTGATGACATCAGCAGATATCCACGCACTTTTTTTCATTGGCGCTTATCAAGACAATGAAGTCAATCAAGAGCATCCATTAGTATTAAGATTAACAGAGATTCAAAAAGCGACATTAACAGAGATTCAAAAAGCCAAAGTCGTTGTGAATCACATTTCGCTTGAACCCTTAACATTAGCGCATGTCAACCAATTGATTGCCGATGCCTTACACTGTGGTTCAGACAAGGCTTTTCCCTTAGCCGAATTGCTTGATCGCAAAACAGGTGGCAACCCTTTCTTTTTGAATGAGTTTTTAAAATCACTGTCTGTTGATGAATTGTTGACTTTGATTAGCTGCACAACAGTTGGCAATGGGATTTAGAGCAAATTCAGGCCCGCGATTTAAGCGATAATGTGGTTGATCTGATGGTGGGTAATATTCAACAGTTGTCTGCCAAGACGCAACACGCTTTAAAATTCGCAGCGTGTATCAATAGCCAATTCGATATCACAACCTTGGCAACGATTTTGGAGAAAAGCCCTCAACAAACGGCTAGCGATTTACAAAACGCGCTGATCAATGGGCAATTATTACCTCTCAAGAAAGAAAGGATACCCCAAACGACAACAGGGATTTGATATAAGAAAGGATAACCCAAACGACAACAGGGATTTGATATCAGAAAGGATAACCCAAACGAGTTTATCCTTTCTTATACCAAATCCTTGTCGTTTTTATGATACAAAGTCCTTGACGTTTTTATGGTTTATCCTTTCTTATATCAAATCCCTGTCGTTTTTATGATACAAAGTCCTTGAAGTTATTATGGTTTATCCTTTCTTATACCAAATCCCTGTCGTTTTTCTTATACCAAATCCCTATCGTTTTTTTTATACCAAATCCCTGTCGTTTTTTCGTTTTTTCGGATCGAATGACATCAACATAAAACCAGCATGAAATAGACGGTAAAAAAAAGCTCAAAGTAAACACTCTAGGGCGACGCCCTTTTAAAAATCATGATCTGAAACGCCATATAAGCAAATACAGCTGCAAAAGCCAAACCACTATAAAAATAATAAAACCAATGCCAAGGCATCATTTGCAGGGTAAACAGGAAACCCCGTTTTTTGAGAAAAAAACGATAGACTGGAATATTGATGGCCAAAAGCCCACCTGCTAAAAAGGCAATGAATATACTAAAGAATGGCCATTTCCATGCCAAAGGTAATGCCAATAAGAGACTATAAACCAGAATGACACTCACACGATTTGCCATTTTCAAATTGAGATCATTGGTGAATTTTCGATCTCGTAGTATAAGAAAAGTCCAAGGAATAGCGCGTTGCCAAAAATCTGTTTTGATGAGTGAAGACGCATTCCAATGTTTTAAATGTTTCACTTGTAATGCTTTGACGAGTTGGATGCGATAGCCCGCATTAGTCAAGCGATAACCCAATTCAATATCTTCAATGGAAGGATGACGATACTGCTCATCGAATCCCCCACTGTCCAAAAAAATATCGCGCCGAATTGCACCACAGGCCCCCCAAAAAGTCGAGGCTTGCTCACAACTCGTTTGATGAACGTAATGGTGAAATAAGTTTTTATACTGGGAAAGAAAATTTTGTTCGGCCGGCGCGTCATCATAAGAACCTATCAAAGCGGCTAATTCAGGCTCTGTTTGGAAAGCATGGATAATATGACTCAGCGCATTTGGGGGTAGCGTCACATCAGCATCAACAAAAAAGAGAATATCGCCGTGGGCGTGTTGTGCCCCTATATTTCGCGCCGATGCTGGCCCTTTGGAGATTGGGTTAATAAATACTTTGGCCCCAAATTCTTTAGCCAAATCGCGAGAGCCATCGGTATCGCCATCAGCTACTACAATAATTTCTAAAGGAGAAGGATTGAGTGCAAACGCATGGACTAAACAACTATGGAAGGCTTTTCCACCATTGTAAACGGGTATGATTATCGAAATAGTGGGTTGTTGGGATAATGGCATAAACAATAGTACTAATTACGAGGATAAACGAATTTTAGGGAGGGCAAACACGTAGGTTTGCCCATACATCAAATCTTGTAGGGGCGAACCTGCGTGTTCGCCCTTTTAATTGCGTGTTCGCCCTTTTAATTGCGTGTTCGCCCTTTTAATTGCGTGTTCGCCCTTTTAATTGCGTGTTCGCCCTTTTAATTGCGTGTTCGCCCTTTTAATTGC
>QNEL01000833.1 GCA_003645185.1 Candidatus Parabeggiatoa sp. nov. 3
CCGAATTGGACAAGAAGTGATTGTTGATTTCCTAGAAGGCGATCCAGATCGGCCCATCATCACCGGCCGCGTTTATCACGGTGACAACCTACCCCCTTATTCACTACCACAAAATAAAACCAAGAGTACAATTAAGTCTAACTCATCAAAGGGCGGCGGCGGTTTCAATGAATTTCGCTTTGAAGATAAGAAAGGCCAAGAAGAAGTTTATCTACAAGCCCAAAAAGATTGGAATACCTTGGTCAAAAATGATAAAACCCAATTGATTCAACATGATGAAACACTCACCGTCGACAATGATCGCACTCGAACCGTTCACCATGACGAAAAAGTCACCATAGATCATGATCGCACCAAAACCGTTAGCCATGATGAAAGCTTGACAGTGGTGAATGATAGAACGCGATCCGTTCAGCATGATGAAAAAATCACCATAGACAATGATCGCACCAAAACCGTTCACAATGATGAAACGCTCACGGTTGACCGGGATAGGACGCGAACCGTTCACCATGATGAACAAGTCACTATTGATAATGATCGTACCAAAGTTGTCAATCATGACGAAACAATTACAATAGGGCGTAATCAAGTCATTACAATAGGGCGTGATCGTACAAAACAGGTTAAAAATAATCAAACTGAAACAATAGCGGTAAACAAAGACATTACCGTCGGAAATGATCACACGGAAACCATTGGACATAAGATGTCGCTTCAAGTGGGTAGCAGCAAATCAGAGTTGGTATCCAAAACGTCCACTGAGACAGTCGGTTTAGCGAAAGCTTTGAGTATAGGTGCCGCTTATCAAGTCAGCGTAGGTGCGGCTATGAATGAAACTATCGCGGGTCTTAAAATGGTTCAAGTCGGTCTTTCAAAAACCGAAACAGTCGGTGGTTCATGCACCACCCAAGCAAACAAAATATACCTTGAAGCCCAAACAGAATTAGTCCTCCAATGTGGTGGTGGTTCTATCAAATTTGATGCCAGCGGCAATATCACCATTGAAGGGCTAACAATTAAACTCAACTCTTAACTTAGGAAGACGGAAGATTGTCATGCCAAAAGCTGCTAAAGTCGATGATTCTCATGCCTGTCCCATTCCGTTCCATGCGGTTAAACAAATTGTACCACCGTGTGAACCGAGTGTCCTGATTTGTAAACAACCCGCCGCTAGGATGGGAGATCAAGTGGGTTGTGGTGCGACCATTAATTCGGGTGAAGACACCGTACTCATTGGGGGGAAACCTGCGGCCAGAGAGGGTGATAGCAGCTCGCATGGTGGTCGTATTACCACCGGTTGCCCCACCGTCTTCATTGGCAAACCCGCACAAGCGGATAAAGAAACGAGTTCCAAGGAAGAATGTACTTGTGAAGGCGATCCAGTTAATGTCGCCAATGGTCAAGTTTATACCTCGGCGCTTGATGTCCGGTTTCCAAGTCCTTTAGCTGTCAACCTTGTCCGAAGCTATTCGAGTGAAAATATTGCTCACAAAGGCTTATTGGGTTGGGGGTGGCATTGCTTCTTAGATATGGCGATTCTCATTGACGCGGATGAAATCAAATTCATTGATAAAGAAGGCAGAAGCCTCTATTTTCCGAAGATTGAACCGGGCGAAACCTTTTTCAACACACCGGAAAAACTGACCCTGAGCCGCAGCACAGATTATCTCCGTATCACCACCCGTTCGGCCCAATTTTACACTTTTTTCGCCCCGGGTAAAGGAACTCAGGGCTTTTTAACGGAACTGTCGAATGCCAAGGGTAAAATGCAGTTTTTTTACAAAGCCGGACTTATCACCTTCATTGAAGATGCCAAAGGCAATCGCTATCAACTTTCTTATAATAAAAAGAGTCTGCTCACGAATATCGTTCTTGAATCATCTCCAAATCGGCTCAATTTACGTCGTTATTATTATGATCGCAAAGGGCGTTTGATTTTTGTGAAAAATGAACACAAGCAAGCCTTTTACTATAGCTACGATGCTAATAACCGCTTAATAAAAAAGACGAATCGAACCGGTTATGGTTTCTTTTATGAATATGACAAGCAAGGACGTTGTATAAGAACGCAAGGACAAGATGGCATGTATTCCAGAGCGTTTTCTTACTTTCCTTCCGAACAAAAAACGTCAGTGATTAATTCACAAGGCCATAAAACCATTTATCACTGGAATGCTCTCAATTTAGTCACACGCAAAATCAATGCGCTTGGAGGTGAACAAGAATATCATTATGACTCTAAGCGTAATCGTGTCAAGGAAATTGATGAAAACGGTCAAACAACGTCTTATCGATATGATGATCAGGGCAGATGTCGGGCCAAAATTGATGCCGACAATAACCGCGAAGAAACCCGTTATCAAGGGCGTGTCATCCAAGAAAGTGATCCCTTATGCAATAGCATCACCAAAGTGTACAATGCTCAAAACCGTTTGATTCAAGTATCTGATTTTCAAGGAAATCATAAAAAAGGGTACCATGCGGGTGAAAAAATAAAATCTTCCCACTCTTATGGTGGAATAGTGGCGCGTGAATATGATTCGCGAGGAAAATTATTGTTAGAACGCGATATCTTTGGTCATGAAACCCATTATGAATATGATATCAAAGGCCGTCGTGTGAGCATGAGGGATAGAAATGGGTTTCA
>QNEL01000834.1 GCA_003645185.1 Candidatus Parabeggiatoa sp. nov. 3
CGGCAGGAAAATTCGGCTGATTACAATTTGCGCGTTTATACCCTTCGGCCTGATTTTAAAACTAAAGCAGGGGGAAGTGGCAAAATCATCGTCGAAGGTTTTTTTATGGAACTGAGTGATCCAGATCATAAGGTGCCCTTTGCGATTACCAATGAATTGACCTCAAAACGTGTTTTGACGGGAGCTGATTTTGATATTGAATCTTTCCAAAAAGCCCCTGATGGCACATTTTGGTTTGGTGATGAATTTGGGCCTTTTCTATTGCATACCGATGCACGGGGCGTATTGTTAGAGCCGCCGATTCCATTGCCCGATTTCGATAAGCAGGGTAAAACAATTCGTTCTCCGCAAAATCCCTTCAATGAGGAAGGCACGACGCTGCGTATCATGAATGCCCTTGCTCGCCACGCCCTATTACACGGTAACACCAAAAAGCCAGCCCTATCGCCTGACTATATGATGTTAAAAAGGGGCCATTTCGAAGAAAAGCATGAGACACGCGGCAAGAAAACATTGCCAGGCCTCAAACCTGCGGCCAGTAAGATTTTTGACAGTCGCGCCCTTCAAAAAGCAGGTTATCCCGTGATTCCTTGGACAGTGAACAACAAGTCAGACATGTTGGCACTGATGAAATTAGGCATCAATGGGATTATTTCAGATCGCCCTGATTTATTACTTGAAGCAATCAGAGAATTTGATGCCAATGACAATGGGGTACCGGGTGATTTTTTAACCGCCAACTATTTGATTGATATTGAGAAAATAGATGCACAAGCGCATCGTGGCGGACGGAATTTGCGGCCTGAAAACACTTTGCCCGCAATGGAAGTAGGCTTAGATTATCTGATGACGACATTGGAAACCGATATCGGTATCACGAAAGACAGTATCCCCGTGTTGACACATGAACCCTACATTGAAAACAGTCACTGCCGTTATGTTGATGAGAAAGCCACTCAAAAACGGGTTTTGATTAAAGACTTAACGGTAGCAGAAATTCAATCTACCTTGATTTGTGACAAAAATCCCGGACGGGGCGATAGTCAACAGAATGCCCATGCTTTATCCCCCGTCACGCTGGCTTTTATTCAAACCCAGTGCCTGAAGGATCCTTACGTCATCCCCACTGTGCAACAACTCTTTGATTTTGTAGTGTTTTATGCAGACTATTATCAAAACGGGGCAGGTGCCAAGCATCCTGACGCAACACGACGTTGGCAAAATGCCAAACAAGTGCGGTTTAATATCGAAACCAAACTCAATCCACGCAGTGATCAGGACAAACAGGGTGTGGTTTATAAAGAACAAACGGTGGGTTTTGAACAAATGGCGGATACGCTGGCGCAAGTGATCATCAACAATCGCCTAGCTGAACGGGCCACCATTCAAAGCTTTGATTTTAGAAGCACGCAGCGCGTTCAAGCACACTTTCCAGAGATTCACACATCCTATTTGATAGGCGATTTTCCTAAAGTGCCAGCCGATGATTACGCAGAGCATGGTGATAATCTGCAAGATGAAAATGGCCAGAATACGCCTTGGTTAGCCTGTTTATATTGGCCTTACCGCGTCACGGTGCGAGAGCAACCATTTTGTGCAAAAAGCAGCGGCGGATTTGAAGGCATGGCCATCACACCAGATGGAAAGAAATTGATCACCTTGTTAGAAAAACCCCTTAATAAGAGATGCAGTCAGTTAGCAAAAGACGGCATTTTGTTAATGCATGAATTTGATATCGCCAAACGACAATATACCGGGGTGCGTTATCACTATCCGTTAAGTGCGAGAGGCACATCAGTCACTGAATTCGTCCTGTTTGCGCCTAACCAAGGATTAGTCATTGAACGAGATGATTCGCAAAGCGATATGCAAGGCTTCAAAATGATTTATAAAATCACGCTGAAAGGGGATGGAGAACAGGTCGAAAAAAGCCCACTGGTTAATTTGCTTCAAATTGCCGATCCAAACCGAATTGCTCATGGCGAATATGGCGATGTGGGAATTGGCAAACGCTTTGGCTTCCCGTTCGTCACCATTGAAAGTCTAGTCGTATTAGGCCCGAATAAAATCGGCGTACTGAATGACAATAATTACCCCTTCAGCGTTGGACGACATGTGGGTAGAGGCCAACCAGATGATAATGAATTTATTATTATTGAGTTAAACAACAATCTGTTGCAGTAAGCGGCTCCTGCGTATCCCTTGCTCTTGCGTAGGGTGGGTAAGCGGGCCGTAATGAACTCAATATAAGCTCAAAAACTCACTGCCCGCTTGCCCACCATCCCCTACTCATCCGCCGCCTCCCACCATTCTACCAACCGCTTGATAATCATCTTAGGCTCTTGTTCACTTGTTCCTATGTTCAACTTGCCATCCTTGTGCTTGCCCTTGTGCTTGCCCTTTATCGCCACTTCCAAAATACTCAATTCTCATTGATTAATGATTAATGATTAATGATGAATTACCAACACCCTTTTTCATCTATTATCAGCTAAAAACAACCATTAGCGGCACTAGTGCAGGAGAGCGAAAGTTTCAATACCATTGGAAAACCAGGGCAACCACAAGGGATTGCCCCTACAATCTGCCCGTAGGGGCAATCCCTTGTGGTTGCCCCTTTTGATGCTTGCTAA
>QNEL01000835.1 GCA_003645185.1 Candidatus Parabeggiatoa sp. nov. 3
TCACTCTATTTTTATTCCTAATGGGGAGATGGTGGGCAAACGGGCGGCTTCAATCTGGGTTTATATTGAGTTCATTGCCGCCCGTTTACCCACCCTACAAATCTTGGGTGAAAAAAAGTCATCAAAATACCTGAAATTTAACACCCCAGCATTGGCCCCTTTTTTTAATATTTTTACGCCAATTTGTGTGGCTATTTCTTCACCCGTTACAACCATGCCTCGATGGTGGGCGTAATAAATATCTCGTTGGTTTGCTGATTGCGCTATGGCTAATGTGGCAAACATTAATGCGATTGTGGCAATAGAGAGTCTTAAAAAATACTTCATGTTCTGATGTTTCCTTTAGAGGGGAATGGTGGTAGGGTGTGCGATTAAAAAAGAAATAAACGCTAAAGACGCTAAAGACGCTAAAGGCGCTAAAGATGCTCGTGTCAAGAGAAATAGAAATTAAAGCGTCTCTTGCGTCTCTTGCGTCTCTTGCGTTATTTTTTTCTTTTTCGCATTTTCAAGCATAATCTGTTGAGTGTCAATAAGCGATTGGGCGATAAAAGTTGGTGTGTGGTTGCCGCCCAAAGGAAATCGAAATCCTTAGCACCTATTAGTTTTGTTTAACCTCTAATTAATTCGTCATTTTGGAAAATCATTATCAAAAATGGAAAATAATTCATTTTACACTGAAGAAGAATTACAACAACTTGGATTGGCTAGGGTAGGTTGTGATGTCAAAATCAGTAGAAAAACCAGCTTTTATACTCCTCAAAATATTATATTAGGCGATCATGTGAGAATTGATGACTTTTGTGTTTTGTCGGCCGGTAAAGGTGGCATAACGCTGGGTAATTATATTCATATTGCTTGTTTTTGTGCCTTATATGCTCACGAACCGATTGTGATGGCAGATTTGAGTACTTTATCGTCTCGGGTGGTGATATATACTTGTTCTGATGATTTTTCAGGAAGCAGTTTAACGAATCCGACGGTGCCTGATGAATTTCGGCCTGATTTGATAACGGGGCAGGTGATGATCAATAAACATGTGGTGGTGGGCACTAATTCAACGATATTACCTGATGTGACGATTGGAACAGGTTGTGCCATTGGGGCCCATAGTTTAGTGAATCAAAATTTGGCGGATTGGGGTATTTATGCGGGAGTGCCGGCGAAGAGAGTTAAGGATCGAAAACAAGATTTGTTGGTATTAGAAAAGCGTTTTTTGTCATCTCGTCGCTAGGGTGATTTTGATAGAACGCTGATGAGACTGATTGTCATGATTGACGCTGATTTTTTTTAATTGATTTTTTTTAAACGCTATGACTTCTAAACGCTTATCTCAAGCTTCTCAACATTCCCCTGCCATTTTAATCATCGGCCCATCATGGGTGGGCGATTTGATGATGGCGCAAAGTTTGTTCAAGGTTTTGAAACGTGAGCAACCGGCTGTCAATATCGATGTTTTGGTACCGACTTGGTGTGATGGTTTGCTGAAACGGATGCCGGAAGTGCGTCATATTATCACTCATACGATTCAACATGGGCAATTGGCTTTTCGTGAGCGTCGTCGAATCGGGCAAGCTTTGGGTGCTTATCAACAGGCGATTGTGTTGCCGCAGTCTTGGAAATCGGCTTTGATCCCGTTTTGGGCTAATATTCCTTTACGCACCGGTTATCGTGGTGAAATGCGTTATGGTTTGCTTAATGATATACGTTATTTGAATCAATCTGTTTTGCCTCGAACGGTTGAGCAATTTGTTGCTTTGGGCTTGCCTAAAAGTGATTCGCCCATCAGCGATCCGATACCTTATCCCTGTCTTTCTCCTGAAAAGGTTGACGGGGCTGTCTTACAACGTCTTGGTTTGGATGTTTTACAGAGGCCTATTTTAGCTTTAAGTCCAGGGGCTGAATATGGCCCTGCGAAATGTTGGCCGTTGGAATATTACGCGGCTTGTGCGAAACATCAAGTCAAAAAAGGGTGGCAAGTTTGGTTATTCGGTTCTCATAAAGATAGGGCGATTGGGAATCAAATTCAGGCTTTGGTGGGGGATGGGTGTATTAATTTATGTGGGGAAACGAGTTTGCCGGAGGCGGTTGATTTATTGGCTTTGGCGCAAACTGTTATTAGTAATGATTCTGGCCTGATGCACGTTGCGGCGGCCTTAGATAAGCCTTTGATTGCGCTTTATGGTTCTTCCAGTCCAGATAAAACGCCTCCGCTCAGTCGTTATGCCCAGGTTGTGTCTTTGGCGCTAGATTGTCGTCCTTGTTATCAGCGCAGTTGTCCTCAGAAACATTTGAACTGTTTGCGCGAGATTAAACCGGAACAAGTGCTTGATTTTATTAAATAAATAGAACGCTGATTGTACTGATTATGGCCTGATTTTCACGGATTTGGCACTGGGGTCATTGAATGGAATTGATTCAAATCAATTTAAAACAAAAAATACACAAATAATCAACATTTCGAATTTTCAATGATCTCGACAAATAGGGGCAACCACAAGGGATTGCCCCTACAAAAAATGTTGATGTAGGGGCAATCCCTTGTGGTTGCCCTTGAAACTGAAGCTTTCCCACTCAACTACCCCAGTGCCCAAATTCGATTTGATAACTGATAACTGATAACTGATAACTGA
>QNEL01000836.1 GCA_003645185.1 Candidatus Parabeggiatoa sp. nov. 3
ACGATTGAAACAACTGGTTTTTTTGTGAACCATCAGCATATCGAAACATCGCTTGCGTCTCTTGCGTTAAAAATAACGTACTCAATAAAACCGAGTATTCAATATCATTGCAAATAAATGACATATACCAGCAAGTGAGCTACTCATATCACGCTTCGAGCCAAGGCGCAAAGATGCTATACTGCAAATGGGCATAGCTTTTCACGCAAAAGTTTTGCGCGCAAAATTTTTGCGTGAAAAACTTTTTGATATAGATTTGGTGGGCAACAAAAACACGTTACCCACCCTACAATTCCCGTGCATTCATTTAAAAAAAGTTAAGTTTATCACCTCGTTGAGTATAAGCTTTGTGTAGAGAGTTTTAATACAATTGAAGGTTATTATATTAATGCGTTAAATTTTTCAAAGACATAAACAAAATAGCGGTTGAGACTGTTCAACTAGGGCTATAATTGCAACAGCAACCTTATGACAATGCTAAGTATACATAAAGGATAAACCGAGAATTTTGATATTTATCAAAAAGTTAAACTAACTCAATCGAAACTATGACAATGATTACAGAAATAGAGTTACAGCAGCTATTAAAAGAAAATGAGGAATTAAAAAGTCGCTTAAATTTACTTGAAGTTAAGTATCAAATAAAAGATGAAATTCCAACTTATTGTTTTAGTCAAATAGGTTTTAGTGATTTAAAAAAGATTGTAGAAATCAAACCTAAACTGAATTATCATAAATTCGACGACTGGTTTAATGATGAAAACATCAAATTAGATGAAGAAGATATACACTTTTTGAAAAACTTAATTGATAACAATATTTTTTATTTAGAAAACTATAAAGAAGAAGATTTGAAGGTTAAATTTATTACCCCAATTTTAAATCGGATTAACTTTGTCAATATTGATAAAGAAATCAGGGATTTTTATGATGAAAATTTATGTTATCAAACCGAGCAGTTTATTCTAAATGGGGAAGCTGATTTTGTCGTCGCTAAAGGGTATTTTTTTTCAGAGCAACCCTACTTTTTTATACAAGAATTTAAGAAATCAAAAGCGGCAAAAGATCCGGAACCGCAACTTTTAGCCGAATTAATTGCCGCGATAGAGTTAAATCGTTTCACGACGATAAAAGGCGCTTTTATTATTGGAGCGATTTGGAATTTTGTCCTATTAGAAAAATTAGGAACTAACAAATATCAATATTTTGTCAGCCGGAATTATGATAGTACCGATTTAGAAAAATTAAAAAGTATTTATAAGAATTTGCTATTTGTGAAAAAAGAGATTTTCGGGTATGACATGGAAAGCTCATAGCTTATAAAATATAAGCCTTTTATTTATCTTACCGGTGGAGAGCAATGCCAATGAAAGATATGGATGTTATTATTGTTCCAAGAAATCAACAGCTAACAGTTCATCCAGAAAGGCCCTATTTGGCTAAAAAATCGCTCAAGTGTATTGTTTTGTACAGAAGTATTTTATAAGGTTTTTGCTTTCAGCCTAACGCGGAATAAACAATGGATGGAAAACAAGTGATAAAAAAGCTTAATCAACACGGTTGGCAAGTATTACGAATACGTGGAAGTCATCATCAATTAGGTAAAGACGCTTTGCGTACAACAGTACCGGTTCATAGTAAACGTGATTTAGGTACAAGTTTACTCAAAAAGAGTTTTTCTAATGCTTGGGCATTGGATACCATCTTTATGAAAGGCTTAATTTTTGTAGGGTGGGTAGCGTCTTTTTGTGCCGGCCCCATTTGATCTAATTGGATTTGGTGTAAAATATCTCTGATCGTATCAGTGTATCAGTTTTTCTTTGAAACTTGAACATCTTATGGATAACCTTTGAACAACTGTCACTGTTCATGCTGATGTTAATTAACTATAGCTCAAAAAACTAATGGGGCCGGCACAAAAACACGCTACCCACCCTACGCTATATTCACAAAATCTAATATATAATAAAATCAATCACTTATCTCATCTCTTTATTACTGACATAACAGAGAAAAAGAGACTGGAGTGAAATTGCAATGAGCATAAAATATCAAGCTATCATTACTTCTGATGAGGAAAAAAGATTTTTTGTGCAATTTCCAGCAATTAACGAGGCCTTTACAGAAGGTGTTACATTATCAGAAGCTTTGTCTAATGCAGTAGAAGTCTTAAATTTATCACTTGAAGGACGGCTAGAAGATGGCATAGAAATTCCACAGCCAGATACAGAAAAATCGAATGGGTATTTGATTACACCTGATGCCAGTATTCAATCAGCATTATTGATCCATTTTAACCGAGGCAAACCGTCATTAAAAACGGTGGCAGGTTGTTTAGGCATTTCTATACAAGAACTTGAAAATCCTAAAAATCATTTGACACTTTCTAATTTAGAACAAATTGCTCATGCAATAGGAAAAAGAGTAGTAATCGATTTTGTTGCCTAATGACTGATAACGATTGAAAATCCTCAACATATTGTCATTTTTGTAAAGAGTTATCCCTAACCGTTTTGTTGGTAACATTTAATGAAAGTACCATTCATCAAAGGGTGGGTAGCGTCTTTTTGCTGCCCACCATCACCCAATTACTTACGCTTCATCACTCTTATGATTCAA
>QNEL01000837.1 GCA_003645185.1 Candidatus Parabeggiatoa sp. nov. 3
GCTTGGTTAGAAAAGCAAGATGTGAAAACGACTCATTGGGAAGAGTTAAAACCGACTTCGCCGTTTTATTTGTTTATTCCTCAAGATGTCACTTTGCGAGAGGAATATGAACAGTATTGGAAAATCACGGATATGATGCCCGCTAACTCTGTGGGTGTCGTTACGGCTAGAGATAAGTTAACTATTCATGAATCACCGCAAGCCATTATGGAAACGGTCAAAGATTTTGTCTCTTTAGAGGCTGAAACGGCGCGAGAAAAATACCAATTGGGTAAAGATGTCCAAGATTGGAAAGTACTTTTAGCCCAAGAAGATATTAGGAATAATGACGTTGATGATTCTTATGTTACCCCTATTTTATATCGACCTTTTGATAAACGATATACTTATTACACGGGTAAGAGTCAAGGATTTATTTGTAGGCCAAGGCCTAAAGTGATGCAACATATGTTGGCTGGAAAAAATGTCGGTTTAATTTTTATGCGACAAGTTGCTTTACATAATGCCTATAGTCATTTTGGTGTCACTAGAAATATTATTGATAATAGGGCATTTTATAGCAATAAAGGGATAATGAGTTTAGCACCTCTCTACATTTACCCAACAACCGATCTCCTAGATTCGACTTCAAGCAAACGCAAACCCAATTTTGCTCCCAATTTCATCAAAGACATCGCAACCGGTTTAAAACTGCAATTCATAGACGACGGCACGGGCGATTTAAGCACCACTTTTGGCCCAGAAGACATTTTTCACTACCTGTACGCGGTTTTTCATAGCCCGATTTATCGCGAACGCTATGCGGAATTTCTAAAAATCGATTTTCCGCGTTTACCCTTAACCCGTGACAAAACGTTATTTCAACAACTCGCTAAATTGGGTTCGCGATTGGTAACCATTCATTTAATGGAAGCCGATATTGAGAGTGACAGCAGTTATCCCATTGAAGGCGACAACCTGGTTGAGAAAATCACCTATAAAAACGAAAAAGTCTATATCAACAAAACCCAATACTTTGATCACGTCACCGAGGCTGTCTGGCAATGCCATATCGGCGGCTATCAAGTTTGCCAAAAATGGTTGAAAGACAGAAAAGGCCGTCAATTAAGTTATGATGACTGCACCCATTATCTTTATATTCTAGCCGCTTTGGAACAAACTCTTGATTTAATGGCAAAAATTGATCAAACTATTCCAGAGTTTCCGTTGCCCTAAACGAATATTATGACTAATCCAATTAATTAATATTAGAGACGCGAGGCATCGCGTCTCTACGAGGAATCTTATGACTAATCCAATTAATTAATATTAGAGACGCGAGGCATCGCGTCTCTACGAGGAATCTTATGAACAATCCAATTAACCAATACCTGAATCAAATTCAAATTAATCTCAACACTGGTATAGCCAAGGAACATACTCATCGCCCAGCCTTGGTGCAGTTGTTAGAAACACTATTTCCTGCTATTAATGCCATTAATGAGCCAAAACGTATTGAATGTGGTTCGCCCGATTTAGTCATACTGGATACCCAAGCCGATAATATGCCATTAGGGTATATCGAAGCGAAAGATATCGGGGTATCGTTAGAAAGTGCGTTAAAAACAGAACAATTGGAACGTTATTTAGACTCTTTGCATAATTTGATTTTAACCGATTATTTAGAATTTCGTTGGTTTGTCGAGGGCAAGTCTCAAATGACGGTGCGATTGGCTGAAGTTGATAAAGCGGGTATTTTAAATCCCTTGCCTGCAAGGTTTGCTGATTTTCAGCGATTATTGGACATTTTTATTCATGCGCAAGTCATCACGATACGCCATCCTGAAGAATTAGCGGCTCGTATGGCGAAGATTGCGCGTTTGATGCGTAGCCTGATTTTTAATGCCTATCAGCAAGAAAAAACGGGGGCATTGCATAATCAGTTTGAGAGTTTCCGCAAAGTGTTAATGGATAGCTTAACGGTTGAAACCTTTGCGGATATGTACGCTCAAACAGTGTGCTATGGTTTATTTGCCGCAAAATGTAGCGCATTCAATCAACCGTTTTCACGGATTCATGCTGGGCATTATGTGCCTAAAACGAATCCGTTTTTGCGGAATTTGTTCAGTCAAATTGTTGGAATAGAATTAGATGAGCGTTTAGTTTGGGCCGTTGAGCATTTAGTAGTGGTATTAAATCATGCTGATATTGCCGAGATTTTAAAAGATTTTGGTAAACAGACTCGGCAAGAAGACGCTGTCGTACATTTTTATGAGACGTTTTTAAAGCATTATGATCCCACTATGCGGGAAATGCGCGGCGTTTATTATACGCCTGAACCTGTCGTGTCGTATATTGTGCGCTCAGTCGATATCTTGTTAAAACAGCGGTTTAAATTACGTGATGGCTTAGCCGATAATAGCCGTTTGAAATCGGGATTGCATCAAGTGCAAATTTTGGATCCGGCTGTAGGCACTGGAACGTTTTTATATGCCGTATTTAATCATATTTTTGCTAAGTTCATGAAAAATAAAGGATTATGGTCAACTTATGTCAGTGAACATTTGTTACCGCGTGTACAGGGTTTTGAATTATTAATGGCCCCTTATACTGTCGCGCATATCAAACTGGGTTTGCAA
>QNEL01000838.1 GCA_003645185.1 Candidatus Parabeggiatoa sp. nov. 3
ACTGTTTGAGGAACAATCATGTTCACCGTGTGTCAAACCAAACAAGATATCCAATCTTCAGTAAAGCAGAAACGCTTATGCTTTATACTCGAATGATTAGTTTTCGAGAGAAGTGGATATTTGTGGCAGGGGCGTTTTGCTTCATGGAGAATGAATGAAAATGGGTTATTTCGATCCGCGTGTTGAATTAAACCCATGCGATTTGGTGGGTTTAGCTCCGCTAAACCCACCCTACAACTATCACTTTTAATTACACCCTACCCTCTTCTAGGCTTTATCAAATTTTTCTTCCCGATATCAATCGCTTAAAACGCGCTGAACCTGTAACATTCGCCTGTTCACCGATATTATAGCGTTTCCCTATTGAATAAAGTACACTTATCCACTGACGCAAAATAAATTTGGAACGTAAAAAACCGCAAAATAAATTTGCAACGACAATCAAATTTGTACTGCATTCAATCGGGAAACGCTATATTCGTTTCAATCAGTGAGGTGCCAGCCTCAAGATATTGGGTCTGAATATCCAGAATAATCTGTGGCTGGGTTAGTGATAAAAGTTCGGCCGTTTATAATCGCAATTCCACTCTTTAAAACGTTCCCCTCGATAATCATCTTCTTGCAATCACTTTTCAATATTAACCATGTTAAATATGAGTATTTGAGAATGCAGGGAAGTTGCGTCCAAAATTGGCAGGGAAAGTACTTATAATGATGAGTAGTGTGTCGAGGTATCAAGCTAATCCCCATTAAGAACGACAAGGATTATTTATAATAGAGACACAAGAATGTTAGCGAAAGGCGTATGAGTTCTTCCAAAATAGTACAACGGATTACGGGGAATGAACGGATTAGTTTATTGGTAGCATTGAGGAAAGAAGGGAATTCCGTTAATCTGTTGTAAACTCAATCGGTTTATACCGGAAAGAAGTTGTACTACACAGAGGCCTTAAATTATGTACTACACAGGCGGCCCCGCCTTTTCACACTTCCAAAATAGTACAACGGATTACGGGGAATGAACGGATTAGTTTATTGGTAGCATTGAGGAAAGAAGGGAATAAACTGAATCTGTTATACTTATCCGTTTATACCGGAAAGAAGTTGTACTCAATCCCTTATACTACACAGAGGCCTTAAATTATGTACTACACAGGCGGCCCCGCCTTTTCACACTTCCGTCTTGAGAAATTACTTGATACTGCAAAGACGCTTGAACCCACTCTCATCAATCTAACCGCGCAATATCTCTATATCATTGATATTGAAGGTGTTTTGTCTGAAACTGAAGAAACGCGATTACGCACGTTATTACCTTCGAGCCAATCCCCCCAAAACCCGCTTATCCAAAATGGCGAATTGCTTGTCATTCCGCGCCCTGGCACCATTTCACCTTGGTCGAGTAAGGCTACTGATATAGCTCTAGTCTGTGGGTTATCAGCCGTAAAACGGGTAGAACGTGGCGTGTTGTGGCGTTTTACCGCTGAAAGCCCTCTTGAACAATCACAGATAACACGATTCAGTGATTTGATTCATGATCGCATGACGGAAACGGTGTTGTCGGATATCAAAGAGGCCGATGCGCTGTTTAGCCATGCCGCGAAGCGCCCTTTACGCATCATTAATATTAACGAAGGGGGCAAGCAAGCACTGATTCAAGCTAATCAAGAACAAGGCCTGGCCTATTCTTCTGATGAAATAGACTATTTATTTAATCATTTCAATCAGTTGCTGCGCAATCCGACGGATGTTGAGCTGATGATGTTTGCTCAGGCTAATTCTGAACATTGTCGGCATAAGATTTTTAATGCCGAATGGCTGGTTGATGGGCAGATTCAGCCCTTGTCGTTGTTTCAGATGATACGCCATACTTATCAACAACATCCGGGGAAAGTGCTTTCCGCTTATCACGATAATGCAGCGGTGATGACAGGCCAAATTCCTTCTAACGCTCTTTCAAAAAAGGAGGAAATTGGCCTGATTTTTATGCCTGATACGCAAACCCATGAATATGCTTTATGTGGAAGAAGAGACGGCGATGAAAGATGAAAGTCGAAACGCATAATCATCCAACGGCGATTTCGCCCTTTCCGGGCGCGGCGACTGGTTCGGGGGGAGAAATTCGTTCTGGAAGGCGCGACAGGTTGTGGGGCTAAACCAAAAGCGGGGTTAACGGGGTTTTCTGTTTCTCACTTACGTTTGCCAGATTTGCCTCAGCCTTGGGAAACACCTTACGATACGCCATCATGGATGGCAACAGCAAAGCAAATCATGCTAGATGGGCCGATTGGTGCCAGTGCGTTTAATAATGAATTTGGCCGCCCTGCAATATGTGGCTACTTTCGGACATTTGAAATGGATGTGAATGGACGACGGCGTGGCTACCATAAACCGATTATGTTGGCGGGCGGTATCGGTAATATTCAAAGCCAGCATATTGATAAAAACCCGATCCCACCGGGCAGCTTATTAATTGTATTAGGGGGCCCTGCCATGTTGATCGGTTTAGGCGGCGGTGCCGCATCTTCAATGGCCGCGGGCCAGAGCCATGAAGCTTTAGATTTTGCCTCTGTGCAACGCGGTAATCCTGAAATGCAGCGACGCTGTCAAGAAGTG
>QNEL01000839.1 GCA_003645185.1 Candidatus Parabeggiatoa sp. nov. 3
CTCAATATTTCTGATATAGAAATTCGCGTACCCAGCCAATCAACAGCGCGTATTCAGGAAATTCACTTGCTAGTCATTCATTGCTTGTGTGACTTGATTGATCAGATATTATTTGGGTAAGTTTGCACTCTGAGCAAACTTTAGTTTGCAAGGTTTACGTTCCAACTTTAGTTTGTTAGAGAGTTAAGTTTGCAACGCCAAATCAAATTTAGCACTCTCTGTGCTTTCGCAAAATAAATTTGGAACAAAAACGATCCGCAAAATAAATTTGAAACGAAAATAGTCGCACTCCAATTGCTTCGACGGGCCTTCCCCAAAATCCGTTATAATCAAAACTATTTTTTCTTAAACGATAACTCATTCCAAATGAAAAACCATATCCTGAATATTTTCAGTCTATTAATAATACTATGCTTACCCGTTTTGGTATTAGCAGAAATAAGCAGTTCATCCACTTCCGCAAACCGCTATACCGACAATAACAATGGCACCGTCACAGACAATAAAACAGGGTTAGTCTGGCTCAAAAAGGCGAATTGTTTGGGCCGACAAACTTGGTATACCGCCCAATTGAACGTTGCCAGACTTGGCGACGGACAATGCGATCTCACTGATGGCTCAATATCAGGCACCTGGCGTTTACCCGGCAAAGCTGAATGGCGAGCGATGGTAGATAAGCGATATCTCGGCCCCGCCCTATCCAACGCAACAGGGCTGGAGACATGGACAGAAGGTGATATTTTTTTGGGGGTACAAGCACACAATTATTGGTCAGGTACCACATTCGCCTTCATCACGCCAAATGCTTGGATCATGAATCTATACTACGGCAACATCCTTGACTACTACAAAAATCTTTTTTGCAACGTCTGGCCGGTACGAGATGGAGAATAAGCGTTGGTGTCAACCAAACCTGACAGGTTTTTAAAACCTGTCAGGTTTATCGTCTTCCTTTAAAGTCTCTTTCTCACGTAATAGCGCGTCTAAAGCCGCTTTCTCATTCAAGCTACGTTGCTTTATCGCTTCCAATTCTTGGCTTTCAACTTCCAGTTGTTGGCGTAAAACGTCCAAATGAAGCGCTTCTTGTTCCATCAACTGCTCATAATCTGTTTTATTCTGTTCCAACGCATATTCATGCGATTGTTGCGTCATACTTTCAAAAGCCTGTTCACGTTTTAAACGTTCTATTTCTGCTTGCACCTGCTTTTCATCCAACACCGTATTTTTTTGAGGTGCAGGCATGTCAGGCAAAGTCAGACTCAAGAATAAAATCACCAACAGAAAAAAGTGAATGATCAACGAATCAAAAAAAGAAATGACTTTATTCCACATATCAGTTAGCTGCAATTATAGGGAGAGCATTGTATTTTTGTTGCCCGCCAATCTCAGTTATCAATTATCATGATTGCCTAGAAAAAAACGTCGCATACCTTTTTTCAATATTGGCCTAATATAATAAATCAATAGGTTATATCATTATTTATTTCATAAGCGGCATAAATCAATTGGGTGCCGTTTTTACAAAAATTTATACCATCAGATGAAAACGACAGCAATAAAAATAAATATAATAATCTCAATGTTTTATGTCAATAACAGAGAGTCACAACCTCAATTTCGTCATTTGTTGAAATAAGGCGGCAAAGCCCGTTGAAAACCATGCCATAAAACAATAAGCATATAAAACGATATTGCATAAAAAAACCGCCATTATAGAGATAGACAAGGATTTCTGCTCAACATTATAACAACACACTTGATTTAAGCGTTGAGCCCGTTTTCCCATCCAATTGATAGTTCTAGAAAATTCCCATAAATCGTCCAACCATTGTTGAGGAATGCCCTACCCACCCTAGCAGCAATAATACCGCCTACAATCGCAGCCGTGGTATCCGTATCGCCACCACATCGAATGATATCCAAAATAGCGGTTTCATAATCGGCTTGATTGCTCAACCTTGCGTTGGAATGCCTGTTATTTTGCGTTGGAGTGTTGGAATGCATGTTATTTTGGTTGGAGTCATTTGAATGGGATTGATTCTGGGCAGGTGAAAATTATTAATTATTAATGGTTAATGGTTAATTCTTAATGAAAAACAACACATTTTTATTAAATATTTAATTTAATTTTCAAAAAATTTGAAAGCTTGAAATTTATTTTTGATTAAAATATTTTCGCGAGGAATTTTTTGACAGGTGAAGAGAATGCGCTTTTGAGCTTGTCGAAGGCAGAAGGGAGCATGTCAAAGGGCATTAAAGTACCTGTATCTAGCTAATTTATAATACTTATTTCAAATAGATCACCACAGATTGCATAGCCAAAAATGTTTGGTGATGAAATAATCAGAATGGTAGTCCTAATTCTTAATTCTTAATTCTTAATTCTACTTAAGCCCATTGCATCACCAACAGCGGTGCCAAGTAAACAGCCTTCAATAGCAGCTTTTTGCTCGCGATTTGTCAAACTTTTTTTCTCGTAGGGTGGGTAATAAGTACTGAACCATAAATTTTCAGGTATATTTAAAAAAACAGAAAGGGGGCAACCACAAGGGATTGCCCCTACGAACCGCCCGTAGGGGCAATCCCTTGTGGTTGCCCTTGGTTGTAAAATA
>QNEL01000840.1 GCA_003645185.1 Candidatus Parabeggiatoa sp. nov. 3
ATTCATACGCTTCGCGAGATCGGGCGCATGTGTCACTAACACTAAACTGGTGCCAACGGCTTGATTTAATTCTAGCATACGTTCATACACCTGTTCCGCTGTGCGTTGATCTAAATTACCGGTAGGTTCATCCGCTAAAACACATTTTGGTTCTGTCACCAAGGCCCGTGCCACTGCCGCACGTTGTCGCTCTCCACCTGATAATTCCCCCGGTTTATGTTTCAGCCGTTGTGCTAAACCCACTTCTGTTAACATCTTGACCGCTTTTTCTTCGGCTTCCCCAGAAGACAGGCCGCCAATCATGAGCGGCATGCAAACGTTTTCTAAGGCCGTAAATTCGGGTAAGAGATGGTGAAATTGATACACAAAACCGAGATTCTGATTGCGCCATTTTCCACGCTTAGCCTGACTTAAGCGGTTCATCTGTTGCCCCGCTACCCAAATATCACCTTGACTTGGGTTATCTAAGCCCCCTAATAAATGTAATAAGGTACTTTTGCCGGAACCAGATTGACCAACAATCGCGACTTGCTCTCCCGCTGTGATATTCAAATCAACGCCACATAACACATCCACAGACAAGCCACCTTCTTTAAACTGTTTTTGCACATTTTGACAACGCAATACTGCTTCACTCATAACGCAAGGCCTCGGCTGGTTGGGTACGAGATGCACGCCAAGCAGGATAAATAGTCGCTAATAAACTGATTATTAAGGATAAACTACTGATGGTGTAAACATCATACCAACGTAAATCAGACGGTAAATCGCTGATATAATAAATATCGGGGGATAAGAATTGAATACCGAAAACATTTTCAAGTGCCGGAATCACGGTTTCAATATTCAACGCTAAACTGATGCCGCCCCCTAATCCCAGCAAGGTGCCAAACACGCCAATTAATGCGCCTTGTACCATGAAAATCGCCATCACACTACCCGGTGTCGCGCCCAAAGTCCGCAAAATGGCAATATCTGCTTGTTTATCCGTGACTACCATGACTAAGGTGGAGACGATATTAAAAGCGGCTACGGCCACAATCAGTGTCAAAATCACAAACATGACCGTTTTTTCCATCTTAATCGCTTCAAAAAAATTCTTGTGGCGATAAGTCCAATCATAGCTATGATATTCTCCTGGTAATTCCCTTTGTATCTGCTGACTAAATGATTTAGCCAAGAACATATCGTCCAGTTTGATATTCAAACCATGAATGCTTCCAGCCGGCATTCGCAATAATTTGGCTAAGTCGTCTTGATGCAATAAGACTAAATTGCTATCAAAATCATGCATGCCAACATTAAAGACACCTTGCACAGTAAAACGTTTCATGCGCGGCAATATGCCGATAGGTGTAACGGAAGCTTGTGGCACAACCACTGTGATTTTCTGGCCCACCCAAACGCCCAAAGAGTGCGCCAATTCTTCCCCTAAGACGACACCAAACTGGCCTGCTTTTAAGAGATCGATACTACCTGCCTTCATTTTGTCTTTGACTTGAGACACTTGAGGTTCCAGTTCAGGGGCAATACCTTGCAAAAAAGTACCTTTAACATTTTTATTAAAGGTTATCATCCCCTGGCCTTGTACAAAGGGGGCCACACCTGTGACATGTTCTCGTGTTTGTAATTGTTGCGCTACCTCTTGCCAATCGCGCCAATGGTTATTAAAAGTACTCACCACGACATGCGCTGACATACCTAACATGCGATGGCGTAATTCTTTTTCAAAGCCGTTCATAACCGACAAAACGGTGATTAGCGCCGTGACTCCCAAGGCAATGCCCAATATGGAAGTCATTGAAATAAAAGAAATAAAATGGTTACGACGTTTAGCGCGGGTATAACGTAAACCAATATAAAAGGAAAGTGGTTTAAACATGCAATATTAATGGTTAAGGGTTAAGGGTTAATGGTTAATGAGCGAGTGATATATAGCGTTTCCCGATTGAATGAAGTACAAATTATTTGAGTTAAAGTTAAAAATTTATTTTGCGGCCCAATTTTCAAACCAAATTTATTTTGCGGTAACTTTAAAAAAAATCAGCGTCAATCAGGAAAATCAGTATGTCACTTAAGAAGTTGAGGCAAACAAAAACTGTATTTCACGCCGAAGGCCAGCGAAGCTAAATGTGACATATCAGCGTTCTATCATATCATATCATCTTTATGCATTACTACTGAACACTTTTTGATAAAGTGATAAAGAAATCTAAAAACCGATAGAACGCTGATTGCACTGATTCTCATGATTTATTTCTTGTTTCAAGTTTATTCTATTTTAGTATATTTTTTTGTTAAAAATTTATTTTGCAACGGCCAAGATTGATAATGAGCTTTTTTTGGGAATGCGCCCTATGTCACTCATTTAGTATTTGTGATATCGTGCCATTTACACGCGACGCAGAACGTCAATGCCATTAAATTAATCTATACTGCATACGGGCACAACTTTTCACTTAAGAAGTTTTGCGCGCAAAACTTCTTAACTGATGTTACGCACCCAGATTCTTTTTTTGATAAAAAACGGGCTCAAAAGTTAATCATGCAGTAGATTTGCGTAGCAATGCAAATCAATGCCAGAAACGTGATGTACCAGTAGAGACGC
>QNEL01000841.1 GCA_003645185.1 Candidatus Parabeggiatoa sp. nov. 3
CCATTGAAAAACCAGGGCAACCACAAGGGATTGCCCCTACAAACCGTTCGTAGGGGCAACCCTTGTGGTTGCCCCTTTTTAGGCAGGCTAGGTGGTCTTAGGATTGGAGCGATCCTGCACTAGCTTAAATCACACCACTTTTCCCACATTTTCCGATAGGCAGTTTCTAAGTGATGGGTATAGCTTGGGCCGTCCATGAGAGGGGAAGTTTGCATTCTGTCGCGTAGGCTTTCGCGTAGGTTTTGCAAATAGGCTCTATCGTTGGCGAGTTTTATCGCCAGTTCGACATAGTCTTTTGGACTGTGGGCAATCAGTTCGGTTAAGCCTAGCGTGGATAAGAGGCTTATTCCCATTCTTGCTGTATGGGTTTGTCCGACTAATGTGATGACGGGTACGCCCATCCAGAGTGCTTCGCAGGTTGTGGTGCCGCCATTAAAGGGATAAGTGTCTAGTGCGATGTCGAGTTGATGGTAGCTTTTTAGATGGCTTGGTGAGGGGGTAATCTCTTCCAATATCAGTTGCGTGGGCTGAATGTCGACTGTCATAAACTGTTTTTCTATCGCTTGCCGTGCGCTTGGATCGTTTAATATCTGATTGCTTGGTTTTAAGAGGAGTTTTGATCCGGGTACGGCTTGTAGTATTTCTGCCCAGAGGGTGAGCATTTTGGGATTGAGTTTGACATAGTTATTCAAGGTGCCAAAAGTAATCGCGTCGTTTTGATGAGCGGGTAAGTCGTTGACTGGCGGTGTGTCATCATACGGGCGGTAGCAATAATAAGTTTCTGGCATTCTGATTAAGGTTTCGGTACTTAATTCGTCGGCTAGGCCTTCTGGATCACGATACTGATCGGTGATGCGGTAATCTATGGTTGTCAAACCGGTGGTGTTGGGATAACCGAGATACGTGACTTGAACCGGTGCCGGTTTTCTGGCAAAAACCAGTAGTCTGTTGTCATTGGTATGCCCGGCGAGATCAATCAGAATGTCAATTTGATCTTGCTTGATAAGTGAAGCTAAGGCTTCATCGGTAAGCGTTACGCAGTTTATCCAATGTTCAACTGACTGTTGTAGGCGTTGTGTGATCTTGTCTGTTTTGCCATGATTGTCGTAGCAAAAGATTTCAAATTGGGTGTGATTATGGTGTGCTAAGACGGGTTCAATGAAGTGGGCTACAGGATGTTGGCGAAAATCAGGCGAAACATAGCCCAGTTTTATTCGTCGCTGTGGGTGCTTGTCGTTTAAGTGGCGCGGCGATGAGGGCGTTAAAGGTTTGGCGTGTTGTTCATTAAAACGTTGGTGTTCTGAAAACAACGTTGTGGGTTCTAAACCTTCGACATAGTGCAGGGCTAATAAGAGCCCGGTATGGGCGGTTGTGAAACTGGGTTTGAGCGCCAAGGCGCGTCGATAATGGGTTATGGCTTGATCAATTTCTCCTTGATTGAGTAATACGCCGGCTAAATGATTATAGACTTGGGCGTAATTGGGATTTAAGGCTAGGGCTCGTTCGTAACAAGCTATCGCTTCTGTGAGTTTTCCCTGTTCACTTAGGATTATGCCCAGATTGTTATGTGCTTCGACATGCTCTGGGTTTAAGGCGATAGCTTTTTGATAATGGGCAATGGATTCGGTTTTGTGGCCTTGTTGATGTAATGCAATGCCAAGGTTGTAATGTGTTGGGGCATCATTCGGATTGATAGTCAGTGCTTTTTGGTAACTGGCTATGGCTTCGGTTAGTTTACCCCGTTTGTCATACGCGGTGCCAAGATTGTAGTGTGCTTCGGCATTGTCAGGATTTAAAGCGATTGCACGTTGAAAACGATCAACGGCTTCTGCCGGTTTGCCCTGTTCGAGAAGCGCGATGCCTAAGTGATTGTGTACTTCAATATCATGGGGTGCCAGGGCAAGCGCGTTTTTGAATTGGAGGACGGCTTCTGCCGGTTTGCCCTGTTTCATCAGGGCGATAGCCCAGTTATAGTATGCTTCAAAATGATTGGGTTCTAAAGCGAGTGCGCGTTGATAACAGATGATGGCTTCTGGTAGTAATCCTTGTTCCCGTCGCACGTTGCCTAAATTGTAGTAGGCTTCGGCATAATTAGGGTTTGAACACAATGCGCGTTGATAACTGTCGGCCGCGTCAATCCATTTGCCTTGTTCTTTTAAGACATTGCCTAGGCCGTTGTGTGCTTCTGTGAAATGGGGATTTAGGGCTAAACTGCGTTGATAACAGTTTGCGGCTTCCGTGAATTTTCCTTGAGACCACAAAACATTGCCTAAGCTGTTGTGAAAATTAGGAATGCTATCATTAATCTGTATGGCTTTCTGAATGAGATCAAGTGCTGTCTGGTTATCACCGACTTGGGCCGCAATAACACCTAATAAATGGATTGCTTCACTCTGATTGGGTTCGGCCTGTAATACTTGGTGGTAGAGGGCTTGGGCTGATTGCAAGTCGCCAGCTTGATGGTATTGCATAGCCCGTTCCAAAGCTTGGAGCGTGTTTAAGGGCGGTTGATTTTTTGGATAAGGAATTTGAGTTGATTTTTTCTTTTTTGTTGAACGTTTTTTTGGCATGATTTCAGTTATCAGTTATCAGTTACCCGTTATCAG
>QNEL01000842.1 GCA_003645185.1 Candidatus Parabeggiatoa sp. nov. 3
CCTTATTTTCATAACCGGATTACTTATCTCAAGTGCCAGTTACGCCATTGATTATGTTTATGATGATCTCAATCGCTTGATTCAAGTGATTTATCCCACAGGTGAAATCATTCATTACACTTACGATGCGACTGGCAATTTGCTGAGTGTGATTCAAACTGAGAGCCAAAGCAATGCTGACGCTTCCAATGAAGCCAATGACATAACGAGATAACTCCTCCCTCCCAAATCTCAATTCTTCACCCGTTAAACGTTAAGCAAAGCGGGTGAAATGATGTCTTAGAACGTTATTCAATCATCCCCTCCAATCGCTCTCAACTCGTCGGTTTTACGACGGTAAGTCCAACATCTCAACTATTGGAGTTTGCCAGCGTTTGAACACCTCATCTTTCTATTTGTCATATTGATCTAAATTAGTCTATAAATTAGTAACTTATAAAGAATTGTCAAACCCGCCTTCGCCCTGCCCCTGAGCAAATCCAATCGGCTATCGATATCTACGATATCGTTGCAACCCTGAGTTTTTGTGATGCACAGACGGAAGGTAATCCGATTCACCCAGTCACCGGGGCTAAAGTTGAGAGATAAACATTATTTCACGCAAAAGTTAAGGCAAACAAAAACTGTATTTCACGCGTGAAATGTGAAATTTAAGTGTGCAAGGCATTTTGCCGCTTGACTTGACTTTGGAATATAACTCGTTGTTGCTTGGAAAAGGGCCTTTGGGCCATGGTTGGACTGATAGTCAATGGCGGGCTTCTCTATCTGAATCTGCGAATGGTGAGGTCAAAATTCATTGGACAAGCAACCGTTATAATGATTTCTTCAAAAATGCTGAGGGCGAGTATAAATCGCAACAATCGGATTGTGTTTTTGACGAACTCGTTAAAAACCCTGATGGCACATTTACTCTGACACGTCAGAATCAACTGGTTTATCAGTTTAATGCCCAAGGGCAATTAGTTCGCATCGGTAATCGAAAAGGTCAATTTGTCACCTTGACTTACAATGATGCAGGGCAATTGAGTCAAGTAACGGAAGCGGTTTCAGGTGTTTTCTTGCGTTATGATTATAATGAAAAAGGATTGTTGACAAGCGTAATAGATGCCATTGATCGTCAAGCCATTTTGAGTTATGACGCTCATGATAATTTGGTCAGTATGACCGATGCTGCGGGGCAAACCACGCGCTATACTTATAATGAACGCGGCCAACTGCTCACCAGAACTAATGCTGAAGGTATTGTTGTTTCTCGCACCGTTTATGATGCTAAAGGCCGTGCGATTTCTCAGGAAGATACCAACCCGAATAACCAAGCCTTACGCTTTAACTATCAAGTCAGTGATTCAGGGATTATCACCACCACCGTCACAAACCGTCTCAATCAAAAGCGCATCTATGTGCATGATGAGGCCTATAATCTGCTGAGTTTTCAGGATGGACTGGGCCATAAAACACGCTATACCTACAACGCCCAAAATCGGCGCACGAGTGTCACGGATGCCAACAATCACGGCCGTTATTTCACCTATACTCAACATGGTCAACTTAAAAGCATCACCGATGCGTTGGGCAATGAAACCGCTCTGATTTATGAGGACAATAACCTCACTGAAGTCACCAATGCCTTGGGGAAATCAGTCAGTTTCAGTTATGAAAACAACAACCTGATTCGCATTACGGATCCTTTCAATCATGTCAGGCACTTAACTTACAATGAACAGAGTCAAGTGCAGACAGTGACGACTCCCAAAGGCGGGATAACCCATTATTACACGCTGCATAGTGCTGATCCCACTGATGTGAATTGCCGTCGAGGCATACCTATCACAGAACCCGTTTCTGAAGGAATAACGTGTACTTCAGCATTACCCGTTTTGATAATCACCCCTGAAGGTACTCGATACCAATTGGGTTATGATCAAGTCGGCCGTTTAGTTAACATAACCGATGGAGAAAATCACCGAACCACATTGGGTTATGATGGCATAAACCGCTTGGTTTATATCGTTAATCCATTAGGCCAGATGGTGAGTGTGACTTATGATAGCCGTAATAACCTAAAAACGATAACCGATGGAAAACGAAACACCAGCACCCGTTATTATGATGAGAATGGCAATCTGATTCGACGAGTCAACGCCCTCAATCAGGAAACGCGCTACGAATATGATGGCGAAGATCGTTTGATTCGCGTGATTGACGCTAAAAACCGTGTGACTCAATTGGGTTATGATAGCAAAGGCCGGTTGGAAAGCCTTACCAATCCATTAGGGTTTACCCAAACCCTAGAATACGACGCGGCCGATAACCTGCTCAAACGCTTTGATGCTTTTGGCAAACGGGTTTTGTCCCTTTCCTATAATGAATTGGACAATCCCATTGGTGTGACTGACGCGCTTTCTAATAGCAGCACTTTTGACTATGATGAATTAAATCGCTTAATCCAAGCCACCGACCCTAAAAATCGCCTCACTCAGTTTGATTATGATGACTTAAACCGTTTAGTTGAAAGCGAAGATGCCATTTCCGGCATTTCAAGCCAAGGCTTTGATGCCGATGGTAATCGGAAAAACTTGAGCGATGCCGATAACAACAAAAC
>QNEL01000843.1 GCA_003645185.1 Candidatus Parabeggiatoa sp. nov. 3
GAACCTTGCTCCAACTGTAGTTGGCCTATCATGTCGCTAAAAACCACGAAAAAACGCGGCACCCAAAAAATATGTCCGCAAAAAGGCTGCGGCTACACCGAACAAGTTGCCACAGAATAAGCCAGTAGGGTGGGTAACGGGTTTGTTAAAGCCCACCAATTAATGTAGGTGGGTAATGTGTTTTTAAAGCCCACCATTCAAATCAATATTTCACGCAAAAGTTTCGCTCCGCGAAACTTTTGCGTGAAATGGGTGGGTAACGATTTTTTGTTGCCCACCATTCCCCTATTTGCAAACAAGAAACATTCAATACATCATGAAAAAAATAGCGATAGGCACTCTATTACTAACGATTACCGCAGTAGCAGCCGACATGATGTTCCCTGAATTGAGATGCCAGATAGGTTTAGAAAACTGTTCAAAACCGCCCCCATCATCGACGACTCAACCCGCCACTTCAACAAGCCTGAAATCGGCAGGATTGCAAACCAGTACACAGCCTCTGCACTCCTCTGCCGAAGCGACAAAAGAGAGCATTAACGAAAGCTATTTGCAAGCAGAAGCTGAGATATGGATACCAGAAGACGGCAGCTTAGTGCCCAAAAACGTCATGATAAGCGGCTGGTTAGAAAAAACCTCTCAACAACGTAGCTTTCTGATCATTAAACCGCAAGAATTTGAACAATTCTACCCTCAAGGCGAAATTATTCCTGATAAGAAGGGAGTATGGAAAATTAAAGGAATTTACCCCACTCCAGGCTACTACTACGAAACATTTGTCGTAGTCACACACAATCCCGACTCAGCCAAAAAACTGGAAAAGATTCGGACACGGCCTTTATCTACATTACCAGAAGAAACTGAAATTGTCAGTGAATTTATGGTTTTTGAACGCTCACCACAAACGACGGCCTTGATTGAACAACCGATTGAGCCAGAATATGAATATGAGGAATATGAAGAAGAGATTGAGCCCGAAATTGAGAAAAAGAATGAGCCCGAAATTGAGAAAGTGATTGAGCCCCAAATTGAGAAAGTGATTGAGCCCCAAATTGAGAAAGTGATTGAGCCTGAAATTGAGGAAAAGATTGACGACAAAAATGATCAGGCAAAAGCCAAGATTACCTTCCCAGAAGATGGCGCAGCAGTTGGAAAACGAGTCATGATAACCGGTAGCCTAGAGAACAGCACACCCAAAAAACGTAGTTTCTTGATCATAAAATCGCAAACCTTTGGCAAAAAACTCTACCCCCAAAGCGAGATATTTCCAGATAAAACCGGACAATGGACAGTCAAAGGCATTTACCACAGTCCAGGCTATAACTACGAAACATTTGTCGTCATCACAAACAACCCAGAATCGGCTAAGCAATTAGAAAATCAACGAAACCGAGCTTATGGTTTAAAAACCATACCCGAAGATACAGAGATCATCAGTGATATTATTGTTGTCAAACGGCAATAGTTTAGGAATATCAAAAAAATAATGTAGGGTGGGTAACGGGTTTTTGTTGCCCACCATTCCCTCTATAGAGTTTCATAAAAATGTCGATTTATAACGAACTGACAGGTTTTTAAAACCTGTTAGGTATGGGTTATTGAATTAAAAATCAGAGACTTATACTCTGTGGTACTCTGTGGTACTCTGTGTTCGCCGTAAAGAAAAAAAAGCTTCCAAGCTGGGAAAAGGGGAATGGTGGGCTTTAAAAACACGTAGGGAGCCCTACAAAACACAGTGGGCAACGCCCACCCGACAATTGAATATATGACTCAATGGCATTTAAAACAAGCAATACGCTACCTCAAAACCGGTGGCATTATCGCCTATCCCACCGAAGCCGTTTATGGTTTAGGCTGTGATCCTCTGAATGAAAAAACCGTCGCCCGTTTATTGGCACTGAAACAACGCGCTTGGCAAAAAGGGTTGATTTTAATTGCCGCTGACTATGCACAACTGGCCCCCTTTCTGGAACCTTTAACCCCAACTCTTGAAAAAAGAGTCTTTGCCACTTGGCCGGGGGCAGTCACTTGGTTATTGCCAGCCAGGGCAGAAGTACCGTATTGGTTACGAGGGCAATCAAGCCAATTAGCGGTGCGCGTCACGGCCCATTCAGGGGCTGCGACTTTATGTCAACATTGGGGCACGGCATTAGTTTCTACCAGTGCCAATCTCAGCGGCCACCCGCCCGCTAAAACAGCTTTTCAAGTGCGGCGTGCTTTTGCACAAACACTTGATTATATTATGCCTGGACAAATTGGTGGGCGACAAAGGCCCAGTGAAATTCGTGACGCGCTAACGAATGTGGTGTTGCGAGGTTAAGCGATAAATCGCCTACAACTTTTTTTTTCAACATTCCATGTTCAAGTTTTTGCGCGCAAAAACTTGAACATGGAATAGAGCACACAGAGTGCCACAGAGTGCCACAGAGAATAAATATTTGATTTTTAATGATATACTTAGTATCGATCATAAGTACTGAAGCACAAATAAACAGGTATTTTACAACAAAGGGCAACCACAAGGGATTGCCCCTACACAATGTCATGTAGGGGCAATCCCTTGTGGTTGCCCCCTTTCTGTTTTTTTTAAATA
>QNEL01000844.1 GCA_003645185.1 Candidatus Parabeggiatoa sp. nov. 3
TCATCTTCTTGCCGCAGATTAGCAGCAATATCTCGACGAATCGCGTCTAATTCTCGCTCTAAAGTTTTGATTTGACGCGCCAAATCGGCAAGGCGATCTGGTTTAGCACTGACACTGATTTTGACCCGTGCTGTAGCCGTGTCTAACACATCCACCGCTTTATCTGGCAATTGACGGCCCGAAATATAACGAGCGGAAAACTGCGCTGCGGCCTCTACCGCATCATCGCGCACATAGACACCATGCGCTTGCTCATATTTATCACGCAAACCGCGCAAAATGATCACCGCCTCAGCGGGTGAAGGTTCAGCTAATTTAACGAGTTGAAAACGTCGCGCTAAGGCAGCATCTTTTTCAAAATATTTTTTGTATTCTGACCAAGTTGTCGCGGCAATGGTACGGAGTTCCCCCCGTGCCAGAGCCGGTTTCAGTAAATTAGCCGCATCACCGCCCCCCGCTTGCCCCCCCGCACCAATTAACGTATGCGCCTCATCAATAAACAAAATGATGGGTTTAGGCGAAGCCTTAACTTCTTCAATCACCGATTTCAAGCGATTTTCAAATTCACCCTTGACACTCGCCCCAGCTTGTAATAAGCCTAAATCCAAGCCATAAATCTCAACATTTTGTAACACATCGGGCACATCGCCTTCAACCACTTGCAGCGCCAATCCTTCAACCACCGCGGTTTTACCAACACCCGCCTCACCGACAACAATGGGATTATTTTTACGACGGCGACTGAGAATATCAATCATTTGGCGAATTTCCCGATCCCTGCAAAATACAGGATCAATCTCATGCGCTTTCGCTTGCCCCGTGAAATCAATAGTATATTTACCTAGGGCCGTATCTTCGCGTACTACCTTCACAACACCAGCGGCCGGTTGTTCTACAGCCATCACCAAAGTTTGTTCCTTAGAATTGGCCGTGATATTTAAAAGATTGCGACGCAAATCGTCGGCCGGAATGGCTTTTAGGATATCGAAATAATCCGCTTGCCCATAGCGACGTGGATTAGAAATTAAGGTTGCAATCAATACCCCCGAACGCAGTTCAGCCAATTGCATTTCGAGTGAGGCACGCATCCACGCCTCTTGAAATAACTCAATCAGTAAATCAGCGAACACCGGTTTACTCGGATTACCGGTTTTGTACTCTTCAAGGGCATGTTGTATACTTCTCGCGACATGAGCAGGATCAATCTCATAATGATGCAAGATCAATTGAAAATCCCGATCCGTGTCTTCAATTAATATGAGTAACAAATGTTCAATGGATACTTCATAGTGGCTACGGGTGACACAATTCCCGGCAGCCCTTTCCATAGCCCCAGTGCAATAAGGATTGAGGCGATTAAATAAAGCTTTGAGATCAATATTTAACATCGTTTAAGTTCTCGCGTTTGACTAACTACAGGGATTAGATATAATAAGGGATTAAAACCTATAACTACAAGGATTAGATATAATCAAGGATTAAAATCTATAACGACAAGGATTAGATATATATAATAAGCGATTAAAACCAATAACGACAAGGATTAGATATAATCAAAGATTTAAATTTAGCTCGTCATGCAATGTGGTGATATGATAGAACGCCGATGACACATGATTATGGCCTGATCTGCGCTGGTATTCTCAGCCTTCGTATCTAATCATATAACGACATCACCCACATTGCGGCACAACAAAATACCACAAATGTAGGTTGGAGTGAGCTTGCGAAACGAAGTAACGAGCGAAGCGAGATCACTCCAACATTTAATTTTGCAAAGGATTTTCCCTACATAATATATGTATTTGTAGGCAATAAGGAATAGCCCTTCGCACACGCACAAGATTGAATAATGATGTATTATTTGACATCAGATATTATCGCTCACTAAAGCATAGAATAATAACATGGCTGAAAAATTAGAAGAGATTGTAAAAGTCGGGTTGATTGCCCTTGGTGATAATCCACAAAAACCTGACGAAGTCCGTGATCAAAGTCTGGAATTTATAGAGTTAGACAATGAAATCGATAAAATGGGTGGCTTACAGGCAGATTCTATTGAATGGCATAAAGTGATTGATACCAGTACGCTCATTTTAAGAGAAAAATCGAAAGACTTTAAAGCCGTATGCTATCTGTGTTTTGCCCTATTTAAACGTGAAAACTACAAAGGGCTATCCGTGGGTTTAATCGTGCTTAGGGATATTATTGAAACCCACTGGGATATCGCCTATCCGCCTAAGCAACAGATTCAAGGCAGATTAAAAGAATTGGCATGGTTGAGTGGTCAATTAGAGAGGATTTTGCCCGATCCGCATTCTGCCCCTCCCAAATCCATGTATAAAAAGGCCATTCTAGAATGTAGTTATTTTATATCAAAAGTCAATACCTTATTGCCTCATAAAATCGATCAAAACGGAGTCAATGCATTATTAGATAGGGCGCTCAGTATAAAATTAACTACTGAAGAACAAAAAACATTCAGTGAAGAACAAAAAGCCGAACAAAAACAATCACTTGAAAAAGAATTATTTTTGAGGCCCTTAGGCGAAAAATTCAAAAGCTATCAACAA
>QNEL01000845.1 GCA_003645185.1 Candidatus Parabeggiatoa sp. nov. 3
ACTATTAGGGACACGATAAGCACGTATTTTCTTAATCAAGTTTTTTTCTAAATCCTGTTTACCCTCAAATACGATACAACGATAACTTACCCCGGGCAGCAACCGAGGTAGCAAACCGTTTAACATTTCTTTTGCCGATGGCTCTTCCAATAAAAAAACAAGATGTTTCATTGGGGATCAACTCCATTAAAAAAACCTTGTTTCCATAAATATCCCATCTGATCGCCTTCGGCCATAAATGCGGCAACCTGTTCATCATCCCTGGCTCGTTTGATCGTCGTGTACCCTTCATTTTTTATGAGCCAGAAGACTTCTTCCAATTCAAGCGCATTGAGAAAATCGGGGGAATGGGTTGAGATAAAGACTTGACCACCGCGATTGGCATAGATACGAAATTCTTCAGCAAGTTCCCATAACAACTTGGGATAAAGTTGATTTTCAGGTTCTTCAAGGCATAATAATGGGTGCTTCAAAGTATCATAGAGCAAAACCAAATAAGCAAACATTTTGAGTGTACCGTCGGAGATATGTCGTGCTAAAAAAGGTTCTTTAAAATGACTATCCTTAAATTTCAATAATACCCTACCTTCTTCGGTGACTTTTGCGGAAACTGAATGAATTCCGGGTACACGCTGTTTTAGTTTTTCTAAAATCTCATTAAAAATAGTTGGATATCGTTCATATAATCGGTGTGTTACCAAAGACAGGTTTTCACCTTCGCGGGATAAATGTTCGGCCAATCCGTGTTCTTGAATCTGTTTGGCATTGTTGATATGAAAATCAGAAATGTGCCAATTTTCAATCAATGAACCGAGCTTCATGATAATGGGAAATTTCTGAAATTGTGCTAATCCTTTGATGGCAAGAATATCCTGTCGCGCTAGTGTTTGTTCTTCCCTTTCCATTTGAGCTTCGAGTTCATTCGTCATAACAAATCCTTTACCTTTATAAAAATCAAGAACTTGTCCGAGTTTTTCCCGTTTAATAATGGGTGTTCCCTTTTCTTCTTCAATGGCAATAAAATAGGTAATAGGCTCTTTAAATGAACTGTCGCTCAATTTCATTTCAATTTCGATAGGGCCATCTGAATTTCTGCTTTTGACTTCACCAAATCCACCCCGCTTATTTAATGCTTGAGAGATATTGTCTTTGTAAGCGTCTTTGAGAAAGTCAAACACGTCAAAAAACGTTGATTTTCCAGTGCCATTGGCTCCGACAATCACGCACAATTTGGGAATATCGCTCATCAAGGTATTTTTGAATGCTTTGAAATTTTTCAATCGTATAGATTCAATTTTCATGTTTGTTCTCCTATTAAGATTTGTTTTCTTATCATTCTACCATTAGAAACCGTTATCGGTAATGCCGTGCTTGTTTTTTATGAAGATAAACCAGAACGACAAGGATTAGATATAAGAAGGGATAAACCGACTATTTTTTGGTTTTTATCCTTTGTTATATCTAATCCTTGTAGAAGAGGTTGGGGCCGTTTTCCTTATTTCGGAAATTCATCTTGTACCAGTTTGGCACTTTTGAGGCCATCATCAAGTGCATTGCGCCATTGTTTGCGTAAATAAATCTCTTTGTTCAATTGCCGCAATTCTTCTGCCCACAGTTGTTCGCGGATCGGATCAAGGAAGCTTTTCCATTCTTCTTTGATCCCTTTCGCTCTGACGAGACGATCTTTTATCTCTTCAACTAAGGCTAACAGGGCATTCGCCGGATCAGTTTGCATTTTCTCACTGAACTTCTTTCTCAGTTCATAAATCGTTTGCTGATAGTGGCTGTCTAAGCCTCTCGCAATTTCTTCTGCCTTTTCTATGAAGTTATCCCGTGTCGCATCGTTCGGCACTATGTCGTCTACCGACTCACTGCTATAGGTGTTTAATAAGCCCATTTCTTCACGAACACGGTAATGAAAATGGCTGTGGTATGAAAAGTTAAATTGACGTATGTAGTTGAAAGTCTTATAGATATTGGCATGTTCGCTTTTATCCAACAACCTTTGAAATGCCTTGATGAGTATTCGCGGTTCCGCTTGAGTACCCACTTCTTGTGACAGCATATTTTGCAAGGCTTTCGGAAATACCCGTTCCAAGATTTGTTGAAGGGCCTCATTTATCTTGCTTTGCAAGTATTCGTCTAATTGGGTTGCCAGAAATTCTGTCAAGTAGGCGCGTAGATAATTCAATTCTTCACCAACAACGCCCTTCCATCCACTGTATTCCAAGTATTGTTCAGCCAGTTCTTCTGTACCCGGAATCGGGGCGGATTGTCTGGCAGATTCGCAAATCTCTTCCACCTTTTGCTTAAATTCCTCACTCATATTGAGTTCATTCTGGACTTCTAAAACCAATTTCTCTAAGCCTCTTGTCAAATCCTTGATAAACTTTTCCGATAAGGTGCGGTAGCGTCTTTCCCGACTTAAATCCGCATTACCGGTATTGAAGGAATCTAAAGTCGGTGTAAACAATTGCGTGAGGTTTTTGACGATATTGTCCACTTTATCAGCTAAGGCTTTAACGTATTGCCTATCCGTGCTTTCCAAATTCTTCTCAATGTGTTTCAG
>QNEL01000846.1 GCA_003645185.1 Candidatus Parabeggiatoa sp. nov. 3
AATCATGACAATCAGCATTTCACATTTCACGCTAATGTATAGCGAAGCGAAACATTAGCGTGAGCCGAAGGCCAGCGAAGCTAAATTCAGTTTTTGCGCGCAAAAACTGAAGCGTGAACCGAAGGGAAGCTACGCTAAATATCAGCGTTCTATCACGTTTTTAAAATATCAGCGTTCTATCACGTTTTTAGAATTAATCAGCGTAAATCATGATAATCAGCACAATCAGCGTTCTATCACGTAATTGAGAACTGAAATGACACCTATTCCAATTTTAGGTTTTGTCGCATACAGCGGCACGGGCAAAACGACTTTATTATTAAAAATCATACCCTTACTTAAGGCAAAAGGCTTACGCATCGGTATGATTAAACACTCTCACCATAAGAAATTTGATATCGATCATCCGGGCAAAGACAGTTACCGTCTACGCGAAGCGGGTGCTGAGCAAATGCTAGTCGCTTCTCGGAAAAGGTGGGCTTTAATGGTTGAAATGGAGGAAGAATTTGAGGAACCCAATTTAGAACAATTGCTTTATCATTTAGAGCAAGAGAAATTGGATTTAATTTTGGTAGAAGGGTTTAAACATGAACGCTATCCTAAAATAGAAGTACATCGTCCCAGTTTAGAACGTCCCTTGATTTTTCCAGAAGATCAGGCCGTGATAGCGATTGCCAGCGATGAACCGTTAACCATCACAACCGATTTACCGCGACTTGATATGAATCAGCCAGAACAAATCGTAGCGTTTATAGAAGAGCAAATCTTACAGCCAGCAAAATAGGCGATTCTTGTCGGGTGGGTAAGCGGGTGCCCTAATCTAAATTCCTCATATTCCTTCACTGAGCGAACCCACCATGCCCCAGAGCTAGGGTAGTTCGTTAGCAATTCTCAGCACTTCTGTACGAGTATGTGGAGCTAGGCGAAATCCCAATGTTTGAAGTCGATTCAATAATGGTTTAACCGCGGGTATCAAACCGGCATTTTTCGCATCAATCAATAATCCCAATGTACCCGTTAACCGTATTTTATGTATTTTGGCTATCCACCGCGCAAGGCCATCATCAAAGATAACAATAGGATCGTTAGATTCTAATGCCAACATGAGAACTTCCGTTTCTCCTCGCCCTAAGTTTATTAATAAATTCAATACCGATGAGCGAGAAGGTTTACGGATAGTGACCCAATCGAATGTAGTCAGTTCAGGAAGGTTGATGCCTAAAGCTTTACCGGCTTCAAGTTCATCTATCACAGCCGGGGGAACAACCACATTCCCCGCCAACTCTGACAAAATAGGCAAAAGTTTCAATTGATGAAGATATTGCATGGGTGACGTGTTGCAGAAAAATTCAGGCAAGCCTCGTTTCTCCTTCAAGTTCTTCTTTTGTTAAAGTAAAAGTATCCGCACCATAATCGGCTAACTTGCTGAGAAAAAGCACACGAGGTATACCAGCTAATTGCGCGGCACCACCTGAAGAAAGCTGTCCTAACTCAAAAAGTTTAACAGCGGCGGCCATGCGTAATGCATCACCGGCTTTTTCGGCCGTCCACTTCAATGCAAATAACGATTCATCTGGTATTTGTAAGACAACTTGACTCATAGACAACTCCTAATCAAAAAAAACGGCAATGTGGGTGATAAAAAAATAAAACACAGATTACAACGGATGATGGCATGATTAACACTGAAAAATCAGCGCCGTCATGACAAGAAACCGAATCGGCGTTCTATCAATATCACCCACATTGCCGCATTATCCTAAATCTTACATCCTATAAAAAAAATCAATCCTTTTTGTAATCTCGTTGTGGGGCATGCCCGCACAACGTTTTAACAGGCTACATTGCCTAATGACGGGTTAACTGATGGCTCTCGACAATTTATTGGCTTCGTTTCAATAGGCTATTTTGCCTATTTTACCGGTCAACGACAACCTCGGCTCTGGCATAAATCTAGTCGTTTCAATAGGTTACATTGCCTAATTACCGGTTAACCGGAAGCGGAATGAGAATATGCAGATTAAATGTTTCAATCGGCGATCTTGCCTAACACCAGAGGCCCTGAAAATTCGTAATGAGTTGTACTAGGCTACATTGCCTAATTACTGTTCAAGTTGGGGTTTTATCTTTTTTTCTTATAGTTGCTTTTGTTTCAATAGGCGACATTGCCTAACGATTGGTCAACTTGCATCAGGCCAGAAGCTCTGAAAATTTGAGGATAATCGAATAAGGGCCAGAAACTAAAAAGGTTTATTCGTTTATCCTCGTAATGAGTTGTACTAGGCTACATTGCCTAACTATTGCTCATGAAAAACGAAATAGTGGTGAGAAATTTAATAGTTTCAATCGGCGATTTTGCCTAACAAATCGAAGCCTTTCTTGCGTCTTTTGCGTCTCTTGCGCCTTTTGCGTTTGCCAATAAAATTGACCTAAAACTGAACTTGGCATGTATTGTGTTTATTCACTGATTTAATCGTATTTTATGGAATTCAATAGCACTAAATACTATTATGTTAGTCTTAATGGTTGTGATGAAAAGGTGATCAGTACAGAAATCGTACTGACCAAA
>QNEL01000847.1 GCA_003645185.1 Candidatus Parabeggiatoa sp. nov. 3
CAATACCATATTGGGTTACCCAATTTTCCGTTTTTAAAACGGGGCCAAACTGGGACAAAATTCGCCAGCGATGTGACAAAATCAACTCATAATCAGGGGATTTTGATAATGCTATTCGGGCATCTTCTAAGGTTGTTGCTAGCAAAAATAACTTTGATAAATTCCGAGTACCAAACTTCAAATTTTGTTTTTGAGTTATCAATCCTTTCGGATAACAATTGAGATCATTAACTTCTTGAATGAATTGATGCCAATTGACTAACTCTTCACCTACTGCTTCTGAGCTATCCCAAAGCGTTCCCTCTTCGTCAAACTGGAAAAAGGCATGACGATCTTCATATTGAAATGGGTACTGATTCAAAAACGTTTTAAGTCTACTTTCTACCACAGTTTGTTTGGGAAGATGAAAACAACCCACATAGCTTACGCCCATCACTTTTTTCCTTATAAATACATCGTTAGTGCATGGCACGATTTTCAAAGCCGTCTTCAGAAAATTTCGGCTAGGCAAACCTCCGATGTTCGCCAAACTTCGTTTTGGCCAATGGGTTTATTTGACAAGCTATAGAATTAGGAACCCAGAAAAGCACCATTCCCCCACTGTGTGACTCCTTGTTTATTGCCTATCAGGACATTTTTTCCCCCAAAAGCACGAAGTGACTCCAAACTTTTCTCGTTTACCCCAACAGCTATGCGAATATAGTGTTCGACATCATATTCGTCTACTATTCCATCCATAAAAGCAAGCAAATCTTCAAAGTAGATATCCATTCCACATACCATAGTATCCGCAGGTAACGCTTGATAAAGTGAGCTAAACAATTGTAAAACGCTTAAATTCCTTTCTCTCAGAAAGTCAGCTAATTTAAATATCATTGAACTCGAAATATCTTCCAATATACAAAACCTTTCTGTGCCAACTGTTGCAAATCCTAAACTACATCTATACCTAATTTCTGACTGGATGAGTCTAGACTTTGGTGAAAAATTATGATCATTAATTTGTGTCATAAACTGTTCCAAAGTCACTATAGAAACATCCTCTCGTTCTTCGTCACGAAGGTTTCCATCTTCATTTAAAGCATACGAAAAAAACACCCCCTTATATTCAAGCCGATATTGCTTTAAGAAAGCTTGAATTTTGCTTTCATCTACGGTTTTATTTTTATTAAGACGGAAACAAGCTGTATAATATGAACTCATTTTTCTCGTAAAAACTTTAGACTAAAATGTACCGATTTTCTTCAAGCTCTGAAGGGGAAAGTGAAACGGATTTCCATTCGGCATTACCGGTAACTAATAACATAGTATATGGATTAATTGAACCATCAGAGACAAGACAGACACATTCTAATGAGTCGCAAAATTTGGGAATACAGTTTGTGATTGTACATTTTTTAAACAATGTCTGCTCATGAATATAAATAGACAACAACATTTTGAAATCACCTAATGTCGCTTGTGCTTGACACAGAATAGCTATATTTTGTGGTATAGGTGTGTCAGTTATTTCTTCTAGCACTAATACTTCACTCAAATTGACCTCAAATATTTTGGCTAATTCAAGTGCTATATTTTGAAAATCCAAGTTTTTATCAACTAAAATGTCCTGCCAAATCATCTACATAACCTCCTTACATTCCGTATAATTTCCAGATATTCAGTGCAGCTACACGATCAGCTTGAGCAAGTCCCATGTTATCAAGAATTTGGGTAGCTCTTGCAGTCTCACCAAATTTATTGTACACTCCCAACGCTTTAAATTGTGGGCGAGTTAGTTGATGAAAACCTGGTCCTGAAATCGGATATAGAGTACCATTCTCATGTATTCCATATGTTCGGCCATTAACAACGAATTTATCTCCAATCTTAGGTGTAGCCCCAGAACGTATTGCCTGCATATCGCCTGAGATATCTACATTGGGTTCAATAACAGTATTTACCTCCTTTGTAACCGTTTTTTGAGTGACTTTCCTAGGATCATGACGGCGTTTATTCGGATCCCGAAAATTAGGTGGTTTTTCATTAGGTTCTGGACTTGCTGGCGTACTTTCTTCATTAGTTGCATTCGTATTATTTTCGCTGGTTGTCCCATCCCCCTCTTCAGCCGTTGCTCCACCCTCTTCACCTTCACTTGCCATTGGCTCACATCCTTGGCAAAGTGCATCCTCTACAACCTTTTTAGCGAAGAATAAGATTCCCGTTGTTATTGCAACACCTACCACAGTTCCAATCAGGCTTCCTACCGGGCCGAAAACACTGCCGCCGGCTGCACCTGCTTTGCCACCTTTCCAAGTAAGAGTCCATGGCGTAAATCCTAAAGGATCACTGTAATTTATTGGGTTGTTTTTAGTATACCGATATAAATTAAAATCCCCACTCAAATAACTGATAGGATCTTTGGTCAGATAACGCCCGGTTTCCGGATCATAATAACGAAACAGGTTATAATGAAGTTCGGTTTCTTCATCCCAATATTGCCCGGGAAAACGTAAAGGGTTAGTGATTCTGGCCGAATTATCAACTTGACATTGCCCAAACGCTTGATAATTTCCAGACCAAAGCA
>QNEL01000848.1 GCA_003645185.1 Candidatus Parabeggiatoa sp. nov. 3
AACAATGCTTGAAACCAAGATATGGCCTGTAGAAGAGATGGTACACGAGGATGAATTTACTGATAGGGTGGAACTGTTGAGGGAATTAGACCAATGGATCAAGGCGATAAGTCGCATGGGTTCATCAAGTATGGCCCTTATTGCACCCAGGCGGATAGGGAAAACGGTATTATTGGATCGGCTGGTGAATACCGTCTTTTTTAAACCAGAATATCAGGTGGCCCCCTTTTATTTCAAAATGACGCGGGAGAAAAGGACTTTAAAAGAGTTTCTCCTAGAATACGCCACGACATTTTTCAAACAGTATCTGGCCTATTGTGAACAGGATGCCGATTTGTTTAATAAAGATATAGAGCTGGAAGAATTATTAGCCTATCAAACGACTCATAAGGCTGGTGTCATGGCACAGGATTATATTCAGCGGTTTATGAAACGCTATAATCGCCACGGCGCTGAAGATGCACTGATTCATTGGGATACCTTTATTCGTATACCTGAACGACTTGGCTCACATTCAGGCACCAGAGTCGCTGTGATTATTGATGAATTTCAGGATATGAAATTCTATATTTATCATACCTCATCAGAACAGTTCTCAGAAATGAATTCAAAAGGGCTTTTGAATGGCCAAGGCGCAATCAATCTCCCAGGCACATTCGACCGACAGTCTCAGAGCCGTAAGGCACCCATGCTGGTATCTGGATCAGCGGTGACGCTTATTTTCAAGACTGTCATGGGCGGCCCATTGGGCGGACGATTTGACTTTAGGTATATGAAACCCATGTCCATTCCAGATGGTGCAATGCTCTTACACAAGACGCTGAAATATTATGCCACTAGGAACAAGATTACTCCAGAACATGCTCTCTATGCAAGTGCCCAAGTGGGCGGACACCCTTATTACCTGTATTGCTTGGCAACCTCTCAGTATGAAGGTAAGGACTTTGGGGATGAACCGGCCATTGACCAACTCATCCGTTATGAGATCGAACGAGGCAAGATTTTTGGTTTTTGGCAGACTCATTTTGAGGATAACCGAAAATACATCAATGCCGATGATGATTTAGAGTTAGGTAAAAAAATCATCTATTATTTCACCCAATACAACAATCAACCGGTGGATATTAAGGGCATTGCAGAAAGGCTCAAAGTGCCCAAACAAGCCGTAGAGCAGAAGATCGAAAAACTGTATCTGGCTGACTTGGTTTATAGGAGTGCAGCAAGATATTATACCTTCAACGACATAACTCTCATGCGCTTTATCAAGTTTGTGTATGAGCAAGATTTGGAAGGAATTGACAAAATTGACCTGAGTCAACAGAATTTGATGAATACCTTGAAAGGTAAATTTTTGGAAATGGTAGTAGAAGTTTCCATGATGAAGTTTAACCATGAGCATTTACCAGGCCCTTGGTTTGGTCAAACGAGCGAAGTAGAGGTGCCCTTATTCCAATTTGTTAGAACCATGACGGTGAAAGCAGCCAAAACACCAGCTTATCAGATTGATGTGTTTGGCAAAGAACAAAGGCGTAATAAAGTCTGGCTTTGTGAGTGTAAATATACCAAAACGCCCATGGACATTAAGCAAGTCAAAAAGCTTGAGAGTGCCGCGCAGGTGTTGATATCGTCGCATGAGGAAGAGGGCACTGCTGTGCCTGAGATACACTTATGGCTGGTTTCTACAGGGGGTTTCAGAAAAGAGGTGCTAGACTATATCAAGGCGCGAGTAGATATTTATGCATCAGATTATGAGGGCATTGACAACCTCTTTAAGGCATTTGGAGGAAATTATTCCATTCCCAAGTTTGCTGTGAATGATTAATTTGACAATGTCAAATTAAAAACGGTGTTTGGTTACGATGTTTACTTTTGCGTGAAAATGAGTTTAGGGAATTGTAGGGGGCCTGTAACGTGTTTTTAAAGCCCACCAATAATTAAATGTAGGGCTCCCTACGTGTTTTTAAAGCCCACCATCCTCATTAAAAGTTCAGTTTATTTACCGCGCTAAGTATAATTTATCATTAGGTGGTGGCGGATTATCTAAGGCTTTGAAAAAGACTTCGGCATCTTGCTGACAGAGAGGCACTATTTGTTCATGTTCTATAAGTACCCGTCCATATATTATTCAAAAATAAAGTTAATAAAAACAATCGTTTTCGTAGTCAAAATACCGAAAAACTTGTGGATGAGTACTTAATAGTTTGCGCCTTTTCAAGTGACGCTTGTATAGCGTTTCCCGATTGAATGAAGTACAAATCATTATCGTTCCAAATTGATTTTGTGGCCGGATTGGAATGCCTGTTATTTTGCGGCCGGATTGGAATGCCTGTTATTTTGCGGCCGGATTTTCGTTCAAAATTGATTTTGCGGCCCTTTTGGAATGCCTGTTATTTTGCGGCCCTTTTTTCGTTCAAAATTGATTTTGCTGCCCTTTTGGAATGCCTGTTATTTTGCGGCCCTTTTGGAATGCCTGTTATTTTGCGGCCCTTTTTTCGTTCAAAATTGATTTTGCGGCCCTCTTTTCGTTCCAAATTGATTTTGCGGCT
>QNEL01000849.1 GCA_003645185.1 Candidatus Parabeggiatoa sp. nov. 3
GGCCTCTCGTTGATATTTTAAAATGGAACAATTGAACACTCATTTCACCCATATTGACCTCTAAAACTGAACAACGGGACATTCAAAAATATTTAACAAAATCAACTACTTATTTTTATTCTTCTTTCTTACATAACAGAATTGCGAAGGTTGATATAAATTGTTGCCTCTAATCAAAAAAACGGATGTGTCTCATCAGTTTTCAACTCCTCACTAAACACATAACGACAACGTGTTTATCTCATTAAATCTATATTTTTTGAAATCTCGAATAGAACGCTGATGATACTGATTGTCATGACGCCACGCTAAAGTTTCGCTTCGCTAAACAAAGCGCGTGAAACGCTGATTTTTTAAAGATAAAACCATTTTACAAGCCTTGAAAAACCAGCAATCTCAACTTTCAGCAAGCTGATAAAAGACGATTTGAGCCTTATTCAGAAAGTGAATAGAGAGCTTAGGCATATCCCAAAAAAAATAAATGATCGCAGTCTTTCTTGTAGGGGACCTGTAACTGGTTTTTAAAGCCCACCATTCCCCTAAACACTCTCATCAAAGCATTTCTACCATCCTTTTGCTTTATTTCAGATAGGCTAGAATCGCCTCAATAACAGGAATAGAGGGAAAATGAGAACGGGTTTCAGAGGTTTTGTATCTTCATTATTGTAACGCATTTATTTACCCTGTTTTTCCGTTATATCGCCACAGTTCCAGCACACCCAGTGCCTCATAATTATCGAATCCAGTGCGGGAAGTGATGTCGATCTCAATAGCCAAATCGGGTGGAGGAACAATCGTCAAATCAATTTCTATCCCGCAAAGGGCAACCACAAGGGATTGCCCCTACAAGCCGCCCGTAGGGGCAATCCCTTGTGGTTGCCCCCTTTCTCCTTTTTTTTAAATACCTGAAAATTTATGGTTCAGTACTTACATCCTGCGAAGTAATCAACGCCATATCCGCATACTCAAATCAGGGGGAAACAGCTTCGCTAATTAAGCCAAATTCTCCCCACTCCAAAATTAGCCGTTTTCCAACAACCGCCCTTCACCAATAATTGCAACTGTTCACCAGGAACGAAATTCGCGCGTAAGCAAAATAAATTTTGCTTTGAAAAGAGCTTCGATGCAAAATACTGTAAGCATAATCACCTCACTCTATTAATTATAATTGTTATTGATTCATTTTATGTCATTGAAAATAGACAAGTTTTTAAAATAAAACGGAGATTTTCTGCAAGAATTCCATTACCCATTACCAAATAATACTTAAATGGTATAGGTTACTTTCTTATTACCATCTATAGAAATTAATTTATGTTGTTTCAAAATCTCCACAATTTGCGGAGCCGTTTTTGTTGTCTCAAGCGATATGATTATTGAGTGAATGTGGTTGGTGAGTCTATCAACCTGCTTTGGACGTTTTGCTTTGTTAAGCTTCTTAAGTTTTTTTAAAATCGCCTGAATATCAGTTGGAAGTTCTGCATTTTGCACGACTTTTGCAATTTGCACGGCTTTCTTCAAACTACCCGTTGTACTAATTCTCTTGCAAGTTCTCCCCTCTTTCTGAATGAATTGAATTAACCGATCCCAACCAGTATCTTTGCTGAAAACAGCAAACTCAACATGATTACCCGCATTGACTTGACATTTACCCAAGTAATAGATCAAATGGAAATCTAAGTTGTTTTTGCCAACGCCTTCTATTTTTATCACTTCCAGCGTCGTTAGTTTGCTTAAATCAATATTAACTTTCTTTTGTTGAGAGCCCAAAAACACAAAAATACGCGCATAGTTATTTCCAATGGCGTATTCTAAAGCACTGGGTAAGTTCTCAAAATCAATAAAACACCACGTTTCTTTTTCCATAACGTTACAGAAATTTAAAAGACTGATATACCGCCACGATTGGTGAGTTTAGCTTCGCTGACTTTCGGCTCGCGAAGCCCACCCTACAACTATCACTTTTAATTACACCCTATTAATCAACCTTACCACCTATCAGTTTAGTCAACGCCATATCGTATCGGGCAGCATGTATTCACCTACAAAAATAAAGTATTTATGGGCTTGGGGGGGGGCAGCCCAATCGTGTTCGCCCAGGCTTAGGTTTTGGGGCGCATTTCATTGTTTATCAAAATAAATCTTGAACGGAAATCAAATATTGAAGGCCCGATTGTAATGAAAAATTTCTATTGCCGCGATTTTCAAACCCAATTTCTTATTGCCGCAAGTTTCAAACCCAATTTCTTATTGCCGCAAGTTTCAAACCCAATTTTGCCGCGATTTTCAAACCCAATTTTTTTGGCGGTGAGTTTCAAACCCAATTTTTTTGGCGGTGAGTTTCAAACCCAATTGATTTTGCCGCGAGTTTCAAGCCCAATTTCTTATTGCCGCAAGTTTCAAACCCAATTTTGCCGCGATTTTCAAACCCAATTGATTTTGCCGCGATTTTCAAACCCAATTTCTTATTGCCGCGATTTTCAAACCCAATTTCTTATTGCCGCGATTTTCAAATCCAATTGATTTTGCCGCGAGTTTCAAAAA
>QNEL01000850.1 GCA_003645185.1 Candidatus Parabeggiatoa sp. nov. 3
TAAGCTTAAATGGTGGGCAACATAAACACGTTACCCACCCTACATTTTATTATTAAAATTTTTGAGTTCAAGCGGGTGTCAAGATTTAAGCTTAAATGGTGGGCAACATAAACATGTTACCCACCCTACATTTTATTATTAAAATTTTTGAGTTCAAGCGGGTGTCAAGATTTAAGCTTAAATGGTGGGCAACATAAACACGTTACCCACCCTACATTTTATTATTAAAATTTTTGAGTTGGCCTTGAACATACTGGACATCAGGGTTTTGATAATTGATAACTGATTGATAACTGATAACTGATAACTGATAACTGATAACTGATAACAGAAAAAAAGGGTAAAAATGTGACTGAACTCAGCTTATTATTATGTGGAGAGCATCAACATCTGGGTGAATTATCTCAAATCTTGGAACAGCTTGGAAAGACGATAGACAATTTTGCGCCTCGTTGTTTCAAGTTTATTTCTGAAAATAATTCAGAAGAGATGACGACTTTTGGCCCTTATTGTGGACGGACTGTTTTAGAAAGCGCATGTAGTCTTTTTATTAGTCGGCTCGATCCTTTTAGAGTTCTACTCATTAAACGTAGGCAAGAGCAATCCAATTATGATCCTGCTATTCGACATAAAATAGCCATTCAATGGTCAGGTGATGTCATTGCTACTCAAAAACCACCCCCATGGGATAAGCTGACTTATGATAAAATAAATCGTGCTTTGCTAACCGATTATACAGCAGATATTTATTGGATACCTGCTTTCAGAGATTTACTGGATGCCATCGAAAATGAAAATGACAGTGAATGGTTAAAAGAACTTAAACAAGTTGATGAAGATAATATCGTTGGTTATTTTAGAGGACAAGCTGATAGTCTTTATTCTTTACTTTCCAAAGGAATACATCAGGAATTTGTTATCCCACAAACAATCCTATATGATAATGAGACTATCAAGGCCTCTTTGTTAAGCACGATTTCTTTGGTCACAAAAATGGCATTGGTGAGTCATTGTATTCCAATGATAGCGGCAAGGATTTTAGATTTAAAGACTTGCTTAGACTCTTTTAAAATAATTGAAGAACAGGTGAAGCTATAAATGTTAGAAGATGTAGAAGAACAGGGAAAATTTATTCTTGCCGCTGAAGATTGTTCTCCCGATTTGTTTAAAAAACTGCATATCTTTTCTCAATATGAACAGAGAATCATTTTGAGTTTAATGGCACATGGGCCTGTTTTACTTCGGGGGGGTAGAGGTAGCGGAAAAAGTGTGTTATTAAAAGCGGCCCATGACAGAATCAAAGAAAAAAGTGCTACCGCCTTTAGTGTTTATTTAAGCCTAAGAAATTTACCCCTGTTGCGTAGTAAAGATGACGAATATGAAACAAAATTTTGTGAATTGCTCATTCAATCTGTCAATCTCGCGCTTAAAGAAAGTGGGCTTAAAGACAATGGAGAACCGATCATTTTCTCGGCGATTCCGGCTGTGAGTCCGATTCAACAAGCTTTAGTCAAACTCAGTCGTCAACTCAATAGGAGAATTGTGCTTTTCTTTGATGATGCCGCTCACTTAGGCAGGGAAACGTCTTTGGAGGGATTTTTTGATATTTTTAGAATCTTATCAAGTAGTAGTCTTTCATGTAAAGCGACTATATATCCAGGTGTGACGACATTTGGTACTCGCTTTGACGTTTATAATGACGCAACCGTCATCAATATTGCGAGAGATGAAAATGCGCCGTTTTTTAATGCCTTTTTTTTAGACGTCATGGCAGCCCGATATCCGGCTTTATTAGATGAAAATAAAACAACAGACACGCTTGATAAAAGCAAACTGGCCGCTTTCCTAGGAAAAGCGGTTCTTGGAAACATGAGGGCCTTTATTTTTCTGTGTAATCAACTAGAAGAATTGCCAAAAATTGGATTACCCCAGTTAAAATCTGGCTTAATCAATATGGCGAATAATTATTATTGGCCCTTACTAGAAGAGTTAAAACAAAAACTGGGTATTTATGAATCGCTTATTGAACCGAGTATAAGGCTTGCAAACGACATTTTTCGTACCGCTGCTGAAAAATCGACTTCTTCAATCATTATACATCGGGATTTAATGCAAAAATGGGCTAAGCCCTTTGAAATTTTAGACTATGCCGGATTGATTTCTCGAAGGCAAGTTTCAATCGCCATGAAATCTGGAGGGCGTGGATCACGTTTTACACTTAATTTATGTAACTTATTAGAGTTAATCCCTAGTTTAACATCAGAACAATTTAGTGCTTGGTTACAAGATCAATCGAAGTCCACTGAGATACACATTAATACTCGTAGTCGTCTATTAGAGATACCATTGCCCAAATTACCTTTGGACAAAACACTCTCTGTTTTAGAATTGCCCATAGACGCTTTGATTGAATCCCAATTTTATCCTTATGGATTAACGCAAACACAAGTTAATGTACTCAAAAATAATCGGATTGAGAAAATAAGAGAATTAGCAGAAACATCTGATAAACAACTTCGTTCTTTATCAGGTATAGGTGAA
>QNEL01000851.1 GCA_003645185.1 Candidatus Parabeggiatoa sp. nov. 3
AGGGGCAACCACAAGGGATTGCCCCTACATTTCACTGATAACTGTTGCGGCCTTTTTGGCAAAATAAGTCAAAATGCCATCGGCCCCTGCTCGTTTGATACTCAATAACGATTCCATCATGACTGCCTTTTCATCTAACCATCCGTTTTGGGCTGCTGCCATCAACATGGCGTATTCGCCGCTGACGTGATAGACAAAAGTGGGCACTTGAAAGGCCGCTTTTACCCGTTGTACGATATCCAAATAGGGCATCCCGGGTTTAATCATCACCATATCAGCCCCTTCTTGCAAATCTAAAGCGACTTCACGCAACGCTTCATCACTGTTAGCAGGATCCATTTGATAGGTATATTTATTGCCGCCACCTAACGCGCCCGCTGAACCAACCGCGTCACGAAAGGGGCCGTAAAAACTGGACGCATATTTGGCAGAATAAGCTAAAATGCGTGTATGCCGATAATCTTCAGCTTCAAGGGCTTGACGGATTTTGCCAATACGCCCATCCATCATGTCTGATGGGGCAACCACTTCAGCGCCAGCTTCAGCATGAGAAACGGCTTGTTTGACTAATACCGCTACCGTTTCATCATTAATCACGTAACCACTGTCATCTATTAAACCATCTTGTCCATGCGTGGTAAAGGGATCTAAAGCCACATCGGATATCAAACCTAATTGTGGAAATTCTGCTTTCATAGCCCGCAAGGCGCGTTGTACCAAACCATCAGGATTATAAGCCTCACGCGCATCAAGCGATTTTTTCTCTTGCGGCACTACCGGAAACAAGGCAATAGCCGGTATGCCTAATTTGACTAACTCAGCCGCTTCTTTAAGCAACTCATCAATAGTGAGTCGAGATTGATCTGGCATAGAGGCTATTGCGACGCGCTGCTTTTCACCTTCCATGATAAACAGCGGATAAATCAAATCATCAGTGCTTAGCACATTTTCACGCATTAAGCGACGAGAAAAATCATCACGGCGCATTCTACGCATACGCAAACTCGGAAAGGGGGCAGTATTGTGTAAAGACATATTTGATACTCTCTCCAAAAAATAAATGATGTTTTGTAGGGTGGGTAACGGGTTTTTGTTGCCCACCATTGTTTCAATCCGATTGATATTTTTTTGTAGGGTGGGTAACGGGTTTTTGTTGCCCAGCATTGTCTCAATCCGATTGATATTTTTTTGTAGGGTGGGTAACGGGTTTTTGTTGCCCACCATTGTCTCAATCCGATTGATATTTTTTTTATAGGGTGGGTAACGGGTTTTTGTTGCCCACCATTGTCTCAATCCGATTGATATTTTTTTTGTAGGGTGGGTAACGGGTTTTTGTTGCCCACCATTGTTTCAATCCGATTGATATTTTTTTTATAGGGTGGGTAACGGGTTTTTGTTGCCCACCATTGTTTCAATCCGATTGATATTTTTTTTGTAGGGTGGGTAACGGGTTTTTGTTGCCCACCATTGTCTAAAAAACTTTCACAATCCGATTTATGAATGAATATTTTACCAAATTTAAGACAAAAAAAATCCCCTCAAAAAGGGGATTAAATGAAAATCATAGCAAATTACCATTATTGTAATTCACCCAACACAAACCGCATTGTCAGTTTGCGTTTTTTTGAGCCATGAAAGACAGTATTCTTGAGACACGAGGTTTTACATAATCTATTGATATTATTATAATTTTTTTTGTGCCAAAAGTATTAATCACGCTTAAAAGCACAGAACGTAGTAAAGAGGGTAAATTGTCTGCTAGAACGAATTTACCCTACAAACAACTACAAATCGTAGAGTACAATTTGTAATTTGTTAAGGCCCTGAACGCAGTGGAAAGGGGGGGTGATCTGGGCCTTCATAAGCATAACCCACCCAAAAAACAACAAACAGTCTAGCACAATTTGTGTTTTTTTAATCTTACGGGTTATTATTATTATTATTAATGTAATCAAATGTTTACTACAAAATCAGATTCAAAATGAATCCTTGTTTTTCAGACAGACGATTGAATACTCATTCAGGCATCAAGATGGATTTTTCAATCATATAAAGCACATCCCATACCAATTACGATAAGTGATTGTTTTCGTAAAGTATTGTGGTTAATTTAACGATTATAATAACGATTCTAACGCTTCAATTTTTGCAAATTGCAAAGCTTAATCGAAAAAAGATTTTGCAAGATAGGGAAAAGGGAATGCGAGTATGTATTAAAAGCCACGGAATGACACTTCAATGCACGGAATATTTTTCCGTGTTTTTCCGTGTTTTTCCGTGGCAAAATCGAAATATAGATATTGAAAGTGATTTGATTATTGCCCTTTTCGATTTTATTGAGTTATAATGCGCCGCGCTGTCATTTTGAAGCAGCAACACGACTTGATACCAATTAACAATTAACAAATTGATTTAAGTTAACTTCCCAACATGATAAACATAATCATAGAGGGTATAACTCGGAGACTCTTCTTTATGAAACATTCAAATTTTGTACGTGGCACCTTTTTTGCCGCCATCGCCGTATTCTCAGTGAATC
>QNEL01000852.1 GCA_003645185.1 Candidatus Parabeggiatoa sp. nov. 3
GTACTGAACCATAAATTTTCAGGTATTTTAATTAAAAGAAACAACCAAGAAGAGGGGCAACCACAAGGGATTGCCCCTACGAACCGCCCGTAGGGGCAATCCCTTGTGGTTGCCCTTTGCGGTTAAATACCTGTTTATTTGTGCTTCAGTACTTAAGTACCTTGTTCCACACTTCAGTCTTATTAATTCATATCAAAGTTGTTTGTATCGTATTACAATTACAGAAGATTATAGTCTATGAATAGAATTAAATACATATCAATAAATGATAGTTTATAAAGCTTATAAAAAAAATCAGTGGTGGGCAGCAAAAACACGCTACCCACCCTACAATTCATTGGTGGGCAACAAAAACCCGTTACCCACCCGACAATTCATTGGTGGGCAACAAAAACCCGTTACCCACCCGACATTAAATTTAATTTATAATATAACTGTGTGCAGGAGACTGATTACAAATGACAAGTGACTTAATAATAGGCATAGCGAGTGGTATCATTGCCACTTTTTTAGCCATGCTGATGTCTCACTTTTTTAAAACGGTTGTTATCCCTTTTATTAAATCTATCCTGTTTGATATCCCGAATATTTCTGGACAATGGCAAAGCTATGATCTAGAAGAAGGGGATGCTGTGGGGGAGGCCGTTATTAAGCAACGAAATCGGCAAATCTATATGCAAGTGATACGTACCACAGATAGACAAAAGCAAACGACTCATAAAGTTTTTGCTTGTACTGGTAAATTCGCTTCAGGCACCTTAGTGGGCTATTTTGAAGATGTGGACATGAAAGGCTATATTATTGGTGCGATTGTCATGAGATTATTGCCTGATAACAAAACCTTAAAGGGTAAAACGGTGTATTTTGATTATCATCAGGGTGAAGTGGTGACGCATGATTATTGGTTGAAGCGGTGATATTATTTCAAGTCATCAAAAACGGCATCCTGTAGGGGCGAACCTAACTTGAGCTTTTAGACAACTGCTTTAGCTGTTGGCTTGGTAGGTGTCCCCCCAATGCCACCTTCGTTAAGGGCTTTCGCGGTGGTATGCCCCTACCAAACCCCACGTCATGACGGGGTTGTAGGGGCGAACCTGCGTGTTCGCCCAGTGGCATTGAGGTATCCCCCCACTTTTAATCGCACCCCTTCGCTATTGTGAACTTGATTTAAAAACAGTATTATTTTTCAGGTATTTCATTGTTTGGCAAGCGCATGGCGGCATCTTCAAACGTACCCTGTTCGGCATCTAAATGACAAACTGCACAATTTCCTTGAAAAATGACATCCGGGTGTTGCCAAATTTCTTCGGCTATATTTTGGTGTTGTTCTAGCCAATAAGGCGTTTTAGTGATGCGTAACTTCGAATAATCAGGCGGTGTGGTATGCTGCATTTTCCAAGCGGCTTCAGTTTGCATACTCTCAGCTGCGTTTTTGACAGCAAAAGTGTGAAGTTCTACCAAAGTCTCTTCATCAAAATCCAAATCTTCTTCAAAATGATCATGCTGTTCATTCAATATTCGTTGCCAAACACGAGCGGGTAACAGTGTTGGATGATAAGCCAGATGGCATTCCCCACAGGCCTCATCCCAAAGTGCGTTGTCAGGTAAATCGGGGCCGACGAATGGCAAATAAGGTTGCTCTTCACTTTGCGTCAGATAACCCCAAAAGTAGCCAACGCTACTGGCGATAACGACCAAAATAAGGAGGCTTGCTATCAATCCATGACGATGAACACGAATGTTTTCTCTAATCGGTTCCTTTGAAAAAAGAGAGTTAGGGGGGATTTTAAAGCCGGTTATCATAGCCTTGACTAAGTTTTCACGGTGCAACCCGCTTTCTACCACTACACCAAGTATGTGTATACCAATTAATCCGAGCAGCAGCCAAGCCATGACATCATGCCACTGATGAAACATATCGCCATAAGCAAAACCAATCATACCCGCAAAAGGCCCGTGCCTCTCCTCACCGCCCAATGTCAGCAAACCGATTAATGAGACAATTAAACCTAAGCCTAAAATAACAAATACTGCCCAACTGCCTGCCGGATTGTGTCCCAAAAAATGTTGGCGTTGTTTCGTTAACAACGTTTTCAGGTAATCCCAAACATCCCGCCAACCGTAAGCGAAATGATAAAAGCGGGCGTAATGAGTCCCGATAAAGCCCCATATTAAACGGAAGGCCAATAATCCTAAGAATAAATACCCTGAAAAAACATGGATATCCAAATAGCGATCATCTCCTTGACTGAGCCAAGCAAGAATAAAAGCAACAACCAGTAACCAATGAAACAAACGAGTTGGTAAATCCCATATACGGATTTGATGTGTTGAACTGTCAGTCGTATTCGACATAATTTGACTCCTATAGCACAGCTATAATCTAATCCTTGTAGTAACATTTAATGAAAGTACCCTTCCTCGTAGGGTGGGTAGCGTCTTTTTGCTGCCCACCATCACCCAATTACTTACGTTTCATCACTCTTATGATTCAATCTGTTTTCTCTCAATTTTTCGA
>QNEL01000853.1 GCA_003645185.1 Candidatus Parabeggiatoa sp. nov. 3
CCCTTCATACTGTGTGCGAACTTCAAAGGTACTCAGTTCACTCAGTTCTTGAATGTTGCAAGAGGGCGGTAACTGGGCATTTTCAATAAAACCGCCCGGCAACACCACTAAAAATTGATCCAAATTCATATCAGGGGAGTCAATGTTCACTGAGCCGTCTAAACCCAATCTTGAAGACGCACTCACCAAACTGTCACTCGATTTGATAAATTGATCAGAGGTAATGCGAATATTTCCGCCATGGCCTTCATCAGTCTGCGCTTTAATCTGTCCTTTATCCAACACCACAAACACCGGCCCAGAAATGGTAATGTCACCACCTCGGCCTTTGCCGGTTCCGACGCTCGTGGTGATTTGACCACCTCGCAAATACAGTAAGTTTGGTGTGGTTACGCTGATATTACCACCAGCCGCGTTTTTGGCTTCTGTGGTGATAGCACTTTGGCCAGTCAAGTTGATGGTATTAGCTGACACTAGAATGTCGCCCGCATTGCCGGTGCCAAGGCTTTTAGCCGTGATGGTACTGTCATTGGTAAGAAGGAGATGGTCGGCTTGTATTACAATGTTGCCACCATCACCACTACCTGCGAATACCTGCGAGCCAAATACATCACCACTACTGCTGCCTATTCTTGCTCTATTTGTTAGGTGTAAAACCTTTGCTTTAATGCTCACTTTGCCCGCAGTACCATCACCACCGCTCGTCGCAAAAATAAAGCCATGTTCCGCTAGAAGTAGGATATTAGCTTCAATAAAAACATGCCCAGCTTGACCTGTGCCAAAGGTTCCACTAGTAATTCCACTTTCATTATTTTCAAATCTGATTCCAAAAGGAAGGAGCAATAAACCTGAACGTTGGCCGGAAACAGAAAGTGTGTCTTCTATAGTAATATTTATGTTTCCACCTCGTCCAAAAGCAAAAGCAGTGCTTGTTATCAAGGCACCATCCGTCAATTTGGCAGTATTTGCATGGATAATAACCTCATTGGCATCACCTCTCCCAAAACTATTTGAACCAATGATGCCACCCACTAAATTTAAATGGTTGGTTTCAATAGTTACAGTGCTTGTCTTACCTTCATTGAAGGTGGCGGATTCTATCAAACTTGGAAAATTTTTCCATGTTATGCCTGCCCTAGTTATATTACCGGTACGCCGTCCTGAAAGTAAAAGCGTTTCTTTGACTTTGAGATGTAGGTTACCACTTGAGCCACTGCCATACGTTTCATTGAAAAGCGTACCGCCCTCCTTAAGCAACACTTGCGTAGCTTCAATATCTATATTTCCTCCACTACCGGTACTGGTATTCGCAGCGGTTATCCAACTTTCCGTGACTTCCAAGCGAGGGGCTTTGATAACAATACCACCCCCATTGCCGCTACCAAAGGTTTGATTCAACACCGCCAGCAAATCGCCACGAATGTCGATGGATTCTGATAACCGCATGTCAATGTTCTTGCCATTGAGGTCGGCCAGTGTACTGGCCTGAATCGTCGAATCCTGCATCGCTAACTCTCCACCTCGGATAAACACTTCGCCGCTGCCTCGGCCGCTGACATCTATTAAGGTGTTGTTAGCCGTGATTGTCCCACCTTCTCCATTCAAATCTAATTCAGACTCATGCGGGATGATTTCACCTCTCGATGCCACACTGGCGAGATTGATTCGCCCAGAAACTGCTGACAGTTTGGAACGAGCAAATATGGCTGCAAAACCGTCTTCATCAAATTGGATGGGAGATTGACTCTTTAAGCGTAAATCACCACCAATCAACGATAAAGTTTGATTTTCTGGAACAGATAAATCGCTATCTTCAGTGGTAATTGCGGCCGGCGTATTGGTTAAAAAGCCAAACGCTTCAACGGGTGCGACAGTCAACAGACTATTGCCGGGTTGACGGGCATCAAATCGTCCGCCATCTTGTAAACGCAATGTGTCAGCAGTGCTGGCATGAAAACTCCCTTGCACATCCAATCGAGCATTGGGCCCAAACATAATGCCGTAAGGATTCAGGAAATACATGTCAGCGTTGGGAATGGTTGAACGCAGTAACCCGTCAATGTTTGAGGGATTGCCGCCTGTGACGCGGCTGATGACGTTGTTGACGCTATTGGGGCCTGAGAAGGTGGCACTTTCATGGCTACTCAAGTTAAAGTCTTGAAAGCTATGGAAAAGGTTGCCACCGTGTTGTTGGCCTAAGTCAGCTTTGATTTGGTAATCGGGGCCCGGTAATGGGCCGCTATGGCCGAGTGTGCCGTCGAGAACCACTTGGGCATTGATGGGTAAGCTGATGATTAATAAAAGGATTATGAGTAAAGTTCGAGAGTTCATTGGAGTTTTCCTTAAAGTAGAGTACAGGGTGCAATTAAGGCGCAAGAGAGGCTTTGAGTTGTCTAAGTACTGAAGCACAAATAAACAGATATTTTAGCGCAAAGGGCTTGCGCGTGGGATTGCCCCTACATGGCATTGCGTAGGGGCAATCCCTTGTGGTTGCCCCATTTCAAAATACACGAAAA